>JBASWO010000058.1:0-24307 GCA_049276515.1 Alphaproteobacteria bacterium
ATTCATAACAGATGTCGTGTAGTTACCTTTAACAGGTAGCGCTAGATAATCGCTCGCATCTGCAACGGTTGCATAGGTATTCTTTGGATAGGATTTAGCCGCTGCTTGCGCTGCACTGGCCACCATTGTATCGCCAGCTTTTCCTTCAAATTTTTGGGCAAAATGTTTGTAAATTTGCGACACGCTGCGCGCTTCACCATTGGCATAAAACACAGATGGGTTTGCTTGTGCAGCTTCAGGTAGCACATGGGCTGCTTTAGCTGCGGGATTTGCGCGCATGGTCTTCAAAAAGTCGCTGGCACCGCCAGCACCTAGAAAATGAGCCAAATAAAGCTCTGTTGAGCCAATTTTACCGCCAACATTGTTTTTGAGGGTATCCAGATTGTCTTTATCTAATTCACCAGCCATCGTTGCTGAAATCTGCGGATCTTTGCGCAGAGCGAGAATAGCTTGCTTCCAATTGGGGTCAGTTACGCGCGCCACACCGCTTTTATCAATCTTGATATGGTCGGCATAGGCACTGAGCCCATACTCGCCACCATGCTCCTTAAGCGTCCGTAGCCAGGTTTGATTCGTAAACTGAAACAAGCCCGTTGCGCTGCTGGTACTTGCTTTGGCGTTTGGATCAAAGCCGCTTTCCTGGGCAGCTTTTTTGAGCAGATAGGAAAAATCTACCCCTGTTTGGGCAGCAGCGGTCTTTATAGCCTGCGCAATCTTATGCGGCAGACCAGCTATATCCACTTGATTTACAAGCGAATTTGCCGAGGCAGCTATATTGGCAGGATCAATCAATTTACACCCTCCTCTTAAGAGAAAGCACTCACCCACCCCTTACAAAGCAACCCCTGTGCCAAACTCAAAAGCTCTATTCTCGGCTTTCGTCCCCTGCCGCCAAAAGGTAGGTTAAATGATGATTCCTTATAGCCCGCCCCTCGCTGATATCCGTTTTGTCCTCACCCGCCTCATAGGCCTCGAAAATATCGCAGCCATGCATGGCTATGACACGATTGGCGATGATGTGGTTGAAGCGGTATTGGATGAAACAGCCAAAATCGCTAGTGAGATTTTCGCACCCCTCAATGATGCAGGTGATAAGGTTGGGGCCAGCTTTAGCAACGGCACAGTTACAATGCCGGCAGGCTTTAAAGAAGCCTACCAAGCCTTTGTGGAAGGTGGTTGGAACGGTCTTCCTGTTGAAGAAGAATTAGGTGGTCAAGGCTTGCCCTGGTGTGTCGGCATGCCCGTGCAGGAAATGCTGCAATCAGCCAATCTTGCTTTGGCTTTATGTACACTCCTCAATCAAGGAGCCGTCGATTTATTGGCCGTACATGGAAGTGAAGAACTTAAAAAGAAATTCCTTCCCAAAATGGTCAGTGGGGAATGGACTGGCACTATGAATTTAACCGAGCCTCATGCGGGATCGGATGTCGGCGCCGTGAGCAGTAAGGCCATCAAAGATGGCAAACATTACAAAATAACCGGTCAAAAGATTTTTATCAGTTATGGCGATCATGACATGACTGATAACATTATACATTTGGTGTTGGCGCGCCTTCCCAATGCTCCTGAAGGCACGAAAGGCCTGTCTCTCTTTTTAGTACCTAAAATCATGGTCAATGATGATGGCTCCTTGGGACAGACCAATGATGTTCGTACGGTCTCGATTGAACATAAACTGGGACAACATGCGAGCCCCACATGCGTTTTAGCTTACGGCGATAATGGTGGCGCGGTTGGCTATCTCGTGGGTCAAGAAAATGGCGGCATCAACGCTATGTTCACGATGATGAACAATGCGCGCATTGGTGTTGGCATTCAGGGCCTTGCTCTTATGGAGCGCGCTTACCAGCAAGCTTGCGATTATGCAAAAACGCGCGTGCAAAGCAGAGATCTTCGTAAACCTAAAGAACCGCCAGTTGCCATTATTCAGCATCCAGATGTGCGCCGCATGCTGCTTTGGATGAAGTCACACATAGAGGCTGCGAGAGCACTTGCCTATTCCTGCGCCTTTGCCGTTGATGCAAGCAAACGCGGTGATGATGGCAAAAAGAAATGGGGCGCCGCACGGGTTGATTTACTCACGCCAATTGTGAAAGCCTGGCTAACCGATCTCAGCAATGAAATCACATCGGTGGCTGTGCAGGTTTATGGCGGTATGGGCTTTATTGAGGAAGCTGGCGTTGCGCAGCATATGCGTGATGCGCGCGTCTTAGCCATTTATGAAGGCACAAACGGTATTCAAGCGAATGACCTTGTTTTCCGTAAAATGGCGCGCGATGAAGGCGCTGCGTTTCGCGATATGTTAGCTGAAACCTATAAATTTCTGCCTGAACTTAAGAAATTACCAGGTGATGACTGCGCTTCTATTTATAAGCATTTATCAAATGCCTTAAGTCAGCTTGATCAAGCCGCCACTTGGATCCTCAAGAAAGCAAAAGAAGATGCTATCGCGGCTGCCGCAAGCGCTGCTCCTTTCTTACGTCTAATGGGTAATGCGTTAGGCGGATATTATTTAGCAAAATCTGCTCTCATTGCACAAAATGGCCTAGCAGAGCGCGGAGCAGACGCTCATTTTTTAAATAACAAAATAATGACAGCACGTTTTTATGCTGAACATGTATTGCCCCAATGCGCTGCGTTAGCCATTACAGTCACGGATGGCTCCACTGTAACAACAGCTACGACTGACCAATTCTTTTAATGATGCCCATAGCCAAAAGGCTCAAACTTTATGAGCGGCACGGGAATTCCAGGCTTTAATCGGGCCATATAGCCATAATCTTCTATACGGCCAAAGACTCTATGAAGAGCAAACTCAAAATCCCAATCACGCTTCACATTGTTTGTGCGCATACATACGGCAATCACGACAACATCTAAGGCTGGCTCACCATTATCGGTTTTACGACTGGATACGGGTAAACGCTGGAACTCAATATCCAACCCCTTCCCTGCGTGACGCATGATTTCTTTTTTCCAATCCTCAAGTGTTGCGTCAGCGAGACAAGCTTGATTGAAGCCATAAATACGAGCTTTAGAAAATTCTTCTCTACCATAGACACGGCGAAGAAGAATTTCAGCAGCTTCTTGAAAACTATGTTTGGTTATACGCGGCACAGGGTTTATTGGCGCGGCGCTTGATGACCACAGTGTCTTACAATTGTTGGTGGGCCAAAGCATTGGATCGCAGCGCGGCGTGCAGGTTCACCTTCACGGCCATACGGGAATACAACAAAGAAGAATTGTTCTGTCGCCTTGCCTCTTGCCACTACAGCAAAACCTGTTTCTGCCGAAGCATGGGCTTTAAGAGCCTTCATAGCTGTCAGAAATTCTTGACGAATTCTTTCTTGTTTAGCGGCGATCTCACGTTGGCTTAAGGGACCATTCATAGGCACTTTAAAGCCATAAGCCTTATCGGAATCGCGCACCAGAATTTCTTTTAATAAATCTTGTACATTCTTAGTCATATGGGTCTCTCTCAGAAATGCTTTAAAAAATTTAATAGGTTCCAATAGCACAAAAGGCCATCAAAGAAATAGTTTCAATTCGCTTTTTGGGCTACTTCCACAGTTATATGGGCAAAACCAAGTGGTTTTAGCCATATACGAATTTGATCTGCTGTAAGAGGCTCTTTTGCGGTTACCGCAACAATCGCTGCGTGGGCGCCTGGCGCAATCCGCCAAATATGCAGATCATGAATTTCTGCCTGCTGAGCCGATAAGATAGCTCGAACTTTATTGGCAATATCACTACGTGGCGTCTTATCCAAAAGTACTGCAACGGTGTCACGCAGTAATCCAAACGCCCAGACCATAATGACGGCAGCACCAACAATACCAATCAAGGGATCCATCCAACTCCAGCCCAAGAGCCAACCACACGCTAAAGCAATCAGTGCCATTATGGACGTAAGTGCATCAGCTATAACGTGAAGATAAGCAGAACGTAGATTGTAATCGTGATGATGCCCATGATGATCGTCACCATGATCATGGTGATCATGTTTAACATGCAATATTCTGGCGCTTACGAGATTAACAATCAGCCCAATGAGCGCCACGATGATGGCATCACCATAGGCTATGGGTTGCGGCATAATCAGACGTGAGCCGGATTCGATAACAATACATAAACTTGTAATCCCCAAAATAATCGCGCTCGTGAAGCCTGCGAGGTCACTTACCTTACCTGTACCAAAACTATATTGGGGATCATGAGCATGTTTGCGCGCATAGCCATAAGCAAAGGCTGAAATACCTAAAGCACCCGCATGCGTTGCCATATGAAACCCATCGGCGAGCAAGGCCATTGAGCCAAACCACCAACCGCAGATGATCTCAGCGACCATCATCACGGCCGTAAGGGCCACGACGATAAGCGTACGACGCTCATTTTCACGTGAGGCAGGGCTCTGAAAAAAGCCGGATTGGGAACAATGGTCGACTGACATGGATGCCTATTGGTAATGCCGAATCTCATTTTAACACGCCTAAATTGAGCATGCCTTATAACTATTGCTTGTTTTTCAAAGACTTAGAATTGAAAAACTATCTAAAACATAAGAGTAAATTCATCCCCCATTAAGCTGAATAGGAGACAATAAGAGACAACATATTGAAGTGTTTGGATTTTGGCGAAGCCGCGTGCGGGCGATTTTGAGACCGCATGAGCGCGAGTTTTCGCACATGTACAGTACAATGACGATAGCGCCGCTCTATACATCCAATGCCCAAGCCTCCGTGTCAGCGGCGGGCCCCGTAAAAAGTTTCCCTCCGAAGGAGATTGAAACGATCGGCGATGCTTTAGCCGCAACGGCTGGCTTTGCTCAAAATGGAACATTAGTAAGCGCGCTACAGCCACAAAGCGGGTCGAGCTTAACGCAGGCTAATCCAAACTCATCGCTTGCTGCGCAATTAAATCCAGCCGTTAATTTAAAATTGAATGCCTCTTTGCAAGTTGCCGATTTTGTAAGTTCCAGCACCACAACAACTTCAATTGCATCAAGTACAACAGGATCAGATATAACAACGGCTGAAACTCAAAGTTTAAGCGGCACGAGTGCCTACAATACCGTGAGCAGTGCTAGTACATCGACGATCAGAGGCTCTTCAATCAACGCTATCGCTTAACGCGTGCGGCAACTATCAAGGCAGGATTTTAAATCACTACGGCAATCTGCGCTTGCACCGAACATACCGCGCGGTCCATGCACACCACTGTTATCTTCGGCCCCACGCTGGTCCATGCAGCGCGCAAATTCTTGGTTACAAGAATCCATGCAGAGACCCCGATCCGTTTTAAAGACCATGGTTTCACCAGAGATGCTGGTATAGGCATCACGCTTTGTAGCGGGCGCGCATGACGTAAGAGCCAGGACGCATATCAAGGCGATCGCAAAACGTAATGTCATCTTATTCCCCTGCTTTTTAGCGCACAGCGCCGTGGCTTCTAGCCCAGGAGGATAGTGTATGAATCAGAAAGTGCCAATGGCCCACTTGGACTAGGATTAGACCTTAGCTGCGGCCATTTCTTTATCGGTCTGAACAACTTTCTTTTCGTTGTCCTTGTGACCTTTAGCAGCAACATCACGGTCAACCAGCTCAATCATGGCCATCGACGCAGCGTCGCCATAACGGAAGCCAGCTTTCAAAACACGGGTGTATCCACCATTGCGTGATTTGTAACGTGTGCCCAATGTATCAAACAGCTTCTTCACTGCTGACTCGTCACGCAATTGAGCAAAAGCGCGACGACGATTAGCCAAGCCACCTTTTTTACCAAGCGTGATCAATTGCTCAACAATCGAGCGCAGATCCTTGGCTTTAGGTAGTGTGGTTTTGATTTGTTCGTTTTCAATCAAGGCCACAGCCATGTTTGCGAACATAGCTTTACGATGGCTGGCTGTGACGCCCAATTTACGATGTGCATTACCGTGACGCATAGTATGTACTCTCTTTCATGGCTTGGCCCTGTGATTGCGCCCTCTGGCGTTCGTGCAGGAACCGGTTACAAAAACGCCCGCGCCTGGAATTGCTTCACAGCACGCGAGCGGATCTTCAATGGACTTAGAACGGCTCTTCGAGACGTTTAGCCAAATCTTCAATATTTTCTGGCGGCCAGTTAGGGATCTGCATGCCGAGATTGAGACCCATCTGCGTCAGAACTTCTTTGATTTCATTTAAGCTCTTACGGCCAAAGTTTGGCGTACGGAGCATTTCGCCTTCTGACTTCTGCACCAGATCGCCAATGTAAACGATATTGTCGTTCTTGAGACAGTTGGCTGAACGAACAGAAAGTTCAAGTTCATCAACTTTGCGAAGCAGATTGCGGTTAAATGGCAATTCGCCAACAGCTTCTTGCTGTACAGCCTGACGTGGCTCTTCGAAGTTGATGAAGAGCTGCATTTGATCTTGCAGAATACGAGCACTGATAGCGATCGCATCTTCAGGTGATACTGAGCCATCGGTCTCAACAGTCAATGAGAGCTTGTCGTAGTCAGTAACCTGGCCAACGCGGCTGTTTTCAACTTTGTATGCTACTTTGCGAACAGGGCTGAACAAAGCATCGATGGGGATCAAACCAATCGGTGTGTCTTCCTTGCGCAATTGAGCGGCAGGAATGTAACCACGGCCAGTTTCAACCGTCAGTTCCATGTTCAAATGTGCAGCGCGATCAAGCGTACAAATAACGAGATCAGGGTTCATGACTTCGATGTCAGCGCCTGTTTCAATTTGCTTAGCCGTAACCTCGCCAGGACCTTCAGCGCGAAGACGAACCTTACGAGGACCTTCACTATGCATACGCAGAGCTAAAGCCTTAATGTTCAAAATGATATCGGTGACGTCTTCACGAACACCTGGGATTGAAGAGAATTCGTGCAGAACACCTTCAACTTGGATTGATGTAACAGCAGCACCTTGCAGTGACGACAACAAGACGCGACGCAGTGAATTACCCAAGGTCATACCAAAGCCGCGTTCCAGCGGTTCAGCAACCAATGTTGCAATGTTACGATTGCTTTCCGAAGCGTGAACTTGCTTGTTGGGTTGGATCAGCGTTTTCCAGTTTTTCTGCAGCACGGTTAAACCTCTTTCGTTCGGGTCAATATCTTTGCGGCCAGGCCGCCTATTCAAATTTTAGACGCGGCGGCGTTTCGGTGGGCGGCAACCATTATGCGGTACCGGTGTTACGTCACGGATTGCGGTGATGGCAAAACCAACAGCCTGCAAAGCACGTAATGCAGATTCACGACCAGCACCTGGGCCTTTGACTTCAACTTCAAGTGTGCGAACGCCGTGTTCCATAGCCTTGCGGCCAGCATCTTCAGCAGCCATCTGCGCTGCATAAGGTGTCGACTTACGTGAACCCTTGAAGCCCATCAAACCTGATGATGACCAAGCAATCGTGTTGCCTTGTGAGTCAGCAACAGTAATGATTGTGTTATTGAAGCTTGCATTCACATGGCAAACACCACTCACAATATTTTTCTTGGAGCCACGACGGCGCGGCGCAGCAGCCTTAGTTTCGGCGCCTTCAGTTTTTGCGGCTTCTTTTTTTGGTGCAGTTGACATGATTTTTCTTGGTTATCCCTTAATTCTTATTTCTTGGTTGCAATCTTCTTACCGGCGATCGGCTTAGCGCGGCCCTTACGTGTACGCGCATTGGTGTGCGTACGCTGACCACGAACAGGCAGACCCTTACGATGACGCAGACCGCGATAGCAGCCCAAATCCATCAGGCGCTTAATGTTCATCGCGATGTCGCGACGCAAATCGCCTTCTACCTTGTAATGTTTGTCGATGTCTTCACGGACCTTCAAGATTTCAGCTTCGGTCAATTGATTGACGCGCTTGGTCGGATCAACACCGATACGTTCGCAAATTTCCAAAGCATTGGTTGGACCAATACCGAAAATGTAGCGCAATGAAATGTGCAATGGCTTTTGAGCCGGAATATTTACGCCTGCAATACGTGCCACGTCTTACTCTCCTTAAAGTTAACCCTAACGTTGAAAAAACAAGTCACCTCGCTGGCGTCACCATCTTCCGACGCGCGCCGGCAAAAACTTGTCTTTAAACACGCAAAAAAGGGCCCAGACCCGACATTCGGGGCTGAGGCGGCGGAGTATAGGGATCGGCAGCACGAAGTCAAGCAATGCGGATACCGAAATAATCAAGATGTTTATTGGGGTTAGAATGCCCTTCTTACCCCTGAAATGCCCCGGCATAAATCTTCAAAAACCCGCATTTCGTAGCAATAAACTAAACTTTGTTGCACTGTGTCAAAAACGATACAATCTAAGTCGCTGAAAAATAATGCCTTTAACTTATTGTAAGGTAAAGAAATAATGGACTGGCTATTCATTTCTTGTTGACGCTGGGTGTATATTATACCGCAATGCACAAATTCGAGGAGAGACCGATGGCGTCCCCCACCCTAAAAGAAACCGTCGATACCACACGTATTGGTGAATATGCGGCTAACCAGCCTGTCTCAGGGGTCGTTAGCGTCAATCAGACTTTTGTCGTCAATGGTCATGGACGTGGCGCTTTTGTGCGCATGGAAGTCCAACCTAAAGAAAAAAAGAGCGCTTAATTAAGCCGTTTGCTGATGGGCTTCAAAGGGTACGCCCTTGTCGCCCAGCGTCTTCTGTAGCTCACCACTCTGGAACATCTCACGCATAATATCGCAGCCGCCAACAAACTCGCCTTTGATATAAAGCTGAGGAATGGTTGGCCAGTTGCTAAAATCCTTGATGCCTTGCCGCAAGCTTGGATCCGTCAAAATATCAATGCCCTTAAATTTCACGCCAAGCATGCTGAGAATCTGTACAGATTGTGCGGAGAAGCCGCATTGCGGAAATACGGGCGTGCCCTTCATATAAAGGACAACGTCATTCGTGTTAATTTCAGCGCGAATACGCTCAGCTACAGCTGGATCAATCATAGTTTTTATCCTTCCTTATCCTTGAGAAACATTCTGCGAGGGTGCGGCCGTTGTTAAGGCTAGGGCATGTAAAACGCCACCGACACGACCCTGTAACGCGGCATAGACCATTTGATGCTGCTGAACACGTGACTTACCAAAAAAAGCCGGGCTTTCGACATGCGCTTGGTAATGGTCGCCATCACCACGCAGATCTTTAATTTCTACCTTGGCATCTGGCAAAGCATCTTTAATAAGGCGCTCAATCTCATCGGCATTCATTGGCATAATTAATACTCCTCGGCCTAATGGCTCATATAATCAGGTAGCCAGCTTTCAAAATGGGTACGTAAATCAGAAAGTTCAACCATGCCTACGCCTTTTAAAGCTAGACTGCTGCCGATTGTCTGCCCCAGAAGCAGATGCGGTATATTAGCCGCATCGAGCATTTCTTGAAAAGCGTCAGCATCTTTCACGGTCACAATATAACGCCCCTGATCTTCACCAAACCAAAAAGCAGCATCGCCTTCTTGTTCAATCGAGCAGCCCACATCACTTGCCAGAGCCATTTCACTCAGAGCCACAAGCAATCCACCATCCGATACGTCGTGGCAAGCCGTGATAGCGCCGGCTTGGATGTGATTGCGAATAAATTTACCGTTGCGGCGCTCAGCTGTGAGGTGCACAGGTGGCACATCGCCCTCTTCTTTGCCATGTATTTCACGTAAATAGAGGGACTGGCCGATATGAGCATGGCCTTCACCGACAACAAAGATCGCTTCACCTTCATTTTTGAAACGAATGCAGGTTGTCTTAGCAACATCATCAATCAAACCAACACCGCCAATAACAGGTGCTGGTAAAATCGGACTTCCATTGGTCTCGTTGTAAAGGCTGCAATTGCCAGAGACGATCGGATAATCAAGCGCAAGACAGGCTTCTTTAATACCCTGCACGGCACCAACGAACTGGCCCATAATCCGAGGTTTCTCGGGATTGCCGAAATTCATATTGTCCGTAATAGCGAGAGGTTTGGCCCCAACCGCACAAAGATTGCGATAAGTTTCAACGACCGCCTGCTTGCCGCCCATCACGGGATCAGCAGCGCAATAGCGAGGTGAGCAATCAACAACCATAGCAAGAGCTTTTTGTGAGCCTTCAAGGCGGACTACAGCAGCATCACCACCAGGCCCTTGCGCTGTATTGGCGCCAACCAAACTATCATATTGTTCAGTAATCCAACGGCGTGAGCATAAATCAGGTGATGCTATGAGCTTCTTCAAAGCATCCAAAGCCGTCATGCCCTTCGGTAGCGGATATTTAGCCGGATCAATATGTGCCTGTGGCGGTGTTGGCTCCCACGGGCGATTATAAAGAGGTGATTGCTCAACGAGAGGATCAACTTTGATATCAACTTCTGTTTTGCCATGGCGCTTACAGACCAAACGGCCGGTATCAGTTAGTTTACCAATGATCGCAAAATCTAATTCCCATTTATGGAAAATCTTTTCAGCTTCAGCTTCACGGCCAGGCTTCAAGACCATCAACATGCGCTCCTGACTTTCGGAAAGCATGATTTCATAGGCACTCATATTGGGCTCACGCTGCGGCACTTTATCGAGATCAAGTTCGATGCCGAGATTGCCTTTGGATGCCATCTCAACTGAAGATGAGGTAAGACCTGCTGCACCCATATCTTGAATGGAGACGATGGCATCTGTTGCCATTAATTCAAGACAAGCTTCGATCAGAAGTTTTTCTGTGAAAGGATCCCCCACTTGTACTGTGGGCTTTTTGGTTTCAACATTGGCATTAAATTCAACCGAGGCCATCGTGGCACCTTTAATGCCATCACGACCGGTCTTTGATCCCACATACACAACGGGGTTGCCGATACCGGCAGCCGCTGAATAGAAAATCTTATTTTTATCCGCGATACCAACGGTCATAGCATTGACGAGGCAATTACCATTATAACTCGGATGGAAATTGGTTTCGCCACCCACAGTTGGGATGCCAACGCAGTTACCATAGCCACCAATACCTGCCACAACACCTGCGACGAGGGATTTTGTTTTAGGATGTTTAGGATCGCCAAAACGAAGTGCGTTTAAATTCGCAATGGGGCGCGCACCCATGGTAAAAACATCACGCAAAATACCACCAACGCCGGTTGCAGCACCCTGATAGGGCTCGATATAAGATGGGTGATTATGGCTTTCGATTTTGAAGATCGCCGCTTGTCCATCACCAATATCAATGACGCCAGCATTTTCACCAGGCCCACAAATGACTTGCGGCCCTGTCGTTGGCAAAGTCTTCAGCCAAACGCGGGTTGATTTATAAGAGCAGTGTTCTGACCACATAGCTGCAGCGACACCAAACTCAGCCATTGTTGGCTCACGCCCCATCACACTCAAAAGAACCTTATATTCTTCTTTTGTCATGCCGTGATCGGCCAATAATTGATCAACGTTCAATTTGTCTTCAGAGATTTTTTTTGCTGCGGCTGTCATTTGCGTTTTTCCGACGTCATAAGTGTGCATTGTCCATCAATACATTTTGCTTTGCTTTTAAGGTTTACAGCAGGTCGTGTTTCGCAACGCTCACTTTTTAAAACAAACCGGCCATACTCTTTTTTAAAGTTTTTGTTGATGGTTTCGTGCGTATTGCAAATACCAGTCGTTTTAATGCAGTCACTATTCTGCTCACAAACCAACCACTCGCTGGGAAAATCTGACGCCAGCAATGGTCCAGAGAAAAACACGAGAGCAAAGAGTATGGCGACTTTTCTCATCCCATAACCTTCGCAATACTCTCAAAAAGAACAGCTCCATCAGTGCTGCCATGCATAGGCTCTACAGCATCTTCAGGATGCGGCATCATGCCCAAAACATTACGCTCCTTATTAAAAACGCCTGCTATGTCTTGTAAGGAACCATTGGGATTATCTTTATATGTGAATGCGACTTGCTGATTGTCTTGCATGCTCTTGAGTTGATCGGGCTGTACAAAATAATTACCATCACCGTGAGCCACGATCACATTGAGTTCCTGCTTAGGCTTACAAAGACGTGTAAAGTCGCTGTTATTATTCTCAACTCGCAATGTCACTTTCTTACAAACAAATTTTAAATGAGCGTTACGCAGGAGGATGCCAGGAACCAATTGCGTTTCGCAGAGCATCTGAAATCCATTACAGATCCCCCACACGCGTGTTCCTTTTTTAGCGCGATCAATGACTTCACGCATAATCGGAGAATGGGCAGCCATAGCTCCGCAGCGCAAATAATCGCCGTGTGAGAAGCCGCCTGGCAATACAACGAGATCTACTTTGGGCAATTCGCTGTCGCCATGCCATATAATTTGAGGCTTTTTGCCTGTAGCGCGCTGCAAAGCTTTGGCCGCATCACCTTCGCGGTTTGAACCTGGAAAAACGATAACGGCAGCCTGCATAAGGGGATCCATCAAATCGGAGTCGAATTTGACTGCAATCTAGGACATTATTACCCGTGCGCAAAAAGAATTTTACCCGCATATTTCCTTATATTTGTTCCTTTTTGGCAAAGAGGGCAAAGGGGTTGAAGTTTGTGCCGCGGTCATAGACATCCAGACCCTCAACGCGCTTTAAGTAGCCACAAATAGCGTAGGTTGCCGGCGTTGCCAAAAACTCATAAGCCGTGCAAAACACAACGGTTGAGAGCCAAAGATTGACCAAGGTTGTGGCTGATAATGTGCCCGTCAAACCAAAAGCGATGCCATAAAAGAAAAAATTATCAACCAATTGACCTAAAGCTGTGGACAGCACAGCGCGCAACCACAGCCACTTACCGTTTGTTTTAATTTTCAATTTAGCAAGGATATAGGAATTTGTAATTTCGCCCAGAAAGAAACACACCATCACCGCAAAGGTTAAAAGTGCGGATTGACCAAAGATCGTCTCATACGCTTTCTGATCCGTGTAATGATCGCTCGGCGGTACATTGACCATAGCGTATAGGATGAGTGACGCCACAAAAAGCATCACAAGTCCCGTCCACACAATACGTCGCGTCTGGCGATAGCCATAGACTTCGGTAAATACGTTAGCGAAGATATATGTCATGGGATATATCAACACACCCACACTAAATTCAAATATGCCCACATTAAAAATTTTAGATGCCGTAAAAGTCGAAAGCATCAAGCAACAAATCCAAACCATGCCAATAATATCTAGATATTTGAAATGCTGCTTACTGGCCAGGAGCGGATCAGTAATCAAAATAGCTTTATTCATATGTAGTCCCCATGTGCTGTAGTCTGGGGCTAGAAAAACACGCGCGGGTCGCAAGTAATGGCCGCATCTATTTAATAACTTCATTTTACATGTTTTATTAATATAAAACATGTATTTTACGTTTTATGACACCCGCCCTCATTCGCGCTGCTCGCGGCCTTCTCAATTGGCAACAACAAGATCTTGCCACGGCTTCGGGCCTATCTTTGTCTGCCGTCAATAATTATGAGCGCAATTTGGGAAAAACGCGGCCCGTGACACTGAAAGCAATGACTTCGACTTTAGAAGAAGCTGGCATTGAATTTCTGGCCAGTGGCGGCGTACGCCACAGTGATGACATTATGAATATTCAGCGTTTTTCAGGTGCTGATTACATACAAAAAATGAATGAAGATATTTATGCCTCAGTCCGAAAGACTGGCCAGGATATCTTTACATGTTCGACGGACGAAAGCCGCTGGTACAGCCCTGATGTTAAAAAATCTGCTGAACAATATTACGCATGGCGTAAAAAAATGAACGTCAAGGAATACTACCTTGTTGCCGACGGCAACACTGTATTTGAGAGCCCAAAGCAGCACTATCGCTTTTTGCCAGAAGCCATGATTGGAAAAATTACCTATGCGATTTATGCCGATCGCATCGCCCTTATCAATTGGCGCAAGAAACAAGTCATTATCCTACGCGGCAACCATTTGGTTGAGCCCTTCCGCGAGCAATTCAAATATCTGTGGCGGCTAGCCAAGAAAACTTGAGATTTGCGCCAACTTCATCCCACGCGTATGCTGGCTTCGAACGCAAAGCGGAATCCACATGGCGCGCCTCTCTTCTACCGATCATCTCGCTTTAGGCGATAAATTAAGGCTGCTGAATTGGGGTCTTATTGCCCTCATTGTCGTCATTGGGCTAATTGGCGTAACGCTTTTATATTCAGCAGGCGGCCAAAGCTGGCAGCCATGGGCTGGCGACCAGCTTATGCGTTTTGGCATCGGTCTTTGCTTAATGATGATCTTAGCGCTGGTTGATGTTCGCGTTTGGCTACGGATTGCCTACCCTCTTTATGGGCTTATTCTCTTTTTGCTCATTGTCGTGGAAATTATGGGCCATACCGGCATGGGCGCTCAACGCTGGATCAAGCTTGGCCCCTTTGTGCTTCAACCCTCTGAGCTCATGAAAATTGCTCTTGTCCTTGCCTTAGCTAAATATTTTCATAGCCTTTCGCTCGAAGATATTGGCCATCCCATCAAACTGATCGCGCCACTTGCTATGGTCGTGGTTCCCGTTGGGCTTGTGCTCCTCCAGCCTAATTTGGGCACAGCTATGCTTTTAGTACTCGCAAGTGGCGCTGTATTTTTTGCAGGCGGCGTTAGGTGGTGGAAATTTATTATTGTTCTAGTGATCGCCGCCGCCATCATTCCGTCAGCTTGGCATCATTTACATGATTACCAAAAAGCCCGTCTTTTGACATTTCTTGATCCTGGCGCAGACCCCTTAGGTGCTGGATATAATATTTTACAATCTAAAATCGCTTTGGGCTCAGGTGGCTTGTTTGGCAAAGGATTTGGCCAAGGCACGCAAAGCCAATTGCAGTTCTTGCCCGAAAAACATACCGACTTTATCTTTGTGGTGCTAGCCGAAGAATTCGGCATGGTGGGGGCAATGTTTTTGTTGGGACTTTATTTTCTACTGATCGCTTATGGCTTTATGATTGCGCTTACGACGCGTAATCAGTTTGGCCGCCTGACCGCCTTTGGTCTGACCACAAGTTTCTTTCTTTATGTGTTTGTGAATGTCGCCATGGTGACAGGGACAATCCCTGTCGTGGGCATTCCTTTACCGCTCGTATCCTATGGTGGTACAGCCATGATGACGCTCCTCATTGGCTGCGGATTACTACTCAGCATCTCCGTGCATCGCGATATGCGCATATCGCGAACAGGAAGCGACTAGCCTTTAGGCATCAACAGCGGGTACAGCTACAGAAACAACCTGAGCCACTAATTTTTCTAATAATCTTGAGCGAGCATCTAAACCATTTGGTGCCAAAGGCGCATCAAGCATAGCAGCCGCTGCTCGCACAGGTTCTGCATGGAATTCGAAGACTTTTCGCGAGAGACTTGTGCTTCTTGGCTGACCTGCCATCTCTGCATTGGCAAAATGGTTGGCATCAGATGTAGATAATAGAAAAATAGCTTCAGCTGGCGTTAGTTGCGAGATAACAGGTTCTCCATATTCAACAGCACCCAAGATGTATTGTGCTGGAACGTGAGATTTATCCTTGAGAAAGCGCGCACCTCTAACCAGAGTTACTTCTTGCTTAGCTAGTCTAAAGACTGCCAGCGGACCTTCAGTACTCATTTCAATATAAGTAATATTTTTTGTACCAAATGACGGCATCACTTCATCACATTTAAGTACGAAGCCCTGGTCCCGCTCATCATAGATAGTCATGCCTTTGCCTGAGCCACCAAGGGTTTTAAGACGCAGCCATTCAGACATTCTGTTCTCCTCAATATCGATTATTTCTATAAGTCGTGTGTTCCAAATACCATTGGATATAAAACATGTGGTTCGAGAAAAACCAATAGCTTATCTATTTTATGAGCGAATCATTCTAGTGCTTTGAAGTTATTGATTTTTTCAAAAAAATTAATCATAATGACACTGTCACTGAAATTAAAGGCACCATGACGCCTCCCGCCCACCCACCTGCCCCACATGTCGGAAGTTTAACCGGTTTTGTTTTGACGCTGATCGTTGTTGTTTGCGTCACGATGATTGGCTTTGCCGGTTATTTGAAATATGAGCTCGATCGTTCTGTGGGCGTGCTTGCTGCCCCTGAAGCAGCTGTTGCAACAGATCAAGAAAGTTTTGGCAGGCTAAGACGCAACTTAGGTTTCAGCGGTTTTCTAGGCTATGCCCAAAGTTATTTGGCAACACATGATGCCGCTCACATCGCCAATATGAAAAATGAGTTTAAAGGTGCCAACGATATCATCACGCGCCTCCCAGAAAGAACGCCCACCGAAGTGCGTCGCGATCTACAAGCCATCGTCACTCTTTTTGAAGCTGCTCTACAAAAGGCAGAAAAATCAGCCAGTGATAATAGCGCAAGCTTTACTACAGCAGATCTCACCGCCCTTTATGCATCCCTTCCTGTGCTAGACGCGCGTATTACAAACGCTGCTTCAATTAATCGTCTTGAAGCACAAAATCATTTGCAATTCTGGGCGATGCTTTTAACGCTTGTCTGCTGGGCCAGCTTAATTATTGCCGCAGCTACAGCTGTTGGCATTTATTTATCCTTACGCGATCGTAATTCAGCACCGATGCGGGCTTTGCTGCAAAGTGTAAAAAATATGGCGCATGGCGATCTACGCTCATCGGTTTGGGGCATGGAACGCTCCGATATGATTGGTGAGTTAGCGCGCGGCATGGATTTAGCGCGTTATAATTTTAGCCAAGTGCCCGATATGTCTGTGATGAGCGATCAGGGCCCTGTTCGTCTCCGCTTTGAAGGCAACACCAAGTCCATGTTTGAAGCGATGATGCATTTGATCACGCGCGATTCAGAACAGGTTCGCACCCAAGCTGCGACGCTCACAGAAGCTGTCAACAGCCAGCAAAAAGCGATTACACAAATATCCACACAAGTTGAAAGTGTGCTCCATAGTATTCTCGAGCGCGGCCAAGACGGCAATCAACAAATCAAATATGTCCTTCAAGATATGCTGTCATCTGCAACAGCTCTTAAACATGCACAAGAACATGCTGCCGATCAGCTCAATCGCATCATTCCTTTCTTACAAGAGCGTGCTACAGGTCTTTCCGAGATTACACACATTACGGGTAAGCAAGTTGCTCAAGCGCTGCAATCTCTCACACTCACCGAAAGAGGCCTTAAGACAAGCGCTGATCAAAGTGAGGCCGCGATTAAAAAGCTTTCTTCTACGGCCGATGATTTGGGTGGCCGTCTCTTTGGCGCGGTCAATCTCTTACAAGCCAGCGGCAAAGTTTTAGCTGAAACAACAGAGACAACACAAAGCCGCCTGAATGAAGCTATTGCTAAGCTAGGTGGAACCATCCAGCCTGCTTCTGGAGATGCGCCTGCATCGGATGCCTCGCCGCGTCTGGAAGCCCTAATCGCCTCGCTTGAAGACGCCCATAAAAAGCTCGAGAACCTATTGGCTGAGCAAACAGAAGCTGCGAAGGCTCAGATTGATCTTCTTACAACCCATAGCACAAGCCTCTTGGCACAAAGCACAACGGCTGCACAAACGCTCTCAACAGCTGCCGATCATTTGCGTGATGAACAAGCCAAACTTAATGAAGCTTTAGGCCAAGCCGGCGCAAAACTCAGTGATGATCAAAGCATCATGATGAGTGAAGCCCCACAAAATAGTGATCAGCTTGCAGCACTATCCCAACAAATTAATGGCCTCGCCGAGAAACTGGCGACTTTACAACAGCCTTCACAAACGAGTGATACATCCGCTGATCACAATCAATTGCTCATTGAAATCAAAACGGGGTTTGAGACAACCGTACGCAGCCTCTCCAATATGCGTGAGCAACTCACCAACATGGTGATCAATGTTCAATCGCAAATGCCAGCACCTATTGTTGATAATCGTTGGGAAGACATTACAGCAACGATAGAAGCGACGCGCCAAAGCCTATCGCAATTGGTTACCCAGCAAATTGATCGTATCGAGGCGCGCCTTGTAAGCCTCAATCATCCCGAAGATGCTGTGAAGCCCGCGCTTCCCCATGATGCTCAAGAGCAAATGGAACAACAGACGCAGATTTTAACGGAGCTCGTGGCAACTTTAAGTGTGCTGGATGCTCATATGCAGCAGATAAAGACGGATATGCACGCTAAAGGCTAATTAACCTGCGACCCAGCCGCCATCAATGCTGTAAGCTGAGCCCGTCATCAGTTTGGCATTCTCCGAACATAAGAACACGACAAGGCCGCCAATTTGCTCTGGTGTTACAAACTCCATGGCCGGCTGCTTCTCAGCCAAAAACTTTTTGGCTTCTTGCTCTTTTGATGTGCCCTCTTGGGCGGCCTTGGCATCAATTTGTTTTTGAACCAATGGCGTCAAGACCCAACCGGGGCATATAGCATTACAGGTAATGCCGTCTTTAGCTGTCTCTAAAGCGACTGTTTTCGTAAGACCGATAATACCGTGCTTCGCTGCGACATAAGCAGACTTATTGGCACTCGCGACAAGACCATGGGCCGAAGCAATATTAATAATACGTCCCCAGCCTTTGTTACGCATCAAAGGAAGCGCCCGGCGCGTTGTATAAAAGGCTGACGACAAATTCGTCGCTAAAATGGCGTCCCATTTTTCCAAAGGAAAATTATCAACCGGTGAGACAAACTGAATACCTGCGTTATTGATGACGATATCAACTGAACCAAAGGCCTTCACAGTCGCATCGACCATAGCGTCAATCTGCTCAGGCTTACCGACATCAGCTGGATTATAATCCGCCTTAACCCCAAAAGCAGCGATTTCACTTTTAACAGTTGCGATGGTCTCCGGTGTGTCCCCAAAACCATTGGCCATAATATTCACGCCTTCTTTAGCTAAGGCATGCGCTATACCGCGACCAATACCGCTGGTCGAACCTGTGACAATGGCTGATCTACCTTTTAGCATTACACTCTCCTACCAAGTGCCTTTGAGATAAGTCACGTGCCCCATCTTACGACCAGGACGCGCTTCTGTCTTACCATAGAGATGTAAACAGGCATTTTGTTCTTGTAACAACTGAGGCCAATGGTTCACATCGTCGCCGATGATATTATGCATCACAGCACGGCTGTGAGGCGAGATTGAGGCAAGTGGCAGACCGCAAACTGCCCGCACCAATTGCTCAAACTGACTGCACGCACACGCATCCAACGTCCAATGACCTGAATTATGTGGGCGCGGCGCCATTTCATTCATCAAGACACGTTGACCGTTTTTATTAGGCTGGCGCAACACAAACATTTCAACTGCCAAAAGGCCAACAACATTTAATCTCTCAGCAAGTTTACGCGCGACATGCTCAGCTTCTTGAGCAATAGCTGGATCAATACCTGCGGGCGCATGGGTCTCAGCTAAAATATGGTTGCGATGAATATTTTCGACGGCTGGATATGTCACCATGGCACCATCAGCTCGGCAGGCCACAATAACTGAAATCTCGCAGGCAAAATCAACAAAAGCCTCAATGATTCCCACTGAAGAGCCCATAGCTTTCCAAGCATCTGCCGTTGACATACCTGGTGTTATTTTAACCTGCCCCTTGCCATCATAGCCCATACGGGTCGATTTAAGGATAACAGGGAGCGTGAAATCCTTCAGTGCTTTTTCAAGTTCAGCTAGAGACTTAACGATAGCAAAATCGGCCGTACCAATCCCAAGATTGCGAGCAAATGTTTTTTCCTGCTCACGGTCTTGCGTCACACGCAAAACATTAACCCCAGGATGAACCGCCGCGTGTGATGCAATAAACTCTAAAGTGCTAAGGGGCACATTCTCCCACTCAAGCGTTACAACATCGACCTGTGCCGCAAAATCGGCCAGCGCTGCATTATCTGTAAAAGAACCTATCGTGTGTTGGTGAGCTACAGCAACAGCTGGCTCATTTTTATCCGGACAAAAGATATGGCAGTTATAGCCTAGACGTGATGCTGCTACTGCCGTCATCCGCCCTAATTGGCCGCCGCCAAGAATTCCTATAGTCGATCCGGGCGGAAGGGTCTTCATTTTTTCTTTTTCTTCTTTGCGCTTGGCTTCATGGCAATAGAAGCGGTTTGCGCCGCGCGCCAGTTTTGAAGCTCTTGAGCCACAAGCTTATCTTGCAAAGCTATGACTGCAACAGCAAGGAGGCCTGCATTCACAGAACCCGCTTCACCTATTGCCAGTGTTCCAACAGGAATACCTGCAGGCATTTGCGCGATGGAAAGCAGACTATCTAACCCATCTAAGGATTTGCTGCGCACAGGAACGCCAAAAACAGGAAGCGTTGTGAGCGAAGACAACATACCAGGCAGATGGGCAGCACCCCCTGCTCCAGCGATAATGACTTTCAAACCACGTGCCTTAGCTGTCGTCGCATACTGAAACAATCTTTGTGGTGTACGGTGGGCTGAGACAATGACGGCCTCAAAAGGAATGCGAAACCCATGAAGGACACCCGCTGCATGTTGCATGGTTTCCCAGTCAGATTGGCTGCCCATGGCGATGCCAACGATAGGATTATTTGATTGTTTTTGAGGCTTTTTACTGGGTTTGCGAGGCATTTTTGTTCTCCTGCGCCCTGTTTTAACCTGTTTTTCAGGAAATACATAGACACTAATTGCCAACCCCAATTCTTCCCTATTTCCGACCAACCATCACCCAACGGCCTCTCACGTGAACAAACCTCTCGATCTCGCCATAGACTGGCTCGCTGACGCCCCCTTGTCGCCCGAACAAAGGCAGGCCTGGAACCAGATGCGAACGGAGCTCATTGATACGCGTGCACGTTTAGTGGATGCCGATAAACGTATTCAGATCTTGCAGCGTGAGACCGTAGAAGAACCGCACACCATTCTCACAAAGCCAGAATTTCATCGCGAAGTCGCTCGCATGCTAGCGCATGATGAGCGTTATGGCGGCACATCCAGCGTTCTCTATTATGATTTTGAAAATATGGATGAGGTTACAGCCAAATATGGCAAATCCGTTGCCAATGCTGCCATTCATGAAATTGCTAGCGTCCTTATGAAACAGGTACGTGGCTCAGACGTTGTCGGCCGGTTGGCGCCCGATGAGTTTGGTGTTTTGCTGGTTAGGTGCGGTAATGATGATGCCTGGAAAAAAGGCAAACTCTTAGCCCACAATCTTCACGAGAAACTTGTTGAAGTTCATGGCAACAAAATTGATATCCAAATTAATTTTGGGGCCTATACATTCCGTGATAATGAAGATGTCAGCAAAGGCCTCAAGCAGGCTGCGCAAATGGTCACGAAAGCCTTGATGGCCGCTAGGCAATAATATCCGGTAGCAGCTGGCTCTCCAGCTTGATGATTTCGTCACGTAAAAATAATTTACGTTTTTTGAGACGTTGAATCTGAATCATGTCAGGTACACCACGTTGCGATAAAGCCTGAATGGCATCATCCAAGTCGCGATGTTCCGATTTTAGCTGTTCAACACGTTCTATAAGGGCTTCTTGCTGGCTCATTTAACTCGGCATTCCTTTTCGGGCGCTTTCCATAGCAGAAATTGGGCTTTCATGCCATGCTTCTGTTCAACATGATTCCCTGTTAAACCAATGACCTACCCGCCTTTCCTCTAAGGTTCTCTTAATGAAGCCAACTAAACGAATTGCCCTTTTGACCAGCGGCGGCGATTGCGCCGGCCTCAATGCCGTTATTCGTGCCGTTGTCCTGCGTGCCGAAGAGCTGAATTGGGAGGTTGTAGGCGTTATGTCAGGCGCACACGGCCTTATCAGCCGCCCTCCTGAGACCATGTCTTTGACGGCTAAAAATGTGGATACCGTCATGATGCGCCAAGGTGGCACCATTTTGGGTACCACCAATAAAGGCGATCCCTTTGCCTATCCTATGCCTGATGGCTCCATCAAAGATCAATCCAGCGATATGATCGAAGGCTACCGGTCTCTCAATTGCGACGCCCTGATTGGTATTGGGGGCGATGGCAGTCTTGATATTCTTTTACGCCTCTCAAAACAGGGCAATTTTCCCCTCATTGGTGTTCCCAAAACAATTGATAATGATCTTGGCCTTACAGAAACGGCCGTTGGCTTTCAAACGGCTGTCGATGTTGCGACAGAGGCGCTTGATCGCCTTCAACCAACAGCCGCGAGCCACGATCGCATTATGATTTTAGAAGTTATGGGGCGTGACGCTGGACATATTGCGTTAGCTGCCGGCATTGCAGGTGGCGCTGATGTCATTCTCATCCCTGAAATCCCATATGATATTGAAACGGTAGCTGATCATATTAAAACGATCCACGAAAAAGGTCGCAACTTTGCCCTCGTTGTTGTCTCTGAAGCCGTACGCACCCAAGAAGGCTCAAAGATGATGAATGAGCTTTATGGTGGGCAAAAGCGCTTAGGCGGCATTGGCCATGTTATCGGCGCGCAAATTGCCGATCTCTGTAAAGCAGAAACCCGCGTAACTGTGCTTGGTCATGTGCAACGTGGCGGTCAGCCAAGCGCTCAGGACCGCTTGCTGGCTGCAGCTCTTGGCGTACATGCCGTTGAGCTTATCAGAGCAGGTAAATTTAATCGGATGGTTGCTTGGTCTAACCGTAGCGTTATTGACGTGCCAATCGAAGAAGCTGTGCGCCATAATCAGCAGGTTGAAAAGCAAGGCTCGCTTGTTAAAACAGCGCGTGGCCTTGGTATTTGCCTCGGCGATAAGATTAAGTTGCCATCATAAAGCGGAACGGAATGCTGCCCATGGCAGTAGCTAGCTTTTGTGTCACAGAAAACTGTGTGACACTTCCCCGCGTCTCGACCAGCAAAATCTCAGAAATATCGCTGTAAGGAACGCCGCATAAAAACATATTAATAAGGGCCGCTTCGATCGCCAAAATACCTGCGATGGATGTAGCGCATTCTGCATACCGTCCCTGAAAAATCATGCCCTTCTTTGTTTTAACGGCAATGCCCGCAAAATTCTTTGAATAGGGCGCATAACAAAGCGACGCGGACTCAACTGCTAAATTTACCATATCGCTGACTTCCATTTTACTAAGGGTAATGCCGCGCTGTGGCTC
The DNA here is from genome assembly GCA_049276515.1 of Alphaproteobacteria bacterium. GTDB lineage: Bacteria > Pseudomonadota > Alphaproteobacteria > UBA9219 > UBA9219 > JAATFY01. The sequence goes on from JBASWO010000058.1 coordinate 23,002, forward strand.
ACCCATCAAACGTGATTTGACATCATCAAGCTTAAGACCTGTCGGGCTTAAGGGAAGGTCGACAACAGTACCTTTAGCCCAAGATTCAGGACCATCTGGCGCGTGAACAATTTTGAGCGTGTTCCAATTCCATGTCTCACGTACAAACTGCCGACAGCACGCGCAAGGCGGCGTTTCAACAACCATGCTGCGCAAACGCTTCTCACCAAATTGCCAAGCGCTCAATATAGCGGTTTGAATACCATGCGCAGAAAATTTGGCACCTTTGCCCTGCCAGGTTATGGGGGCGCCGATATAAAGTGAATCTGTCTCACCTTCCAACACAGCGCCTATATGATTTCCTTCACCAGGCATTTGTGCGAGCGCAGATGCCACATCAAGGAGGAGCACCATAATTTGCCGTTTGTCCATTTTGGTAACGGCAACGATTTCATTGATTTCTTCACCTGTGATGCACAAAGGTCCAAGCCAACCGCCAGCCTTCAGGCGCATACGAATGATGAGAGCAAGAATGCCTGGGAGCTTAACAAGGACATCAGCCAGTTTTGGCTGCGGACGCATCTTTGCATTTGAGAGCTGACAACGACCAAACTGGTTACGCCAGTGTTCTAACTCATTCTCATCAGATGCCGATGTCATCAACATGGAGGGATCACCAATTCAAAGCAGACTACATTTATGTTGAGCAACAATAATGCGTATTTTGTTAACAAAACCAATTTAGCCTCATAGCCAAATTGATAGAAGAATTATCTAATTATTTGGTTAAGAGTTTTTTACCAAAGAGCTGAATTCTAACATAAAAAACAAACATAAAAAATCCATAGCCCAGGTTTGGTTACATAAAATGCTAAGCTATTAGCCAACACTTTAGTGCTGAGTCGTGATATGATGATCACATCAAACGCGAAACTTCATATGGAAGGAGGCAGATTATGGCGCTGCAGCAGCGAATTGAGTCTCTCGAAAAACGGCATGCACATATCAAACAACAAATCATCGAAGAGGAAGCACACTTAGCCACAGATGATGGGCTGCTCCATAAACTGAAATGGCAGAAATTAGTATTAAAGGATGAGATCAGTCGCCTTAGAGGTGACTACGGACGACAAGCAGCATAGGGATAATATCCCCTCCCCTTGAACGTCCGACAAGCTGGCCCGGTTTTGCAAATGCGCAAACCGGGCCAGTTTTTTATGTCAGCTTCGCAACACGTAAAGAACCGCGATAGGTAGAGAAATGAGGATCTTCAGCGGCAAAAATGCGTCCATGCCGCAAAGCCAAAGTTGCACTCGTTATATTACTA
>JBASWO010000059.1:0-21935 GCA_049276515.1 Alphaproteobacteria bacterium
GCTTAATACGTTCGGGTTCAGCAGCGGGTAAATCGATCTTATTGAGAACCGGCACAATCTCATGATTGTTATCTATCGCCTGATAGACGTTTGCCAAAGTTTGAGCTTCGACACCTTGCGATGCATCAACAACTAAAATAGACCCCTCACAAGCCGCAAGACTGCGGCTTACTTCATAAGCAAAATCGACATGACCCGGAGTATCCATCAAATTCATTTGATAGGTTTCGCCATCTTTGGCTTTATAGATCAGACGTACCGTTTGAGCCTTAATCGTGATCCCACGCTCACGCTCGATATCCATGCTATCAAGCATTTGATTGCGCATTTCGCGCTCTTCAATCGCACCGCATTTTTGAATAAGACGATCCGCAAGCGTAGATTTGCCGTGATCAATATGGGCAATAATCGAGAAATTACGAATATGAGATTGGTCGGTCATAGTCTTTCAGCGTCATGTATAAACGGCATGACGTTTTACACATTAACCTAGCTTATTCAACGCTTCTATTACGGCGCTTCCCATAGCTTCTGTACCAACCGTTTTTGTGCCCTTTGCAGCTATATCAGCCGTACGTATACCGCTGTTTAAGACGGCCTTTACAGCCGCATCAAGCCTACCTGCCTCTTCAGCCCAACCAAATGAGTAGCGAAACATCATGGCGGCACTGAGAATGCTAGCCAAAGGATTCGCCGCATCCTTACCTGCAATATCAGGGGCTGAGCCGTGAATGGGCTCATACATCGCCTTACGCTGCCCTTTAGCATCAGGGGCACCAAGTGAAGCTGAAGGCAACATGCCAAGGGAGCCCGTTAGCATAGCGGCTTCATCCGATAAAATATCGCCAAACAAATTATCTGTCAGAATAACATCGAACTGATTGGGAGCTCGCAACAACTGCATCGCACAATTATCTGCATACATATGGGATAGCTCGACATCTTTATACTCCGCTGCATGAAGTTTTGTGACCTCATCACGCCATAAAAGGCCACTCTCCATGACATTCGCTTTTTCGCAGGAGCAGACCTTGTTGCGGCGCTTACGTGCAAGTTCAAATGCTATGCGTGCTACACGATGGATCTCTGAGGTTGTATAAACTTGTGTATTCACACCGCGTCGCTCACCATTGCCTATATCGCTAATACCGCGCGGCTCGCCAAAATAGACCCCACCCGTGAGTTCACGAACAATCATAATGTCGAGACCACGAACAACATCAGGCTTTAAAGTAGATGCATCAATGAGAGCATCAAAAACAACAGCGGGTCTAAGGTTAGCAAATAAACCTAATTCTTTACGTAAAGCCAAAAGCCCAGCTTCGGGTCGCTTATCATAGGAAACTTTATTCCATTGGGGACCGCCAACTGATCCAAACAAAACAGCATCAGAACTTTGTGCTTTTTTTAAAGTCTCAGGCGCAAGAGGCACGTCATATTGATCTATGGCAGCACCACCCACAGCATCTTCAGTAAATTCCATAGCGATTTTGCGTTTATCTTTAAACCACTCCATAACGCGACGCACTTCAGCCATGACTTCAGGACCAATGCCATCACCGGGAAGAATGAGTATATTTTTAGCTATCATTTTATAACCAGGGGCGTTCTTTTTTCTGACGCCCTTCATAATCATCTATAGCGGACGCATATTGTTGCGTAAGACCAATATCATCCAATCCATTTAAGAGACAATGACGACGAAAGGGATCCGTCTTAAAACCAAAATTGATATTGAGAGGATAGGCCGTCACCACCTGATTTTCGAGATCCACCGTGAGTTTCTGGCCCTTCTCAGCAAGATCCATCAATTGATCAACCTGATCTTGCGGCAAGATAATCGGCAAAATGCCGTTTTTAAAACAGTTATTGAAGAATATATCGGCATAGCTTGGTGCAATCACACAACGAATACCAAAATCAAGCAAAGCCCACGGCGCATGCTCACGGCTTGAGCCACAACCAAAATTTGCACCCGCAATGAGAATTTCAGCATTGCGATAATGAGGCTTATTTAAAACAAAATCTGGATTTTCGTTCCCATCAGGCCCGTAGCGCAAATCATTGAAGGCATACTTGCCTAAGCCTGTACGCTTGATGGTTTTGAGAAACTGCTTAGGAATGATGGCGTCAGTATCGACATTGACCATCGCCAAAGGTGCGGCGATTCCAGAAAGCTTTGTAAATGGCTGCAAAAGAAGGCTCCTGAAAGTAAAAAAGCTAATTATTTATGGCACAGAATACGGCCTGCAAAAACTGGATTTTGGTCAAACGCTTGATTTAACTCATGCAACAATTTTAGGGGTTTTTTAAGCATAAGGATCTGTTCACCTTGTATTCAAGCTTGCTTAACCAAGACTTGGTAGCTTGAAAATATAGCGGGAGACTTTATTACGGCGTTGTATTTACGAGGATAAATTATGGCTAATACACCAATTGTTGATGATGTAGTCGCCCAAGGCGATGCCAGTAATGCCCGCGATATTAGTGCTGGCGTAACAGCTGTCAGAAATCGACGCGAACAAGAAGCTGCCGCCGCCGCACAAAAAAGCGCGCAACGTGAAAATTCTCATGCTGATATAGTACTACGTGACATTTTACGTGCTACAGGCACTGACTCCGGTTTAGGCAAGGGTGATTCCGAACGCACTGTCTCACGGCAAAAACTCATTCGATTGGCCTATATTGATTGGACCCACCGGGAAAGAGGAACAGCTGTAAGAGACAACCCAAGTTTTATGGCCAATCTACTTCTTATCCATGGCAATCCTGCAGGTGGATTAAAGGGCTTAAATCCAAGTGAGCTGCAACAAATAAAAGAGCTGGAAATGGTGTTTAGCACCAACAGTCGGCATCCCCGTTTCTCCGATCATGTACGTGGTATAACTGCAGGCATACTTAGGGCTAGTCCAGGGACAATAGAACATATGACTGAGCGCGCCCTTTATAGGCCCGCAACATTTTCAAACTATACCCAAGTAGGCCAAACATTTACTGATCCTGTCACGGGAGCGCAAGTTGCATCAACATCTGTCATAAAATTTATTCCTCGTAGCAGTTCAACACCGCCAGATTCGACTTTATTAGCTGTAGCCGGCGCTACTAGAGGCACACCTCAAAGCCAGGCCAAAGCGCCAACTGCTGATCGTGGCACTCCAGCTAGTGCCCCTGATCGCCAAGCAACGACTACTGTAGCTGCTCGCCGACCAAGCACTCGTCCTGCCGGTCATGCCGTATTAAAAACACAAGCAACTGCAATGGAATGCGGCACACCCAAACCTGGCGAGCCCATTGGCCAAGATGCCCATTTTGCTGTTGGCAGCACCGCTCTCAGCGCAGCTGATAAAAGAGCCCTCCAAACAGTCATTAGCGATTTTCAGAACAGACTTGGCAGGGATGCGACTGCAAAATTGCAAGTGGTTGGTTTTGCCGATAGTAGCGGTGCATTGGGCGATAATATTCGCCTATCCCATCAACGCGCAGAAGCTGTAAGGGCTTACCTTGTCTCGCAAGGCATGAAGGCTGATCAAATCGTAACGGTTACTGGCGGTGTTGGTGGTGCTGATCCATCAAATCGTAAAGTTGTATTTTCAACTATATCTGAGCAAGTCGTAGCTTCAGCAGATCCAAGTAAACCTGCATCTGACGCGGCAGCACCCCCTTCCCATGGAGGACGAGGTGGAGCTTTAGCTGGTCTAAGAGCAGATCAAGCGAGGGTAGTTGCTGATGGTGGAGCAGCAGGAGGCATTGTCGTTGCCGATAGAGCCCCTGAAAGCGCTGCTGAAAGACGGCGCGCCCTAGCGCCCATGGCACCAGGCCTATAATTCTCTTATATCTGTTAATCTACCGGTTACAGCTGCCGCTGCCGCCATCGCTGGGCTCATAAGATGGGTGCGCCCACCACGCCCTTGTCTTCCTTCAAAATTACGATTGGATGTAGACGCACAACGCTCACCAGGTTGAAGTCGATCTTCATTCATAGCAAGACACATAGAGCAACCTGGCTCACGCCACTCAAATCCAGCTTCAATCAGAACTTTATCCAGTCCTTCTTCTTCTGCCTGTTTTTTAACAAGACCAGAACCCGGCACGACCATAGCCTGGATGCCTTTAGCTACATGCCGGCCCTTAGCAACATGTGCCACAGCTCGTAAATCTTCAATGCGCCCATTCGTACAGGAACCAATAAAAACTTTATCCACCCTTACATCCGTCAAGCGCATGCCAGGTTTAAGCCCCATGTAATCGAGAGCACGTTGAATTGATTGCTTCTTTGTCTCATCGTTTGTTTGAAGTGGATCTGGCACCAAACCCGTAATAGGGGCGACATCTTCAGGTGACGTTCCCCATGTGATGGTTGGAGCAATCTGTGACGCATCTAACGTGATCTCTTTGTCATATTTGGCGCCCTTATCACTCGGCAAGGTTTTCCAATAAGCCACGGCCTGATCCCAAGCCTCGCCTTTTGGCGCTTTAGGCTTGCCTTTTAGATAGGCAAAAGTTGTTTCATCGGGTGCGATTAAGCCAGCGCGTGCGCCTGCCTCAATGCTCATATTGCAAACCGTCATACGGCCTTCCATTGAAAGCGCACGAATGGCAGGTCCTGTATACTCAATAACATACCCCGTACCGCCAGCCGTACCGATGACACCAATGATGGCGAGGATCATATCTTTAGCCGTCACACCTAAAGGCAGGTCCCCATCAATATGCACCCGCATATTTTTGGCAGGCTTCATAATCAATGTTTGGGTCGCAAGCACATGCTCGACTTCTGATGTGCCAATGCCAAAAGCAAGTGCGCCAAAAGCGCCATGGGTTGAGGTATGACTATCACCACAAACAATCGTCATACCCGGCAAAGTAAAACCCTGTTCTGGCCCAATAATATGCACAATACCTTGCCGCACATCATCCATCGAATAATATTCGATGCCAAACTCCTGCGTATTACTCGCGAGCGTTTCCACTTGTATCCGAGATTCTTCTTCTCGAATGCCTTGCGCACGATCTGGTGTTGTCGGCACATTATGGTCAGCAACCGCTAAAGTTAAATCAGGCCGACGCACTTTGCGGTGCGCTAAACGTAAGCCTTCAAAAGCTTGAGGGCTCGTAACTTCATGCACCAAATGCCGGTCAATATAGATTAAGCATGTGCCGTCATCCTGACGATTAACTACATGCTGATCCCAAATTTTATCGTAGAGCGTTTTCGCTGTCATCCCACAGTCATAGCAAAAATTATTCTGTGAGAACAATCACTGAAATCAAGCTTCCAGCACGCTTCTCACCACGTAATGTACTGCGGCGATAACTAAAGAAGCGTCCCTCATCAGGAAGAGTATCGGCTGGCGAAGATTCAATGGAGACAAGGCCTAATGCGCGAAGCTTGGCTTCAATATAGCCGGGCAGATTGAACAGATAATGATCACTTTTAAAAGCAGCCCTAAAGAACTTCTGATGATCTGGATTTTCAGCAAGAAAGGGAGCTGGAAATTCGGGTCCAACTTCATATGAATTCTGCCAAATGCAAGGCCCCAGCGCGACATCCATTGCTTTTCGGTGAGCGCCCAGTTTTTCCATAGCAGCAATTGTATTTTCAATGACGCCACTGACGGCCCCACGCCAACCAGCATGAGCAGCCCCAATCACCCCTGCTTTGCTATCAACAAACAACAAAGGCACGCAATCAGCTGTAATAATACCAAGAGCAATTCCTTTTTGGTTCGTCACCATAGCATCTGCCTTGGGCCGACTCTCATCCATGGGCCAAGAGGCTGTTACAGTAATGACATCAGGAGAATGGATCTGATAGCAACTGATCAGATCATCATGCCTTATCTTGAGATCATCGGCCACACGGTTACGGTTTGCGACTGATCCCGTAGCTACACCGCAATCACCCCAATGGCTGGTATAAAAGCCATGGCTGCTCTTTATATTTTTAGCCCTTAAAACTTCCATATCTAAAATCCTGCTACCTGCGATATTGGGGATGACGTTATCGCCATAACTTTGAATAAACTTCCCATCTGATCGGGATGAATGAGGCGCTCAAGTGCCGCATCAATATCTTGAGCCTGTTTAGGTGTTGCGCGTTGCTTGAGCTGCATGGCTCGCAATTCAATACCTAAAGCTTGCAAAAAAGCACCCTGCCCAACTGGCCCACTCACTTGCACATTTTGACCCAAAGCTATGTGACGTAACGCACCAAAATCAACATGCGCCGTTAAATCAACTTCACCAGGCCTTGTCAGGACACTTGAGAATTGGTGATTGGAAACTGCTTGCAAGGTGGACTTGCCTGAAGCTTCAATAAACCCATAATCAATCAACAAAGCAGCTCCCCCATAGCGATTGATATGTTTGGCCAGATTTCTAACAACGGCTATAGATGGCAAGGAAACTTCATAGAGAGTACCAGGCAAAGCATCCTGCATATGAGATGGTATTAATTGTGCCAACATAGGCTCAAGCGGCCAAAGCGTGAAGCCTAAGCGCTCATTTTCAAGACCCACCAATCTTTCACACCAACCTTGGAAATTTTTCTCGAACTGCCTAATCGGCATAGCATCGAAAAACTCATTGGCAACAACAAGAAGTGGCAAAGCCGGCAGTTCTGTTAAATCCTCAATATAAATAGGCAGATGCTCTGCTAATTTTTCTTGCTGCATTTTTTGTAAAGTTGCATTGCTCTCAAGCAAATACAAATTCACTGCCTGATGAAAACCAGGAATTTTAGATGTCGCCCGCAAAGCATCGCGCATAAGGCTTCCACGACCAGGGCCTAGCTCTAACAAAACAAATTTTTCTGGTTTACCTAATTGTTGCCAAACATCCGCGCACCAGAGGCCAATCATCTCGCCAAACATCTGGCTGATTTCGGGCGCTGTTGTAAAATCACCCCCCTGCCCAAGCGGATCATGATTTCGGTAATAGCCAAATTCAGGATGCAAGAGAGCCAGCTCCATATAGCTGGCAATAGAGATAGGCCCGCTCTTTTCGATTAGCTGCCGAATATGAGGAAAAAGGCCTTCACTCATATCACTTGGCGCGAGGCTTGGTACGCTTTTCCGTCCAAAGGATAAGATAGAAGCCAAACATGATCATGGGCAAACAGAGCAATTGACCCATTGTAATGCCGCCAGCGATCAAACCCAACTGGGCATCTGGCTCCCTGAGATGTTCCATAGCAAAACGCAGAACACCATAAGCGAACAAAAAGCAGCCCGAGAGGAAGCCTGCGCGACCACGCAATTTTGGCACACGCGATAAAGCGAACAAAAAGAGGAAAAGAACAATGCCCTCCAATCCAGCCTCATAAAGCTGGCTAGGATGTCGGGGCATGTCACCTCCGTTGGGAAAAACGATACCCCAAGGTACATCCGTGGGCCGCCCATACAACTCGCCATTCACAAAATTGGCTATGCGCCCTAAGAACAAACCAATGGGCGTTACACAGGCAAGAATGTCGGTGAAAGCGAAGAAATTAATCTTATGCTTTTGTGCAAAGATCCATGCCGCACCGATGACGCCAAGCATGCCTCCATGGAACGACATACCGCCACGCCAGACTTGGAGCATTTCCAAAGGATGATCAAAATAATATTCAGCTTGATAAAAGAGAATATAGCCAAGCCGTCCACCAATCACTGTTCCAATAACCGCCCATGTTAAAAATTCATCAAACAAGACGGGCTTCGGCCCCTTCGGATTTTGGCGCGCAAGATAAAGACAGTAGCGCCATCCCAGAATAAAACCTGCCAAGTAGGCAAGCGCGTACCAGCGAATGGCGATAGGACCGATGGAAATGGCAATCGGATCAAGGGCAGGAAAAGTCAGTGGCAACATGCAAACCTCACAGGCTGGCGCATAAGCAAGGAGACTGTTATATACCAAAATTATATTTTTGGCGATGAGGTAACGAGCGATGCGTGAGAATCAAAGATTAATCGAGGATATGGTAACGCTTGGCGGGAATCTTCTAGGCAATCTTTTAGGCGCCCGCCATGAAATGAAAGCGCATGCGAAACAACGTATGGATTCTCTCGCAAGACAACTCGATTTAGTTAGTCGTGGTGAATTTGATGCAGCCTTTGCCATGCTTGCAAAAGCACGCCTCATGCAAGAAGAGCTCAGCGATAGGTTGGATAGAATTGAATCCAAAATGAATCTGTCAAGCACGAAGACATCAAAAAAAGCGACGAAACTAAATTTACCTTCTGTTAAAAAAGGTAACCAAAAAAGAAAGCGCAAATAAATGATTCAAGACTCTGAAATGACTCAAAAATTGAGTCATTTGAGTCCGTTAGCGGAATGAAACTAAATTCATTTCGTATGCGTCTCCTGTGACTCAAAAAGCACGAATGAAATCAGACTGCGGCAAAACAATGGCAGACTCTTGCGACGCAGTTCTGAAGTTTGATACGCAATAAGCCTTCACCCCTCGGGAGGCTCTTAATGTCGTTCCAATTAGCAATAGAACAAACGTCGCATTCAAACCCTCTTGATATTTTGGAAGATATTGTCAGCGCCAACGAATGGTTGTTTGAACGCTCAAATGATGATGAGCTGATCGTTGAACTTGCTGGTCGCTGGTGCCACTACCGTATGTTCTTTGTTTGGCAACGTGAAATTGGCGCCCTACAATTCTCATGTCAGTTTGATATGAAAGTTCCTGATGCAAAGCGCAGCGAAGTGAATGAACTTCTTGCCATGCTCAACAATCGTTTATGGCTCGGACATTTTGACTTGGAGCTCCAACAAAACACACCACTCTTCCGCTACACCGTTCTGGCGCGTCAGGGGCGTCTACCCAATGTTGAAGCTTTGGAAGACCTCGTTGAAATTGCTTTGACTGAATGTGAACGTTTTTACCCAGCGTTTCAGTTTGTCATCTGGGGTGGCAAGCGCCCTGTCGAAGCCATGACAGCTTCCATGATTGAAGTTGCTGGCCAAGCTTAGGCACCAAAGCCTTCTTGCCTAAAAACGCTTATTGCGCGTAATCTCTGCCTTATAACATTAAGGAGATACTATGCTGCGCACCCAATTCAATGAGGCGCTTAAAGCCGCCATGCTTAATAAGGACGAACGCACTGTAGCTACAGTCCGTCTCATCATGGCTAAGCTCAAGGATCAAGATATCGCCGCACGCCCGTCAGGTAATACAACCGGCATTGATGATGCTGCTATTGCCAGCATGATGCAGGGCATGATCAAGCAACGCCGCGAGTCAATTGCCATGTATGAAAAAGGCAACCGCGCCGATCTCGCAAAACAAGAGGGTGAAGAGATTGCGGTTATTGAACGCTTCTTACCCAAACAGATGAATGAAGCAGAAGTGAAAGCTGTGATCGCTAAGGTCGTTGCCGAACTTGGCGCCAAAGACGTCAAAGATATGGGCAAGGTTATGGCTGAGCTGAAAAAGACTTATGCCGGACAAATGGACTTCGCCCAAGCCAGCGCACTCGTTAAAAATCAGCTTGCCGCTTAGTTAGCTGGGCTGCGCAGTAGGTGGTCTTGGCGCTGCGGGAGGACGAATTCTGACCCATGTATTATAAATAGCTAAAGGAACGAAAGCAGCTAAACCATAAGATGCGCCGTTGATTGAAGACTGCAGAGCTTCGGCTGCATCAAATTTTGCCGCGCCTATTAGCCCGCCCGCAAGCGCCGCAAAACCGGTGACCTTTATAGTAAGACCTGTTGCCCTCTGAACGCCGTCATTCAACTGATTTGCCCATTTTGCACAAACAAGCGCCGCTGCAAGACCAAAAGCAACACCGACTTTTCCACCACCAATGACGTGTGAGGAAAATGCATCAAGAGCAGCTTGATAAGCAGTGTTAGCTCTTTCAGCTGTCCGCTGAAGTACGAGAGGATCTAGAACAACGGTACTAGCAGCAACATCGGCGGGTGCCTCACTTGCTTTTTGGCTAGCCTGTAATGTAGCAAAATAACGAGAACCAAGATCATAAAGCTTAAAAAGATTTGTTGATAGCAAACCTGTAACAGCGCCATATGCGCCTGTACGCACCATGACGGGCACAGCATTCTGACCCCAACCCATAGCACGACTGTGCAACGCGAAAGCTGTTCGAGCCGGACTTTCTACACCGTTCGCCGCAGCCACAAAAAGCGCGGCTCCACCAGCAACCACACCTATCACAGCCCCAATTACCAGACCTGATGCACCACCTTGAATAGCATTTTCAGCAGATCGGGCTGTAACTACACCGGTAACAGAACCTATAAACGCACAATATCCACTCGTTATAAATGGTGGTATAAGTAGCTCGGTTAGCGTCACCTGAATCTGGGCATCTCTACGGCCTCTATCGTCTCCGTCAAATAGGCCTCTATCTTCTCTATCGTCGTTGGCAGCCATAATTTTGCTTTCAAAATTAATCAAAAAATACCTTATAAAAATACAGGTTAACGGCACTCAGGATCAAGGTTAAAAACCCTTGTTTTACTTTCATTTATCATGGTTTCGGATTGCCTTAGAATGTTGTAAAAATAGGCAAAATTGTAGGAAAAGTTTTATTAATGTCCTTCCCTCCCGCCTTTCTTGAAGAGCTGCGTTCGCGCCTACCCCTTTCCGAGGTCGTAGGTAAGCGGATTAAACTCACGCGCGCCGGACGCGAATACAAAGCCTGCTGCCCTTTTCATAATGAAAAATCACCCAGCTTCTACGTCAACGATGACAAACAATTTTATCACTGCTTTGGCTGCGGCGCTCATGGAGACGTCATTGGCTTTACCATGCGACATGACCGTTTAAGTTTTCCAGAAGCTGTTGAAAGTTTGGCAGGCCAGGCTGGACTTCAAGTTCCTCGTGACACACCTGTAGACAAAGAAAGATTTGATAAAGAAAAACGCCTCGCCCAGCTGCTTGAGCGCGCAACTGTATGGTTTGAAGAACAGCTCTTCGCTCCGTCTGGACGTGAAGCCCTCAGCTATCTGAGAGGACGGGGTCTTAGTGACGATGCTATTCGCCGCTTTCGCTTAGGCTATGCACCCAATGATGGTCAGGCCCTTATCCGCAAACTGACAAGCGAAGACTACAAAATGGAAGAGCTTATCGGTGTTGGGCTTGCTAAAAAATCTGAAGACCGCAATGAGTTTTATAGCTTCTTTCGCAACCGTGTAATCTTTCCTGTCGGTGATCGCCGTGGCCGTATCGTTGCGTTTGGTGGCCGCGTTATGGGTGATGGTGAGCCTAAATATCTCAACTCTCCTGACCACCCCCTCTTCCATAAAGGCAAGCTCCTTTATGGCGTCTCGCGTGCACGTACAGCAATCAATCAGAACCAACCCATTATTGTGGTTGAGGGCTATATGGATGTTATTGCCCTGGTCGAAGCAGGCTATAGTGGCGCGGTAGCACCTCTTGGCACAGCCCTTACTGAAGATCAGTTGGTGCTCTTATGGAAATTGCTGCCACCAGAAGATGCGCGTGATCCGGCACGCGATTATAGCCCCATACTTTGTTTCGATGGTGATAATGCAGGCTTGCGCGCAGCAGCCCGCTCTATAGAGCGCGTCATACCACTCTTGTCATCAGCCCAAACAATTCGCATAGCGACACTAACGGGTGCCAAAGATCCTGATGACCTTATTCGTCAATCTGGCAAATCAGCGATGGACGCTGTTTTGAAACAGGCCAAACCGATGATCGATGCTATTTGGGAAATCAGTTTAGCTGGCCGTCCTTTACGCACACCCGAGGAACGTGGCTCATTTATTGCTGCCCTCAAACAGCGTGTTAGCCGTATTGGCAATGACAATTTACGCAAGCTCTACCAGGACGATATCCAAAAGCGCCTGCAAGCCGCCTTTAATTGGTCTGGTAAATCGGAAAACGAGGGTAGATCCCCAAACAGAGGTTCATGGCGCCCTCCTCAGCCGCCTATTCCGCTCATGAACCGCAAACAGCCCATCAATGCGCAGCGCCTGCGGGAAAGAGCTCTTTTGGCTCTCATGATCAACCACCCTGATCTTTTTAGCGATTTTGGCGAGGATTTGGCCCATATAAGCTTTTCAAGCCCTGATTTTGAGGCCCTCAGACAACGCATTACCGATATATTATCACTCGATTCGCATGAACCCCTTGACGCGGCAGAGCTTTATCGCCATTTGTCCCAAGCGGGCGAAGCGGGTTTTGGAGCTGATTCGCAGCCAGCGGGATTGGCAGAAGTTCTTTCGGAGACAACCTATATGCATGTCAGTTTTGCACGACCTGACCGCCCACTCGATCAGGCACGCGAAGGCTGGAAATCAATTTGGAACAAGCACTTGCAAGAACAGCTTAATAGTGAATTACAATTTGCCAGCCGCCGTTACGCTGAAGAAGCTTCGGATGAAAATCTGACACGGCTTCTCGCTTTACGCGGTCAGGTTGAAGCCATGATGGCTGAGTTGGGTGATACGAATACTTCAGATGCGACTTTAAATCAGGAATCTTAAGGCATGGCGACGAAATCAAAGAAGACAGCAAAACCAAAAGCCAAAGCAAAACCTAAAGCAAAACCGGTTGCTAAAAAGGTTGCGGCTAAAAAGCCTGCACCTAAACCTGCTGCCAAAAAGCCTGAAGCCAAAAAAGCGGCGCCTGTTGTAGCGTCTAAAGGCAAGATATTACCTCCCCCTCCCCCCAAAGTTCCGGTTGCAAAGCCAGAAGGCAAAAAGCCAATGGCATTGAATATCAAACTGGATGAACCGAAGACTGAGGAAGATAAATCCGAAGCGCCGATTATCGAGAACGCTGTTGAAGCTATTAAAAAGATGATCAAGAAGGGCAAGGAGCGCGGATACGTCACAATCGACGAAATCAATGCCGCCCTACCCCAGGATAAGATCAATTCGGACATGATCGAAGATACGATGGCCATGCTATCGGAAATGGGCATCAGTGTTGCCGAAGGCGATGATGAAGAGGAAAAAGAAAAGAAGCCAAAAGAAGGCGAAGAAGGAGAAGAAGAAGAAAAAGAAGAGAAAGCCAGTGATGAATTAGGCCGCACGGATGATCCTGTACGTCTTTACTTGCGCGAAATGGGTTCAGTCGAACTTCTCAGCCGCGAAGGTGAAATCGCTATCGCCAAACGCATAGAAGCTGGCCGCGAAATGATGATTGGCGGCATTTGTGAATCGCCACTCACCATTCAAGCTATCCTTAGCTGGCATGACGCCCTCAATGAAGGCAAAATGCTACTGCGTGACATCATCGATCTGGAAGCTACCTATGGTGGCGGTCCATCGAACGAAGCTGAAATGTTGGGCGAAGGCGAATCTGCTCAACCAGCTGAAGAGCCTGAAGAAGAAAAACCAGAAGGCGAAGAAGGCGAAGGCGGTTTTAGTGAAGAAGGTGATGAGCAAGAAAATCTCTCACTCTCCATGCTTGAAGAAAAACTTAAGCCTCAAGTTTTGGAAACTTTTGATAAGATTGGCAGCACCTACGGCAAGCTCTTTAAGCTGCAAGCCCAGCGCCATGTCGCCATTCAAAAAGGCGAAGAACTGACGCCTCGTTCAGATAAGAAATTCCAGCAAGTTAAAGATGAGCTGGTTGACCTTGTTCGTACCGTTCGCCTTAACAACCATCGTCTCGAGCAGCTCGTACAGCAACTTTACACACTCAATCGTCGCCTCGTCGGCATTGAGGGCCGCATTATGCGCTTTGCTGTCGATTGCGGAATTAAACGCGAAGATTTTCTAGCCCGCTACACAAATCACGAGCTTGATCGCAACTGGTTAGAAGAAGTTTTCAACCCATCCAAACCTATCGCCGTTGTTAAAAAACTAGTTGAGAAGGTTGTTAAGGGCAAGAAGACTGATAAGGCTGCTAAACCTGCCGCCGAGACAGGCCCCGCTGTTATCGCGGCGAATGTCAAAGGCTGGACCAAATTTGTTGAAAAACACGAAGGCGAAGTTGACCGCCTACGCGCTGAAATTGCCTCAGTCTGCGATGAAGCTGGACTACCTTTAGGCGACTTTAAACGCATTGTTATGACCGTGCAAAAAGGCGAACGAGAATCTAACCGCGCCAAGAAGGAAATGGTCGAAGCCAACTTGCGTCTCGTTATCTCTATTGCCAAGAAATACACCAATCGTGGCCTGCAATTCCTCGATCTCATTCAAGAAGGCAATATTGGCCTTATGAAAGCGGTTGAGAAGTTTGAATATCGCCGTGGCTATAAGTTCTCAACCTACGCCACATGGTGGATCCGTCAGGCCATCACTCGCTCCATCGCCGATCAGGCACGCACTATCCGTATCCCTGTGCATATGATCGAAACCATCAATAAACTGGTTCGCACCAGCCGTCAGATGTTGCACGAAATCGGGCGCGAGCCGACGCCTGAAGAGCTGGCAGAGAAACTCCATATGCCTTTGGAAAAGGTCCGTAAGGTCCTCAAGATCGCCAAAGAGCCTATCAGCCTTGAAACACCTATTGGTGACGAAGAAGATTCGCATCTTGGTGACTTCATTGAAGATAAGAATGCGGTACAGCCTCTCGATAGCGCCATTTTGGGTAATTTACGCGAGACAACCACGCGGGTCCTAGCCACCCTCACCCCACGTGAGGAACGCGTCCTACGCATGCGCTTTGGCATTGGCATGAACACCGATCATACGTTGGAAGAAGTCGGCCAGCAGTTCAGCGTTACGCGCGAGCGTATTCGTCAGATTGAAGCCAAGGCTTTACGTAAATTGAAGCATCCTTCGCGGTCGCGCAAATTACGCAGCTTCCTCGATACATAAGAATTAAAGAGCTGTATTTTTAAATGATTATGGAGGCTGAGGTGTCAGCAGCCGATTTTCCCTTAGCGCACGCTTTGAGTGGTACCAACCCAATCGTCAATGACTACGATCCTATCGCCACTATATTTGATGAGGTGATGGGCTTTGATTTCCATAACGCTACCTATGCCTTACGACGCACCATTGCCGAACGCGTTTTAGCCGGTACGCCCATGCATTGCCTCGACCTCTGCTGTGGCACCGGCCTATTCCTCTTCGAGCTCAGCAAAGACTTTCCCATATACGGTCAGGGCATTGATCTGTCTGCTGGACAGATCAAGGTCGCTCAAAACCGCCTATCCGAACAAACCCACATTCGTTTGCGCTGTGAAAATGTGCTGATAGCTCGTTTCCCCGGCAATGTTGATTTCGTAACCATCAATATGGATGCCCTTAATCATCTCCCCACCGAAAGCTGGCCCGAACTCTTTAAAAAAGTCAGCAACTCTCTTTCGGAACATGGAGGTCTTCTATTTGACTACAATTTGCCAGAAAGACTAGCCGCTGACTGGAATGCACCAGAAGTCATCCCTAAAGACCATATGGTTTATATTCAGCTTGCCGATGAGCCCGTCATTGTAGGCAATACAATCACACGGCGTACGCCACAGATTATGTTTATGAGGAATGAGCACGGCTCTTTTGATCGCTATGATGCGACTGTAGAGCATTCATCCATGCCCCTTAAAGATACCCTGCAGGCGCTGCATGATGCTGGATTAAGCCGAACAGAAGTTATCGCATGTGAAGGCAGCACTCCCAACGGGCATCTCTTCAACAAGAACCGCGCCTATATACTTGCCCAGCATTAAACAATCCGCTCATGGAATGGTCATTAAGTGTGATTCAGGCTAATTCTTCGACCCAAAATCTATTTTATTGCACCTGGTTACCCTCAAACGATTCGCTGATTCTTTAGTTACAGGCGCTCCATTTTAAAAATATGCGCAAGCTTACATCTGCCTACTCTTTTTCTAAATCAGCATTTGAGGGTGACGAATTCAAAAGATAGTGCTGATAAGATTTTTCCTTACAGGAAATAAAATTGGCCATACAAAACATCCGTATGTGTTTAGGCAACAAAAAAGGCCGTATTTACGGCCTTTTTTGCAGGTTCTACAAAATAAGAACCCCTGTTCGACTTACCTGCGATCGCGAGGCACCTCGAACAGGGGTTGGTATTACCTCAAAGTCGCCGATCGGCGACGATGGGTTATACCTTCTTTTTCTTCTTCGCTGTTGTCTTCTTTTTAGCAGCTTTTTTCTTAGCAGCCATAGGAGACCTCCTTACTAGAGTAGAGTGGTGTCATGTTGTGTCCAGACTCGCAAAGTGTCAACAACATTTTGTGTTGTGCATAAGAATCTCACACAAGAAGGTTTGTATACGGATGTTCAGTTGCATGCTTGCAACATTTTCATCACTGCATCGCAATGAGAATAGAGATCAATGACGCATGACATAGTTATGCGCAGTGTGATGCAAGTGAAGTATTCCGCAATGCCATCAGAACGATGTACGGATGCCGGATTGTGAGATTGAATCACTAATGAATGGTGAAGATGGTGGGCCCGGTAGGACTTGAACCTACGACCAATCCGTTATGAGCGGATCGCTCTAACCAACTGAGCTACAGGCCCGACCGCACTAGATATCAAAGATTGGAGCGTACCCGTCAAGAAGGATTACGCGCGGGGGCGTTGGGCTGGTGTTGGCTGTGAGTGTTCAAGAATGCCGAGGAGTGCTTTATGAAACTTCTGTGGTTCAGTTACTAAATCCACAGGCGATACTTCACCACCCGCACCATGGACTAAGATTGTGCCGTAGCCCAAAATACGCCCAACTATAGTTTGTTCAAAATTCGCACCCGTTATTCGGGTGGCCATAATCTCAAATGTTGAGCGAGAAACAATGCCGTATTTAGCGATAATACGCCTATCGGTCAGAACAAGTTCGGTTGATATCTGGCGCAGGTAAGCACCCAATAAGAGCGATACACCAGCCAAAACAACGATGAGGGCAATGCCTGACATAACGCGTCCAGCGCCACCACCAAACCCACCTGTACCAAATAATTTAGCCGAAATGTCGTAGCAATAGACGCTGAGCAGACCGCCGCAAATGGTGATGAACAATCCTTGTAGATAAATGACCCAATGTATCGATGCGCAGAAAAGGACCTTTTCGTCAGGGAGAAGAACTTTTTCTACGTAAGATGCCATGTGATCAGTGCCCCGCTAAAAACTTTTCGACTTCTAAGGCCGCCATGCAGCCCATACCCGCTGCCGTAACTGCTTGCCGGAAGATCTTATCCTTAACATCTCCTGCCGCATAGACCCCAGGAATGTTGGTCGCGGTTGAATCGGGTTTGGTAAGAATGTACCCACCCTCATCCATCTCGACCTTACCTTTAAAGATTTTAGTTGCCGGATCATGACCAATGGCAACAAAGACACCCGCAACAGGGATTATTTGATCTTTACCGGTCTTTACATTCTTAATCTTCACGCCCGTCACATTGGGCGCCGGCTTCTCCTCGCCCACTATGCTATCCACAACACTGTCCCACACCACTTCAATCTTTGGATGCTTGGCAATACGGTCTTGTAAGATTTTTTCACCCCTAAAGGCATCGCGACGATGGATCACAGTCACTTTCGTTGCATGATTGGTGAGGTATAGAGCCTCTTCCATAGCTGTATTACCGCCACCTACCACCGCTACCTCTTTGCCACGGAAGAAGAAGCCATCGCATGTAGCACAGCCAGATACGCCATAGCCCTGGAACTTCTTTTCACTTTCAAGCCCTAACCAGCGAGCCTGAGCGCCCGTACAGATAATGACTGTATCAGCCATAAAAACATCACCGCTATCAGCCGTGCATTTAAAGGGGCGTTTGCTGAAATCGACATCATTAATGACATCAAAAATGACCTCAGTACCAACTTTGGTTGCTTGAGCAACCATTTGCTCCATGAGCCAAGGACCTTGGATTGTTTCAGCAAAGCCAGGGTAGTTCTCAACATCTGTTGTAATGGTCAATTGGCCACCTGGCACCATGCCTTGAACCAAAATAGGCTTTAAATTAGCACGCGCCGCATATATGGCAGCTGTATAGCCAGCTGGACCAGCGCCGATAATAAGAACTTTAGTCTGATGGGTTTTAGGCATTTTCTCTATCAATCTCCTGTCAGATTTGTTTTAACAGCCGGACTTGGACATAGCAAATAGCTAACTGTCCCGAATTTATTACCTTTTGGTGATTCGTGGCGTCGACCCTTCTCCTCAATGTTCAGAAAGCTGCCATCCGCTTTGGCGATAAAACGCTGTTCGAGGATTTATCCTTTAATATCTGCGAAGGCGAGAAAATCTGTCTGATAGGTAAAAACGGTGCTGGCAAAAGTACGCTGATGAATATTGTGACGGGCCAGAGAGAATTAGATGATGGCGAACGCTGGCAATTGCAAGGCTCACTTGTTGGTTATCTACAGCAGGAAATACATCCCAAAGCAGGACAAACCATACGCGACTACATCTTTGAAGGGTTACAAAACCAGGATGGCAGCCATGACTACAAGATTGAAATGGTGGTTGAGCCACTCGAATTAAACATCGACGATAAGATGGAGGCTTTATCAGGTGGCCAATTGCGCCGCGCCGCCCTCGCCCGCGCTCTTGTAGAAGATCCTGATATCTTGCTTTTAGATGAACCTACCAACCATCTCGATCTTGATGTCATTGAATGGCTTGAAACCTACCTTCAATCCTATCGTGGTGCCGTTGTCTGCATCAGCCATGATAAAAAGTTCCTGGAAAACATTTCTAACAAAGTTTTTTGGTTGGACCGCGGCAGGCTAAAAATTTGCCCGCGTGGCTTCAGCTTTTTCGAGGAGTGGTCAACCATGATCCTTGAACAAGAAGAACGCGAACTTCACAACCGCCAAAAGGTTTTAGATCAGGAAGTTGAATGGGCTAGCCGTGGCGTCAAGGCTCGGCGTAAGCGCAATGTACGTCGCGTTGAATTGATGAAGGCTGAACGAGCCAAATTACGCATCGACAAGAATGCCCTCAATCGCATGCTGGCAAAGATCGAATTTACCGAGATGGAAGTGCCAGAAGTTGCATCACGTAGCATTGTTGAATTTCACAAAGTCAGTAAAGCCTATGGTGAAAAGATCATCCTCGATAAAATGAGTTTGCGGATTGTGCGTGGCGATCGCATCGGAATTGTCGGTAAAAACGGTTCCGGCAAAAGCACATTTCTTAAGCTTCTCGTGGGCGAACTGACACCAGAGACAGGACGCGTTAAACTGGCCAAAGAAATCGAGTTTTCCTACTTTGATCAAAAGCGCAAGGATTTGCGGCCAGAGAACTCCATTCACGCCAACCTATGCCCTAATGGCAGCGATTATATTAATGTTATGGGCAAGACGCGCCATATTTGTGGCTATCTCAAAGATTTTCTGTTTGATGCGCGCATGGTGCATCAACCCGTAAGCACTTTATCAGGCGGCCAAAAAAATCGCCTCATGCTCGCCAAAATTTTAGCCAATCCCGGCGGCCTACTGATCCTCGATGAGCCAACCAATGATCTAGATATGGATACATTGGATATGCTTGAAGATATTTTGATGAATTACAAAGGCACATTGCTACTTGTTAGCCATGACCGTGATTTCCTTGATCAGACTGTTACCAAAATTTTGGCATTTGAAGGTGATGGCAAGATTGATGCTGTCATTGGCGGTTATCAGGATTATGTCGAACACAAAAAGAAGAAATCGGCTAAAGCGCCTGCTTTAACGCCTACCCCCGCACCCAAAGCCGTCACTAAGCCTAAAGAGCGCCCTTTAGAAACCCCGGTCCCTGCCGCACCTGTGCGGAAATTCACCTATCCCATGCAGCATGAGCTCAATAACCTGCCCGGTAAAATTAAAACGCTGGAAAAAGAGATTAAGGAAATCGAATACAGCCTCTCGGATACAGGCCTTTATGGGCGCAACCCGAAAGCATTTGAAAAACTGACCAAGCGCGTAGGAGAAGCGATCCATGAACTCAATATCGCTGAACAACGTTGGCTTGAATTAGAAGACATTAGACAGGCAAACGAAGCCTAAAACCCAAACATATGATCAAGACTGAAGGCGCTATCCCCGCTCACTAGCCCGTGATAGCCAAAAAGCCTGCATGTAGTGTCACGAATAATCACATAGCAATGCGGGCCTGCTGCCTTAAGCTCATCATCTGTAAACATCTGACTTACCCGCCAATGCAAAGAGCCACTGCAAGGAATGCGCACCGCACGTTTAGCGATTTCCTGTCCTTTATTAGACATCAAAATAAGGGCTGTATCTGATGTCGTATGCCAAGGAAGCGAGGCTGGATATATCAGATGGCAAAGCGTGTCATAGGGCTGTGGCCCAACACGCAAGAAAAGGCGCGTGCTCAAACCTGGGGCCTTACCTGCATAGCTTTGGGGCTCATTTTTATAGGTCAGAACTGTATTAAAGACATGGGCACCAAAACTGGTTTCAGCAGCATGCCCTGACTTCTGATCCTCATAACGAAATAGACTATGCAACCAACCATCAACTTCGTGACCTGCAGCAAAGTCATAAATAATTTCGACATGTCCATAACCACCCTCAAGTTTCGCGCCATCAAGTAATTCATTGATGTTGAGGGCAACAGAGTCACTGCGCTTTAAGTTTCCAAACTTATGTTCTTTAACCTGATTGCCGCGCGCATCATAGACAAGCGCTTTGATAGGGAGATGGGTTTGCGTTGTCGACATAGGTGTTGGTAGCGCCCAACTGATAAAGCGCTCTGGCGGAAAGATTGGCGCTGGAACAATATGTAATTTACCCAATAAATCGCCCAAATCACCCAAGCGTTTGTCAGGCTTTAGATCATTACGCTCAACATTAGGATGTGAAATGCGGCTATGGCCGTTCTTCGAGGTGATTTCATAGCGTGGACGTACAAAATGTTTACCCGCTTGAATTTCAATTTGCTGGGGCCATTTTGCTTGCGGCAAAAGCTCCGCAACACTCAGCTTATACGTGCCATAGGCTGGAATAACTTTATCAAGCCTTGCAATATGATCGCTGCCCATAAGGTTTAAGCCGATTTCACCTGCCGCAACGGGACCGGGATGACTATTCTGCAACCAGAGAACAACATCCTCTTTGTCTGTTGGCGCAGGAAGACCGGCATATTGATCAGAGGGCCAGGCATTGGCATCGTGTGTGCAAGATAAAACCTGTTTATCATCACCATATGTATCGAGTGCGTATTTCACAATATCGTGACCAGCAGCACCAATAATGTGAATGAAAAGTTGGCCAATAAATTCTGGCAGTTTAAAGCGCTGACGAATTTCAGCGCTATCAAATGTAATGCTGGCACCAGCTGGCGGCAAAGGCTCGATCCAATCGACAAGCTTCTGCCCTTTCTCATCAATTAAATAACACCAAGCCTTAGGATCTTTTGCACCATATGTGCTCCAATAATTCGCCGTGACAACGCGCGTGTGGTGACCATCTTGATCCCTAAAGAAAGCATAATTGGTTGCAAAATTCAGGTTTGCTAAATAATTATGACGAACCGTCAACATCTCATCTGGCAAACGCATAGCATCAAAACTAAACCAGGGCGTGTTGGCCGGCATCAAATGCCGCATATGATCAACTAATTTATTGCCATCAAAAGATGCAACTAAAATACTCTTGCACGCGCAATTCTTGAGCATCGTCACGGGCTGCGCTGCATGATTGCGATAAACACGACCGATCTGATCAACATCTTGAACAAAAAGACCGGCTATCTCGACATCAGCGAGAGGGAAAAACTCTGCAAAACTGGCGAGTTGATTGGCTGGATCATAAATCGCTACAGGCCCTGATTTTTGCAAATGTACTAAAAGATTTTGCGCCTTGCTCGCCGCAAGCGGATGGGTGACGGCTTTATAGAAAGCATTGCCACCCGATTGGTTACTAAAAGTATCAATTTTTAAAGCCATGATCGCGATCCTAAATGGTGGCGGGATGTTACCCCAAACAACCGGCCCAGTGCAAAACCCCTTTTAACCATAAAAAATGCTTGTCGACCTCTCGGACTCAGGCGCAAGATTTAAGGATTATAT
>JBASWO010000060.1:0-13549 GCA_049276515.1 Alphaproteobacteria bacterium
CCCAGCTCACTTTAATGCCTTGGTCATGCAATCATCACAGAAACTACTCAGAGATAGAATCTTACAATGTAGTCAGTGGCAAACGTGAGGTTATTACATCAATTTTTGATGGCCCGTCTGTTAGTGCTGAGTCAGTAGTTGAATTCATTGCGCTTGCAGTAAATGAATTTGGCCCAAGCAGAGATCTCGTCCGACAAATGGCTGCTGCTTTAGAGTTGTGTATGGAATGTGACTTAACATGGGAGGCGGAATACGAGGCCGATGTTTTGCTGCGCCGTGCATATCAAATTATAGGAAAAGAATAGTTTAGTAATATTGATACAGATATTTTCTTCAGTAGATGAATATAGTATTTTAGGGAGAGCAATTTGTGGAATTGGTTAGTGTAATTAGTCCCAAGCAAGTTAAAGCTGCTCGTGCGTTGCTGGATTGGTCGCAAGATGACCTTGCGAATAATACTAATTTATCGGTAGCAACTATTCGTAAACTTGAGGTTGGCGACACATTACCGCGCTCTTTAACAGCAAATATTGTTCGACGCGCAATGGAAGGCGCTGGACTAGAGTTTCTTGAGGCTGATGGTGTGCGTCGTCGTACAGATGATATCGTTGTTTACAATGGGCCGCAGCGTATTACTGATTTTCATAATGATATTCGGCGCACAATAATAGATAAGCCTGGTGAAATTCTGATTGTAAAAAACGCAGATAACAATTTGCGTCATTTAGATTGTGAAGACAGTCAATTTTTTCGGGAGATAGCCAATACTCAAGATTTTGTAGACATTAAATTGTTTCTAACAGAGACATCATCACTTTTCTTTGATATGCCAAACTGTCAGTATCGCTTTCTAGCACAAGACGTAGCTAATTTAATTCGACTCTATGTTTACAACGACAAATACGCCATTGTTGTACCAGAGGCTGCCCCAGCACCAAAAATTGTTGTCGTTCATTCTTATCCAATTGCGCAAGCAGCAAGACGTCAATTTTATGAAATGTGGAAAGCTAGTTAATTAACGACGACATCTTACCTTGATGGGTGCGCTATATTATTTTAGGCTTTTTAATTTTCTGACCTGAAAAGAACATGACTTCGGAATTAATGAAGCGCTCAATACAAAAATAAGAACTTCCATTTCTAAACTGAACTAAAGATGCCATGGGCGTTGAAACACCTGAATCGCCAGTAAATTTAATTTTTGCTACGCCACTTTTGCTTAAAATCATCCCCTTAGTTGGCGGCTCTTTTGCATTTGTAGTTGTCCACAAAATCCATTCATTAGCTGTCCAACGAACAAACCAAAAACGGCTAAATACGTCTTTTGTATCTGAGATGAGGGTATAACTTGGCCACTTGCATCGAGTATTTGCAAAGCTCTCAAGAGAGTAATGGTCAATACCAATCAACTTGCCTGTAATTTTCTGACGGCCAATTTGAAAAAGAATTTCCTGATTGAGGCGATACATTTAGGCAATGGCTCGCACATCAATAGAGTTGTCTACTGGCTCAACACTATGAAAATCTAATTCTATAGAATTTAATTGTAAGCTGGTTGCTGGAGCAAACTTGCTCTTATATCGGTTGAGGCCAGCCGATTCTGAGCCGCCCAAATTGAGAAATTTAATTCCTTGATTTGACAAGGCCTCACAAGATTTCACAATTAACAACTCAGATAATCCTTTAATAGTAACATTGCAAAAGTTCACAAAAAGATTTGCAGTTTTATTCTGGCTATTTGAGATATCCCACAACGCTACAGCCTCGAGTTTATTTTCTACATAAATCATAAGACCAGACAAGCCAAACGTAGAATTCATGCTTGATGAGAACAGGGTTTCATAAGGGGCATATAACTGTTCATATTCGCTTCTATTTTCGGCGTTACGCTGTGCCCAATTATGTAAAAGGTTTTCGATAGATCGGCTGTGATGGATAGCATCAAATGGTGCAGTTTTAACTGAGTACTTGTGAGTTTGGCGTAATCTATTTCGAATATGCATAAACTCGTGTCCGAGAGTGTTGGCTACCTTTTGAGTGGACAAGATATGAACAGGAAATTGCCAGTCTAGTGTCTCTTCAGCTCGTTCAAGCAGCAGTAAATTTCTGTTCTCAACAGCAGCATATGTTTTCTTATTAGTGCTCTGCGGCACCCTAGCAATTTGAATACCTTTTGGAGCTACGGGAATAACACTAAGCAGCTTAGCTAAGAGTTCATTTTTATCATTATTGATTTGAGGAAATATAAGAGCTCTGCCAGTCGTGTTTGGATGCCAGCAAACTAATAGGAAGCTATCTTGCCGTTCATAAATCCACAGCCCCTGACGGCCCGTAAACAAAAAATAGTTCGGAGAAGTCAAAAATGAATCGGGATTATCACATTTAGAAAGCATATTCTTAAGGTAGTCAAAATCACACTCGCTTAAGCGCCGAATTCCTGGGATTGCTTCAAGTTGCTTTTCCCAAGAAATCTCAGGAGAAGTGGTAGAAGGTAGAATTGATAATTTCTGAATAGCCTGCTTCATGAGCGTTGGCCCTTGGAGTGGCTAGGAATTTCAGATAAGTCCCACACATAATTAAACAGGCGACGCGTGCTTTCAGCAAAAGCTTCGTCATGAATGATAATGCAGCGGGGTGTAGGGGCCCATGAAACAAGAGCAAGCTTTGGTCCGTATATATAAAGTGGGTATGGGCTGAAATATTTCTCTGGTACCCAACGATAAATATCTTGCTCTGCCACGAAGTTAGTGTCTCCCTTTTTGATCAAAAGGCGTTCATGGATATTGTTTTCAGCAAGACGTTTTAAGTGTTCATCAAGAAATTTTTTATCAACGTCCTTGATAACTAAGTTCTCATCGAGACCGGCTATGAGTACTTCGCCTTTTGTATCACGCAGAGTAGCAAAAACATCATCGAGCAATAGCCGATTAGCATCTTCTCCTTCGTGAGTTTGAATAATACGATTCTTTTTGCGTAATCCAGAATTCGGAAGGAATTCAATTCCAGCGGCTTCAAAAGTCGCTTGAATAGTTTCAACAGTTTCGCGATGAGCCTGAACATGGCCCCGCTCAATTTTATTAATGCCATTGACGGTCATATTGGCCTGTTTGGCCAAATCAGCCGTGGACCAGTCTAAAATTGCGCGTGCCGCTCGTATTTGTTCTGCATTAATCATGTTGTTTTTCAATGGCTTATAATTTTCGGATACCAAATTGTGGTAATTTCATACCCGTAATTAGAAACCATCCCAATGTCAAAACTTTCATTTATAGTTAAATGTAATTTTTAGTTTGATTTCATACCGTGTCAATGGCATATATTTACCACGGTTTGATAATTTCAAACCAAAAATGAGAATCAGTAATATTGGGGACTGAAAATGCTCGATTTTGAAATCTTTATTGCTCGCCACGGTGAAGTAGCTGCGCAAGCTATCGTTGAAAATATCGAGCGCTATGAAGGTGTGCGTAATTCCAATGTGATTTCTCTTGAGCAGCGCTGGCATCGCGTCATGCAGCCAGCATTCGAACAACAACGCCTCGCGGCCTAATCCCCAGGATATAATGGTATGAGTAAAAAAGATTTTCCAGGCAGCGACCTGCTTGCCTTTGCATCACGCAGCAAAGATTCAGAAAGTAAACAAAAACCTAACAAGGTTTTGTCTGCTCTAGAGAAGGCTCGCGTCTCTTATCATGTTACTGATCGTATGCAAGGCTATGGTTTAAAGCCATTGAAGGATAATGAGCTGCGCTCGATCTATTCTTTGTTTGCTTGGGTTGCCAATGAGCAAAGTGCTGCTGAAGAAACAGTGCAAAGCATGACTGAAGCTTATTTTAATGTTGTTGATGTCAAAGAAATCAAACAAAAGAATTATGATGAAGTCATTCAGTTCTTGGTTGATTTGCGCATTGATGAGATGAAGCACTAACTAAGAAACAAGCTGATGACCTCAGCTTAGCTCTTTATATTTCTTAGCTGACATTCCAATAAAATATCGCGTGCAATAGGCGCAGCTGTATGAGCACCACTGCCGCCATGTTCGACAATCACACCTACAGCAAAACGTGGATCATTGACGGGCGCAAAACCTGAAAACAGAGCATGATCACGTTCTTTCCAAGGTAAGGCTTCGTTGCTGGTCACACCCTCGGCACGTTCTGCCATGGTGATGCGTCTGACTTGAGACGTTCCTGTTTTTCCGGCCATTGCATATTCTGGCTTATCAATACGTGCGCCATAGGCTGTACCGATTTGTTCGTTCACAACAGCCGACATCGCTTCGCGGACAATACGCAAATGATCCTTATCAAAACCAAGTGATGGCCATTCTTTTGGCTCACGAAGTTGCTCGCCAACTTTTTGTACAATATGGGGCACGATAGCTTTGCCACCATTTGCAAGTCTTGCTGACATCATAGTGAGTTGAAGGGGCGAGGTAAGCATATAGCCCTGCCCAATGGCAGCGATCAGGGTTTCACCCAACTGCCAAGGCTGGCCTTTAACGGCTTGTTTCCAAGCGCGGCTTGGGACTAAGCCGCCACGCTCGTGTGGAATATCAACATTCAATTTCTGGCCATAACCAAAGCGCTTGGCCATGGCTTGAATGCGATCAATGCCAATTTTTTTACCGAGATCATAAAAATAAACGTCACAGGATCCTGCTAAAGCTTGTTTGAGATTAACATTGCCATGGCCACCGCGCTTCCAGCAGTGAAAGCGGTGATTGCCAAGTTCGTAATGACCCGGACAATACGTGGTTGATGCCGGGTTGAGCATATTGGCTTCTAACCCGGCCATCATAATGATGGGCTTGATCGTTGATCCTGGTGCGTAGACGCCTGAAATCGCCTTGTTTAAGAGGGGGACATGAATGTCATTATTGAGGCGATCCCAGTCTTCTTGGCTAATGCCATAGGTAAAAAGATTGGGATCAAAGCCGGGCTGAGAGGCTAAGGCGTGAATGGCGCCTGTGTGAATATCCATAACTACGGCCGCGCCACCCTCTTCGCGGAGCAACCTTTGCTGTACAAATTGTTGCAAACCAATATCGAGTGTGAGCGTGGTATCAAGCCCAGGCCGCGGATCATGCCGTGCTAATTCGCGTACAACTCTGCCATGCGCATTCACTTCCATTTGTACATTGCCGGCTTCGCCGCGCAGATCAAGGTCGTACTGTTTTTCAACGCCATTCTTGCCGAGGCGGAAACCAGGGATAGCAAGAACGCTGTCGTCTTCACTTTTATTATCTAATTCTTGCTGTGAGACCGTGCCCACATAACCAAGAATATGGGATGTCACTTCACCGTACGGATAGGATCTAACCTCGCCTGTATCGATATCAGTACCAGGCATATCAAGCGTACGGAGTGAAATTTGAGCAACCTGGTTCCAGGTTAGATTGTCTTTGACGAGAATGGCATTAAAGCTTCCGATATTCTTCAGATCACGCTCAATACGTTTTTTATCGGTATCTGTGAGCTCGACATATCCACTGATGGTTTGGAGTAGAGCTTTGATGTCTGTAACTTGTTCTGGCAAAAGCACCACACGATAGCTTTGTTGGTTGATCGCTAAGGGTGTGCCGTTGCGATCAAGAATCTGACCGCGGCGCGGAGCAATGAGGCGTAAATTGATGCGGTTTTCTTCAGCAAGCGTGCGGTAGCCTTCACCTTGCATAATTTCTAGAAAATAAAGTCGCCCCGCTAAAATTGAAAATAGGGCCGCCTGAACACCGCCGATCATAACGGCGCGGCGTGTAAAAAGTCGGCTGCGTTCGGTATCGCCTGCCATGTCAGTTCTGGCTCAGGGCAATGCGTTGCAAGCTGATTAATAGCCAGCAGGGTAAAGGAAAAATAATGATCGCTAAAATCATTTGCATAAGAACCGGCGTAAAGGGCATGAGGTGCCACTGTATAAGACTAAGGCCTAACCATTGGGCCAGCATAACAAGGAACAACATTAAAATAAAACCGAACCACATCATAAAGAAAGAATGCCCACTAAAAAAGCGACGCTGCTCAAGCACCAGTTGATAAGCACCTACAAACAAAAGTGCTGACAAACCAAGGGGCAGAAAATTGACGATATCATTGAGAAGACCCAGCAAGAACACCATGCCAGGGCGGAACAAATCGGGACGGTGGATGGCCCAATAATAAAGAGCAATAAGTCCTAAAGGTGGGGCGACAGGACCGAAATGAGGCAAAGGCCACGCGATAACACTAAACAGGGTGCAGAGCAGCGCTGTAAAAAAGGGCAGGGACTGCCTTGCGCCAGAATCAAGGCGTAACCAAAAATTATCGAGCATTATTTCTTGGACTCAGCCTGGATTTTATTGGCTACCGGATTGAAGGTGCCACCCTTCAAATTAAAATCCACGAGACGTACATAATTGATACGTCCTAAATCGGCCGCGGATACGATACCATACGTACCATGACCTAAATCCTGCACAGATCCCACAGGTAAATTAGGCGGGAAAACACCACCATGACCTGATGTCATAACCCGTGCGCCAGGGGTTAAAACCGCATCTTGAGGTAAATAGAGAAGTTTGGGTTGTGTTGAGTTATCGCCAGCCAAAATGGCGCGATCACCTGATCCCGTTACAGTGACAGGAATGCGTGAATTCAAATCTGTGATCAAAAGAACGCGTGATGACCAATCACCAACTTCAACAACGCGACCAATCAAACCATCGCCGCTCATCGCAGCCATGCCTTCGCGCACACCATCGACTTTACCTGCGGTAACGATCAGGCCGCGAACGAAAGGACCACCGGTATCGGCAATCACGCGTGCTGAAATATAAGCAAGGCCAGGTTCGATTTTGAAGTGAAGAAGATTATGGAGCTCACGATTTTCATTTTGTAAACTGACAACAGCATTTTGCCATTGGCGCATCTCAGCATTGCTGGCGCGTAAACGTTCATTCTCAGCATGGAGTGTGAGATAGCTTTTGGCGTTGCTGACAGCTGTCTCAACGGCTGTCATGGGGCGGGCAATGGCATCAAGAACAGGGGCTAAGCTATCAACAGCATGAGCGCGGAAGTCGCTCATTAAAACGGGGTGTGTGCGGCCAACGATTAAAAAACCACACGCGGCCAAGATGAACAGGATAAAAGAAAAACGATGCGTCAAAGCACGCCATGAAATGGCGCTGACATAAACCCATCCTGTTGAGCGTGGACGAACCGGCATGGAAGGCTCTCGAAAAGTTAAAGCGACAATAACCGAGGACCGGGTTAAAGCCAATAAATAAGGCCTTAGTATGCCAAAGAATTACTAGGAAAAGATTGATGCCTTAGAAGGAAGGCGGCCATGGCTTTGAAAGCACCGCCGTTGCTGGGTTTTTGGCATTATTTTCTGCTGAAAAAACAGGGATTAGCACCAGATCATTGCCGCGCCAGAGGGCTGGTAAAGCTGCCCGTGCCCGACCCTGCGGCAGGCGATGACGTAAGTGGGGGGCTAAAATATCCACAGTTTCATGAGGGGGATTACCAAGGGGACGAACGGCGTAAGATTCGTTGGCCGTGGCAGCAAGAGTAATCTGCCAGCGACCGTCCCATTCAATTTTTTCACCAGGCTTGATCACCACAGCATCTTGGATCGCAGAATATTCACGCATAAAAACGGCTTGTGTTGCTGTGCGACTGATGAGACAGCCTTGCAATGTGCAAGGCGTCATCTCAGCATCATGACGCAGCGCGCGCAAAAGACGATCAAGCGATGCATATTCGGGTGAATAAACTTCACGATGCAAAGTGTTGAGGCACAGAACAACAGCGCGTCCAGCTACAGCAATGGGGGCCGAGCGCAAATGCTCAAGATCAAAGCGGACGACACCAGCGCAATCTTGTTTTGTGGCAACGCGTACTAAAGCATGGGCGTAGTGATCCAAAGCTTCTTTAGCTTCTGATGCGCGCGTACCTAATTCCTGAAGACGATCGGTTGTCAAACCTTCTTCCGCTAAAAGCGGCATGACACGACGTAAGCGTCCGCGCGCAAATTTTTCAGAGTGATTACTCGGATCAGTGATAAAGGGAATGCGTGCCGATTTGCAGGTTGCAATCAAACGTTCTTTTGAAAAAGTTAGAAGAGGTCTCAGGAGACGAATACCATCTTTCTTTTTCTCAGCTGCAATACCGGCTAGCCCATCGATCCCAGTTCCTTTGGCAAGTCGCATCAAAATTGTCTCGGCCTGATCTTCTTGTTGATGCGCCAAAAGCAGGCATGAAAGGGCGTTTTTACGGCACGCTTCTAAAAGAAGTTTATACCGCGCTGTCCGAGCTGTGCTGTGAAGACGTGCAACAATAGGTGCATGTTCCCAGCGCAAAACCTCGCTCTTTATACCAAGGAGGCTAAGATTTTTTTGCGTTTCTGCGGCTTCAGATGCGGATTCAAGTCGTAAATTATGATCAACAATAAGGGCGTGCAGTGTGACGCCTCTGTCTTTGGCCCATTGTTTCGCTGACCAGGCTAAAGCCATGCTGTCTGGCCCACCTGATACGGCAAGACCAAGCGATGTATGATTGAGCGCAAACGGCTCCATCGCGCGCGCAAATTCTTCAGCGCCGATAGGTTCAGCCGGTACCGGCGCGTGGACTGGTTTTAGCGCGCGCCACATTTAAGTTTGGCGCGTTCTTCATCAGCACGACCACGAATATTGGCTGCGGCTTTAGGGAATTTAGTTTTCAGCTCGCTGAGCGTTGTGCAGGCGTCTTGAGGCTTGTTCATGCCACTGAGGGAGAGGCCGAGCTTTAAAAGGCAATCGGGTGCTTTAGCGCCTTGTGGATTTTGCTGATAGGCATCGACAAAAGCAACAGCGGCTTCATTATACTTGTTCTGCACATAAAGAGTTTCGCCATACCAATATTTGGCATTCTCGATAAGTTTTTCTTTTGGGTTTTTATCGATGAATGTTTTGAAAGCTTTTTCAGCTTCTGCGTAATCTGCTTTGCGTAAAATATCAAAAGCGCGTTCGTATTGTTCTTGAGGCGTTAGACCATAATCAGCTGGCGTGTCGGGAAGAGGCGGAACTTTTGGATTGTTCACAGCGCCGGTAACGCGGCCATCTTGCGTTTTGATTGCCCCAAGGGAGCCACTAACGTCACCTGCGGGTGCTTCAGGTGTTGAGACTTGAGAGGGTGCTGGCGGCGGGGATGTTACTGGTGCAGTCGCTGCAACTTGGCCGCGTTCAATACGTGTGAGACGCGCATCATAGTCAGCTTGTAAACGCTGCAACGTTTGCTCAAAGCGGCGCGTGGCATATTCGACTTGTTCAACGCGACCTTGCATGGCGCGAATTTCATTTTCCAACGTCGAAAGACGTGTTTCGTAATTAGGTCCGGTTTGTGCAGAGGCTGGGAGTGCAGCAAGAAGGGCGCAAGTGACCAAAAGGGAGAGGCGAAGTTTCATGGCAGGCTCACTCAAAAGGGCGATGCGGCATTATGCCGTGAAATAAACCAAAAGGAAGGGTGGATTAAGAAAAGGGCTGAAATCAGGCAAAGAAAAAGGCCGTAACCTTGCGGCTACGGCCTGATTTCTTCGGGTTTAACCTCGAGGATTACTGTACAACGACAGTAACGCCACGACGGTTTTGAGCCCATGCAGCTTCGTTGCTGCCGAGTACAGCAGGACGTTCCTTGCCGTAGCTGATTGTCTTAACGCGATCAGCCTTGATGCCTTCAGCAACGAGGTAGTTCTTTACAGCCGTAGCGCGGCGTTCGCCGAGAGCCAGGTTGTATTCGCGTGTGCCACGTTCATCGCAATGACCTTCGATGGTCACTTTGAGTGAACCGTACTTCTTCAGCCAAGCAACTTGACGATCAAGTGTGCCACGAGCTTCGCCTGTTAGGTCTGTTTCGTTGAAACCGAAGAATACACGGTCACCAACATTCACAACCAAATCTTCCTGGGTGCCAGGAGTTGCTGGACCACCAGCGCGGCCGCTACCATTAGCGTTGCCTGAGCCATCGCCCATGCCCATTGTGTCGCAAGCTGACACCAGAGTCAGAACTGCCATAAGGCACAAAATCTTTTTCAACATTGTTTTACCCCCTTGTGAACTGCGGCAAATTCGGGAACGGCACGATACCGCCTTAGCCGAGATCTTTGTTTGTCAATCAGCGCCGGTGAGCTTTTGTGACTTACCCAATAGCCCGGAAACGGCACCTTTGATTTACGCTTTGTCCGGCCAAAAATCTATCGCCAATGCACGTATGGAAACCAAATGTGGCAGCCAAAGTGAAAATCTGCGGGCAAAGTAGGGTCACTTTGTGGCTGAATCAAGGCTGAACCCGGCAGATTTGCTTGGTTTAACAATTGATTGGTCAGTAGTTGCATGATTGCAACGGTGCCAAAATCCACACTCAAAACATAGATTGTTTACGTTTGGTTTATCAATGGATGGTGGCTGCTTAGGGGTAATTTATGACCATTTAGCTTCAGGGGGCAGCGACATGAGGATCGCTTCAATATTACCGCCGGTCTTTAGCCCAAACAATGTGCCGCGATCATAGAGTAAATTAAACTCAACATAGCGGCCTCTGCGGATCAGCTGTTGATCACGTTGTTCCGCTGTCCAGCTCTTATTCATATGCTCACGTACGATATGAGGATAGGTATTTAAGAACATACGGCCGACATCTTGTGTGAAGGCAAAGTCATGAGCCCAAGTTCCGCTATCGAGCCAGTCATAAAAAATGCCGCCGACACCACGCGCTTCGTTGCGATGTTTAATAAAGAAATATTCGTCACACCATTTGGAGAAGCGCTCATAATAATCGCTACCATGTTTATCACAGGTATTTTTAAGAGCTGCGTGAAAACGCGCTTTGTCTGCCAGAGTTTCAGCGCTGTTCATGAACATAGGCGTTAAATCAGCGCCACCACCAAACCAACCATGAGAGGTTATGATATGGCGCGTATTCATATGAACAGCAGGAACAAGAGGTGAGCGCATATGCGCCACGAGACTGATGCCAGAAGCCCAGAAGCTTCCATCTTTTTCTGTGCCAGGAATTTGTTTACGAAATTCTTCGGAGAAAGTGCCGTGCACTGTTGAGATGTTGACGCCAACTTTTTCAAATACGCGGCCATGCATAATCGACATTTCGCCACCGCCACCATTTTCGGCATCACGCTTCCAAGGCTTACGTTGAAAACGACCCGGGGCTAGATGTGCATGCTCTGTGCCCTGTAATTCATCTTCGATTGTCTCAAAAGTAGCGCAGATTTGGTCGCGCAAACTTTGAAACCATGCCGTGGCTTGTTGCTTTTGTGCTTCGCTAGGCACTGTTTTGTGGCTTGGTACAAGACGTAGGGCGGCTTCTTTTTTCATGGAAAACTCTGTGTCTGTCTTAGGGCTTCGCTTAAAACGATGGCCGCAGCCATACCTACATTAAGTGATCGTGTATCCTTTTGCATGGGTACCGTGATCGCGGCATCGACACTTTGGTGGATGGCCTCGGGCACGCCCGCACTCTCTCGCCCCACCATTAGTATGTCGTCAGGCCTGAAATCAAAGGAATAATAGGGCTGATTGCTTTTTGTCGTCAGTAAAACCAATCGTCTTTTTTGCCTAGTTGCTTGAAAAGCCTGCCAATCTTGGTGTCTTGTGTAGTTGGCGTGCTGGATGTAATCGAGGCCGGTACGCTTTAATTTTTGTTCATCCCACGGAAATCCACAGGGCTCAATAATATCCAGAGCGACCCCAAAACAGGCTGCTAAACGCATCATAGCACCTGTGTTTTGGGGCATATCTGGCTGATAAAGTGCCAATCTCAAACGCTGTTTTGCAGGGATTTCCATGGGGCCTTTATTTCCGAATATGTGATGAATAGCAACGCCCTTGGCCTTTATAAGGGCTTGGGCTAGATTGCCCGCAAATTTCGTTCTAAACCTGTGATTCCTAATTCACTCCTGGAGTTTTCTATGGCCGAAAAGCCAACACAAGCTGCGCCTGAGCATGATGAAGAACGGCGCGATTTCCTCGTGATGACAGCCTGCGCCATGGGTGGCGTTGGTGCTTGCGTTACGGCATACCCCCTCATTCAATCGATTAATCCAGCGGCTGACGTTTTAGCCTTGGCATCAACTGAAGTTGATCTGTCTCAAGTGAAAGAAGGTCAATCACTCACCGTTGTATGGCGAGGCAAACCCGTTTTCATTCGTCGTCGTACGCAAAAAGAAATCGACGAAGCGCGCGCAGCACCCATGAGTGAGTTGAAAGATCCGCAAACCGATGAAGCGCGCGTCAAGCAATCAACTTTTGGTGGCAAAGAAATGCCTGAATGGTTGGTGATGATTGGCGTCTGCACGCATTTAGGTTGTGTGCCTCTGGGTCAAAAGCCAACAGATCCACACGGCGATTATGATGGCTGGTTCTGCCCATGCCATGGTTCACAATATGATAGTTCAGGCCGTATCCGTAAGGGGCCTGCGCCAACGAACCTAGAAGTCCCGCCCTATCAATTCACCGACAGCACGCACATTAAAATCGGCTAATTCACTCACGTATTTCTGGACACGACATCATGGCTCAAGGCTCACCTTCCGAATTTAAAAATCCTGTCATCAACTGGATCGATACACGTTTGCCTGTCTTTACGATGATGCAGAAAGAATACGGACAGTTCCCGACGCCGAAGAATTTCAATTATTTGTGGAATTTTGGCGCGATCGCCATGGTGATGCTGGTTGTGATGATTTTGACCGGCATCTTTCTTGCTATGTATTACACAGCATCAACAGATCACGCTTTTAATTCTGTTGAACGCATTATGCGTGACGTCAATTGGGGCTGGATGATCCGCTATATTCATATGAATGGCGCCTCCATGTTTTTCATTGCCGTTTTCATCCATATCTTCCGTGGCATCTATTATGGATCTTATAAAAAGCCTCGCGAACTTTTGTGGATGCTGGGCGTTCTCATTTTGCTTTTGATGATGGCGACAGCTTTCATGGGCTATGTTTTGCCTTGGGGTCAGATGAGCTTCTGGGGTGCGACGGTTATCACCAATCTGTTCTCAGCCATTCCTTTGGTTGGCGACAGCGTTGTCACATGGCTCTGGGGCGGTTTCTCGGTTGATAACCCAACCCTCAATCGCTTTTTCTCACTGCACTATCTCTTGCCCTTCGTGATTTTTGCCGTGGTGTTTTTGCATGTGGCGGCTTTGCACATATCAGGCTCCAACAATCCAACTGGCATTGAACCCAAAGGTCCAAAGGACACGGTGACTTTTCATCCTTACTACACAGCAAAAGATGCTTTCGGTCTCACGCTCTTTTTGTTGTTCTATGCTGTGATTGTTTTCTACAGCCCGAACTCTTTGGGTGATCCTGATAATTACATTCCAGCCAATCCGATGGTAACGCCGGCGCACATCGTGCCTGAATGGTATTTCTTACCCTTCTATGCGATTTTGCGTTCGTTCGTGTGGGATATCGGCATTCCTTTTACGGATATTGTTCTGATCTCATCAAAGCTTGGCGGCGTTATATTAATGTTCGGCTCCATTGCCGTTCTTTTTGTCATGCCATGGCT
>JBASWO010000061.1:0-19708 GCA_049276515.1 Alphaproteobacteria bacterium
TCTATACCTTCTGTCGGCATGTCACCACCTAGCCAATTGATTTCACGTAAAGGAACATCGATTTGCGCGAGAGCCTCACGCGGTCCAACAACAACTTGTTTTTTGCCGGCATCAACGCGAATGACATAAAGCGGTTCGTTATTTTCACCACCACGGTCACTGATATTAATGCCGCGACGCTGACCTACTGTAAAATGTATAATGCCTTCATGTTGTCCTAAGACATGACCCTCTAAATCAACAATATCGCCAGCCTCTGCAGCTTGGGGGCGTAATCGTGTCACAACACTGGCGTAATCACCATTAGGAACAAAGCATATATCTTGGCTGTCTGGCTTTGCTGCTACTGGCAAATTATAGCGCTCAGCTAAAGCGCGCGTTTCAGCCTTGGTCATATCGCCTAAAGGAAAACGTAAAAAATCCAATTGCTCTTTGGTTGTGGTAAAGAGGAAATAGCTTTGATCTTTACCACCATCAACTGCGCGATGCAGCTCAGGCCCCTTAGGCCCCATAACCCGGCGCACATAATGTCCTGTTGCTAGTGCTTCTGCACCCAGGTCTTTGGCTGTCGCCAACATATCGCGGAATTTAACGCGTTGATTACAGCGCACACAGGGTATGGGCGTTTCACCGCGCATATAGCTGTCAGCAAAATCATCCATAACGCTTTGCGAAAACTTGCTTTCATAATCGAGAACGTAGTGGGGAATACCAATCGTCTCAGCCACCCGATGGGCATCATAAATATCTTGGCCTGCACAGCAGGCACCCTTACGGCTTACCGCCATACCATGATCGTACAATTGCAAAGTAATACCGACAACGTCATAGCCCTGCTCTTTTAAAAGAGCTGCTGTGACTGAGCTATCGACACCACCCGACATGGCCACGACCACACGTGTGGCGGCTGGTTCCTTTGCAAACCCAAGGCTGTTCAGTTTCGTCATGGAGGGCACCATAGGTGATGCTAGGGCCCCTCTGCAAGTAAGAGAAATACTTGCTTTATAAGCCTTTAGGCCCCTGTGCTACGTAACATCCAGATGGTTTTGTCATGAGCAGCAAGCCGAGCATTCATAAGATCTTGTGTTGCCGTATCATCGATTTCATCTGCAAATTCTTCTGCTTCAAGAATACGGCTACGCACCTGTTCATGCGTCTTGATCAAATCCTTGATCATCGCAGCAGCTGAGGGTGGCTGATCACCAGCTTCTTTAATAGCGGTGTTGTTTTGAAAAGCCGCCGTGCTGGCTGGTGCAAATTGACCAAGTGCACGAATACGTTCAGCAATTTCGTCTACGGCTGTGAATAATTCAGTATATTGAGTTTCGAAGAAAGCATGGAGCTGTGGAAAGGATGATCCGGTAACATTCCAATGATAGCCATGCGTTTTAATCATGAGCAAATAGGTGTCACTCACCACGCCTGCTAAATACTTGGACATTTGTGTGCTTGAATTTTTAGAAGATGTCTTAGATGACATGAGGAGCTCCTGATTGACTATTTAGATTTATTCTAAGCCTAATGTGGCGTCACGTAAAGTGTGGTAGTTGAAGCCGTATAAGTTTATGATAAGGAACCACAAAAGGAATGCCCATGACAGATAAAATCCGCAAATCCGATGCCGAATGGCAGCAACAGCTGACCCAAGAACAATATCGCATTACGCGTCAGCATGGTACAGAAGCCCCCTTTACGGGCAAATATGCCAATAGCAAGGATGTTGGCACTTATCTTTGTGCCTGCTGCGGTCAGGAATTATTTGATAGCCAAACAAAATATGACAGCGGTAGTGGTTGGCCGAGCTATTATCAACCCGTTGATAAAGATAAAGTCACAGAAATTACAGACAGCAGTCATGGCATGATCCGCACTGAGGTCGTCTGCAGCAGGTGCGATGCACATTTGGGGCATGTTTTTCCAGATGGCCCCAAACCAACTGGCTTGCGTTACTGCATCAATTCAGCGTCTCTTGAATTGAAGAAAAAGTGATTGGCTTAAGCGGCTTTTTGTGAACCGTTCGTCAGCTTCTCACAGGCACGCTTTATGCGTGTACAGGCTTCTTTAAGCGCTTCGGTTGATGTCGCATAGGAGATACGGAAATAAGGGCTGAGGCCAAAGCCAGCCCCCTGCACGACAGCAACACCTTCACTCTCGAGCAAATATTTTGCAACATCCTCATCTGAGTTCAGCACAACACCTGTAGGTGTCTTTTTGCCAATCAACCCAGCGCAGTTTGGATAAACATAAAACGCGCCTTCTGGTTTGGCACATTTGAGACCAGGAACTTGGTTAAGCATATCCACAACCATATCGCGGCGCTGCTTAAAGGTTTCAACCTGTTTCTTCATAAAGTCCTGCGGTCCCGTCAAAGCAGCGAGTGCGGCAGCTTGACTGATCGAAGACGGATTACTGGTTGAATGGCCTTGGATTTCGCCCATTTTCTTGATCAAAGCATCTGGGCCGCCCGCAAACCCGATGCGCCAGCCGGTCATATTATAAGCTTTCGACACACCATTCATGGTCAAAGTGCGATCGAATAGCTTTGGTTCAATTTGCGCGATCGTAGCAAATTCAAAATTGTCATAAACCAGATGCTCATAAATATCATCGGCCAAAACCCAAACATGAGGATGCTTGAGCAAGACATCAGCTAAAGCGCGCAATTCAGCTTTGGTATAGGCACTGCCCGTTGGATTGCTCGGCGAATTTAAAATGAGCCATTTGGTTTTTGGCGTGATGGCCCTGTCTAAATCCTGCGGTTTCATTTTAAAGCCATTGGCATCTTGCGTTTCGACAAATACGGGCGTGCCTTCAGCTAAATTCACCATATCGGGATAGGAGACCCAGTAAGGTGCGGGAATGATGACTTCATCACCAGGACTGACAGTTGCCATAATGGCATTGAAAATGACTTGCTTGCCACCCGTGCCAACAGTGATTTGGCTTGGCTTATAAGTGAGGTTGTTTTCGCGTTTAAACTTGTCGCAAATCGCTTGCTTCAAAGCAGGCGTGCCATCAACAGCCGTATACTTTGTATCGCCGCGCTTCATCGAAGCGATAGCGGCCTCTTTAATATGGTCTGGCGTGTCAAAATCAGGCTCACCCGCAGCAAGGCCAATGACATCCTTACCTGAAGCTTTAAGCTCGAGGGCTAACTTCGTGATACCTAAGGTTGGTGAGGCTTTGACTTTAGCAAGACGTTTGGCAAAAAAAGACGCATCGGCAGACATATATGGCTCCTTGATATCGCACTGCAGCGAGAATAAACCCTCATTTTACCGCTGACAAGCTAGGTTTTAGCGTTTCCGGCGCAATTCAGCCCAGTAATCCAGGCGTTTTTTGACTTCGCGCTCAAAGCCCCGCTCTACAGGCTGGTAAAACTCCTGGCGCTCCATATCGTCTGGAAAATAATTTTGCCCTGAAAAAGCATCCGGCGCGTCATGGTCATACGCATAGCCTTCGCTATAGCCCAAATCCTTCATGAGTTTGGTTGGAGCATTGAGGATGTGCTTAGGCGGCATCAATGAGCCATATTCCTTGGCCGCACGCATAGCAGCTCCATAGGCAACATATGATGCATTTGATTTGGGTGCCGTGGCTAAATAGATCACTAGTTCAGCAATCGCCAACTCTCCTTCGGGACTACCCAGTCGCTCGTAAGCCTCCCAGGCTGCGAGTGCTATGGGCAAAGCCTGCGGATCGGCAAGACCAATATCTTCACTTGCAAAGCGCGTTAGGCGGCGCGCGATGTAGCGCGGCTCTTCACCTCCCGCCAACATCCGTGCTAACCAATAAAGCGCAGCATTACAATCAGAGCCCCGCAACGCTTTATGAAGAGCGCTGATGAGATTGTAATGGCTCTCTTGCGCTTTGTCATACAGAGGACGGCGACGTTGAACAAAATCAGCCAGCTCTTTGGCATCTAATTTTTTATGCGGCGGTAAGGATAAAATTTCTTCCGTCATCACCAAAACATAACGACCATCCCCATCGGCCATTGCCTTAAGAGCTGTTCGCGCATCTGGATTGAGGGGCAATGTTTTCTTTTCTGAGGCTTCTGCATGTTTGAGCAAAAGCTCTAAGGCCGCATCATCAAGTCGGTTAAGCACCAAGACCTGCGCACGTGATAAAAGAGCTCCATTAAGCTCAAAAGAAGGATTTTCTGTTGTTGCGCCCACCAAAGTCACGGTGCCATCTTCAACGTAAGGTAGCAGCACATCTTGCTGAGCACGATTAAAACGATGGATTTCATCGATAAAAAGAAGCGTGCCTTGCCCTGCAGCACGGCGCTCCTCTGCCGCCTCAAAAATTTTACGCAATTCACCAACGCCAGAGGCAACAGCCGAAACAGGCTCAAAATAAAGCCCTACTTCAGCCGCAAGCAAACGGGCGATTGTGGTTTTACCACATCCTGGTGGCCCCCATAGGATGAGTGATGCTAAACGATGAGCCGCCACCATACGGCCAAGAGGCGCTTCGGGGCCTAGAAGATGATCTTGTCCTACTACATCCGCTAAGGTTTGTGGACGCAAGCGATCGGCAAGCGGCCGCGCCACAGCATCAGAAAAAAGTGAAGGAGATGTGTTGCGCGGAGTCATAAACCTAATCAGTCAAATGCGTTGTTGGTGAAAACCAGCCCCTTATCAATAAAGTGCGATTTGAATTGGGGTGAGAAAATCTTGCAATCTGCATGCGCAACAATGCGTGCACAATTTGTCAAATCTATGTTGAGGGTAAAGCCACGTTTTTGAAAGGCATCAACCCAATATTCGCC
This sequence comes from Alphaproteobacteria bacterium, assembly GCA_049276515.1. GTDB lineage: Bacteria > Pseudomonadota > Alphaproteobacteria > UBA9219 > UBA9219 > JAATFY01. The sequence continues at coordinate 4,775 of JBASWO010000061.1, forward strand.
CGGCTGTTCATTGACATGGTGATGCCCGCCCTGACCTGGTGTCGCAAAAGTCATAAAAATCGTTTTGGCGCTCTTAAATGTGGCAAAGAAATTATCCATACATTTTTCTTCGATATGCTCTACAAATTCGCAGCACCACGCCATATCAAAAGTTTCATCTAAAGTAAGGGGAGCTTTTTCATAATCATGCTTTGTCACAAGATCAGGGCGACGACCATTTTTGATAGATTCCTCATAACCCTCGATACCTTTGGCACGCAATCCAAGCTTGGCAAAATATTCTAATGAAAAACCCTGGCCACACCCCACATCGAGAACTGATTTGGCATCCAAAATACCAACCGCCCATGTCCACATATTGGGATAATAAGTCGCCGGATCACCAATACCATACCCTGTGATGGAACCGCCTAAATGCTTCTCGTCTCCTGAAGGAATGACAAATTTGATATCGCCATTACAGAGCGCCTGAGCTTCTTGGATGCGGTTCTTCATGAACGTCCTTAATTCACCATGATGGTGATATTTTCTGTTCCGCGCCTGAATGATATGCGCCAACCGCGAACTTGCTTTTTTACAGTCGCCAAAACATCACTGACCGTCGCCATATTGGCACCATTAATGGCCAGAATGATATCACCTTCACGAAAGCCAATATTTCCAGCCACACTACCTTGTTTTATAGCCGTCATTATCACGCCCTGCTCAATCCCACGAATGTTGGTTTCTGCCAAAACAGCAGGTGATAGATTTTGAATGGTAGCCCCTGCAAAGGGGTTTGGTCCTGTCACTTCTGTTTTAGCGCGCGGCGGGTCTTCAGGGGGAGCAATCAGTGTTGTTGCTACTTCAACCTTCTGACCTTTGCGCAAGGCAATGAGATCAATTTTTGATCCAATGGGGAGCGTTGCCACACGATAGTTAAAAGAGTCAGGATCATTGATAGCGCGGCCATTGAGAGATGTAATAACATCACCAACCTTTAAGCCTGCTTTACCAACAGGACTGGCAGAGTGAATGCTATTGATAAGATAGCCTGAAGGCTGCGTCATATTGAGTGATGCTGCGAGCTCAGATGTAATCGCTTGCCCATCCATACCTAGCCAGGGGCGGACGATACTCTTCTTACCTTCAGCAACAGCGCCCATCACAACGCGCACCATATTAGATGGCACAGCAAATCCGATACCGAGATTACCCCCACTTTGTGAGAAAATGGCGGCGTTGATACCAACTAACTTACCATCCATCGTGATAAGCGCTCCCCCAGAATTACCGGGATTAATAGCGGCATCGGTTTGAATGAAATAATTGAGATCGCTGGAATTGAGCGACGGATGTGCAACAGCAGAGATAATGCCGCTTGTTACTGTCTGCCCAACACCAAAAGGATTACCTATCGCTAAAACGAGATCACCAATTTCAATTTCATCAGAATCCTTGAGTTCCACATAAGGTAAGTTTGCGCCTTTTGTATCAACGCGTAGGACGGCAAGATCGGAATGTGGATCGGCCGTAACAATAACAGCATCAAACTCGCGACGATCCGATAAGACAACACGTATTTGATCGGCCCCTTTAATAACGTGATGACTGGTCACAATAAGACCTTCACCTCGAATGATCACACCTGAGCCCAAAGAGCTTTCGACGCGCTCACGCGGAACACCTTGGGGAAAGGCATTCCCAAAAAACTGCCTAAAGAGAGGATCAGCAAACAGAGGTGAGAGGTTTTGCTGGACCTTGCGGCTTGTATAAATATTCACAACAGCAGGGGCGACCTGCTTGACGAGCGGGGCATAGCTCAGGGTAATTTGCTGCCTGGTCTGCGGCACAATCTGAGCTTGAGCAGAGGCACTAAACAGGAAAGCCGCCAGGGCCAGTAAAAAGAGCTTTTTCATGCCCCTAAGATAGTTACTGCGTCAGCTTTATTCAAGAAATGGCTTTAAATCTTTATGGCGGAGCGGATAGGCATTCCGGAACCAGGTTTGCGGCCCTTCAAAGCGAATGGCGGCCACCAAAACATCAGGCTGCTCAAAAATGACTTCGATATCATAGGGCCCAGAATGATCGACTTTGATATCAGCCCACTGAAACCCTTCTTTAGGTGCAATATTAATTTTGCCATCCCCAAAGCTCGTTCGGACCGAAAGTGTAAGAGGCTTATTTTTATTATCGAGTAAAATCGCAATCCCTAGTCCGTGCTGATGAAGCTGTAAGCTTGCACCAGCTTCTTTTGTAACAAAACCAAATGGCCCATTGAACTTACTCCAGACACATTTCCACCCCCCACGAAAGGCGTTGGGTAAAGCATGCGCAATCTGGTGTGGAAAGGCGCGCCAATGCTGGAAAACAAAATCATAATTGCAGATGATGGCGCGGACTGGATCTTGAGCCGCCAATGCAGATTGTTTGTGAAAATTATCGCAATAGCCTTTCCAATTAAACTCAGGATCCGCTTTGGTCGCTTCACTGCATTGAGATTGCGATAAATCTATATCTACATTTTGCGCCATATTAGGCGTCACAGCTAAGGCGGCCATACCATACGGCAATAAACTGCTTTCAAAAAACCAATCCGCAGCGGGATGCCATTTTGGCAATTGCTTATCATCAGGCAACATTACTTGCCAGGGAATGGAACAAATTTTACCCGTATAATGATTGAAAAGGAACGATAGCTCCCCATAACTGCCTGTACGGTAGTGATTGAGGACCGCCTCAACAGCAGCGCGGGTGAAAAGCACCATGCCTGCACCCAAATTCATCATCACCGCGTAACCATCGCGTGGCACGTGAATGCGATCATTAAGGCAACGCGAGGATACAGCACCAACAGTAAGCCCGTCCGCCTTGCCCTGCTCAAATAAGCCCCATAAACGCGGCCACCAGCCAGCGATTAATTTGACATCATTTTCAAGCAGCCCAATATACGCATATCCCTTATCAAGTAAGAGGCTCAAAGAATAAAGAATGGCGGCATCAGCTCCACCCCGCACACCGGTATGTATTTCACAGAGATGCTGGGCATATTTTTTGGGGAAAGCTTGGCCTTCTGGACTAGTGCTGCCATCCACCCAATATAAATCAAAATTTTTCTCAGCCAGGAGTGGCTCGATTGTGATGGCTGATAACTCCATACGTTCTTTGGAGCTAAAAGCAAAAGCAATGTGAGATTGTTTTGATCCTAGTGTTTCTATTTCGATCGTCATGAAGTTTTCTCGATCTTTTGCTTAAAGGATTCAAAATCGTCTGGCGTACCACAGGGTATCATGTGTTCGGGGGGAATTTCGACGGCTAAAATCTTACGACCGCGCAAGATTAAATGATTATAGAGTGGCGCTATATACAATTCTTGTCCCTGCAATTCCTCTTTGGGTTTTTTACTTTCTTCTTCATACGCACTTAAAAAATCTCCTGCGCGTCTAAAATCATACAACCCTGTCGAACACAAATCAGAAATACGTTTTTTCTCTGCGGTTTGCAGGACCGACATATCATCTTGTGATTTTGTCAGAGCGAATGACCAGTGATCCCCCTGCCCTTTAAAAACCTCCATATACCCATCTAAACCCGCAAAAACATCGGAAGGTGGAAATCGAAAGTGAGGCCGTATGGTATCAATATTAAAAATGGTTATAGGTAAGCCCAACCCCACTTCGGCCTGCTCTAATCCAAGCGCAACAGTCTCAGCCTGTCCGCGCGTAGGCTCTTTCAATGTAACAAGGCGACCATTTTCGATATTGAGACGACGACATTCATCGGCAACAAAAGAAATCGTGCCTGGCTCATCCCGACATATAAAAAGAAAATATTCTGAAGCAAAATAGGCCTCAAAACTTTTCATGACATGCGCAAAAACTGATTGGCCGCCTACTATGAGCATATATTTGGATTTCTTATAGCCAGCATCAGCAAAACGCTTACTGAGGCCCGCCATGGGGATGACAATCATGCTTGATCCGGCTCTTGAGACAGCAGAAAGCTGAGACGCGCAAGTTTATTCGTAGGTTTTAACGCTTTGATCAATTCGCTGTGACCAAGCATGGATACCACCTTTAAGATTAAAAACCTGATCATACCCTTGCTGCATCATATAGGCGACAGCTCGACCACTACGTCCGCCGTGATGACAATGCATAACGATCGGCTGATCTTTGGGTAACTCAGCAAGATGTTGTGGCAAAGAGCCCAGAGGGATCAGTTTATTGCCTGGAATTTGGCAAAGGTCATTTTCCCATTTTTCGCGCACGTCGATGACGATAGGAGGTGTTGGTGACTTCAACATATCGCGTAATTGCTCAACTTCGATAACTGGGACATTCGACATCATAGACCTCTAAAATTTAAAGTGGGGTGGTGTCGTAAATTCAACGAGCATTTTGACATGAGCGTCAAACAAAGAACGATGTGAGACCAAACCGCGGATCTTTTCATATACCCGCGCTTCCGCAGTATGGGATGCATGATTAGGCCCAAAATGCCGCACCACAGTTAAAAGCCGGCCACCTTCTGCCAATTGTGCCACGAGAGTGTCAGGTACAAAATCCACACATCCATTGATCAAAATGACATCATAAGGCGCTTTGTGCTTATAGCCCTCAGCTAAAGGCCCAACTTCAACAATAGCATTCGTAATCTGAAGAGAAGCGAGATTGGCTACAGCTTGCTTTTGAAGAGCAGTATCAGTCTCTAATCCAACAACGTCTAAGGCCATCTTTGCTAGCACGGCGGTTGAATAGCCCGTACCTGCCGCAATATCCAAAACATGATCTGTTGGCTTAAGATCTGTCTCTTCAAGAAGGCGGGCTAAAACCATGGGCTCAAGCAAATATCGATTGGTACTTACTTGAATGTCTTCATCAATATAAGCGATGCCCGCTAAAGGTGATGGTACAAAGATTTCGCGCGGCAATGTTTCCATGGCTGTCAAAATACGCTCATCGCGTACTTTATTAGGCCTCAATTGACATTCCACCATATGAAAGCGAGCGGCTGTAAAATCAGGTGTGGTTTTTAGCATAGCACTCATGACTTAGTTCAGATTGCATTTTACAATGGTTTCATGCGCAGCGGCATTCCAAAAATAATTGGAGTCTGATGGTGGTGTAATATCTGTTTCACGAACAACAGTGTAACCCTTATTACCACAAATATAACCAGCACGCTCAAAGCAATCTTTAACACTCGAGATCGGACCACCGCAGGTGATACGGTAGGCGCGCGTACCATCATTCATTGTGATCATTTCGCTGGGCGTGCTGCAGGCTGTGAGCACAGGGATAGATAGCAAAAGAATAAATTGGAAAAGGCGGGTAAAAGGCATGAGGACTCCTGCAATCAGAACCCCTGATTTATCAGCAGCCAGGCCATCCGTCCATTCTGATTAAAAATATGATGAAACTTGACCCCAAGGGCCTAAAAACATAGTGTGCAGGCGTTAAAAAGGCGCGGTGGCAGAATGGCTATGTAGCGGACTGCAAATCCGCGTATCCCGGTTCGATTCCGGGCCGTGCCTCCATTTATCCTGGCGGATTGGGCTCTACGAGGATTTGCCTCGATAAACGGGCTCCCCCAACAAGTCTTACAGCCAATTCAGCCCTCGAGCTAAATGTATCAGGATACATTGTGGCCCCTTCAGAGTTTGCAGCCTGGATAGCATTGAGCTCCATTTGCCTCCGCTCAAGCCAACGCATCGCTTCGTCACGACTAACGGGTTGATAGCTCTGTCCATCAGAAGGTTTGCGATTCATGGCATCTTCAACGGTAATAAATTCATTATCTGTAAAGCTTACATTACGTCCATCAACAACCGTTGAGGCATCAGCCGCAAGAAGTTGAGCTACACTGTGCGTCTCACTGAGATGCTCTTCTTTACGGCCAGCATATAAGTAATAATGACCAGGAGCATCCGGATAAGATACGGCAAAAAAGAAATCCAATTTGCCTTCGTAATCAAGTAAAGCGCCTTCGGTAATTCCTAATGTACGTGTCGCTAAAATTTCTTGTGTCATAAAAAACTCCTCAATGAATATCTTTAAGTCATAAGATAAAATGAGACCCACTTCAATGCTGATGAAACAGCATGGTTTGCCGCTTCAAGCTCATTTTTTAACCATATAATTCTTTAGCCCTCGCCTCAAACGCTGCCACCATTTTTAAGAGCGCTTTATCAAAGAACATTTCCATGGCTGAACGCAGGATCGAGGAATGGAAATCAAAATCGACATGAAAAGAAAGTTCACACCCCTTGCCTACAGGTTTAAAACCCCATTGGTTTGTTAAATGCGCCAAAGGACCCGATAAATAGCGCACGCTAATGACATGCGGCTTATCAAGCATAACTTCCGAAGTAAATTTCTCCTGAAACATTTTATAGCCAATAATCAAGTCAGCCGTCATTTTGCCTTGTTCACGCCTTATGATCCTCACACCCTTACACCACGGTAGAAACTCCGGGTACCGTTCGACTTCTGCTACAAGTGAGAAGATCTGCTCAGGCGTATAAGGCAAGTGACGTTTTTCAGTATGTTGGGGCATAAAAATTCATAAGTCGTTGTCAAACCTGTTATAAGCTTAGCAAGTGGAATCACTCGCAGGAAGCCCCACCTCTTATGCTGCATTGCCTAACCTTTATTATCGCCATCTGGCTTTTTTGGGCGAACCCCGCAGAAGCTGCTGTATGGTTCTCGGGCGGTATGGATCTCGAGAAGACACTCTCAGCACCCAAAGTTAATGTTGTAGGCCATGAAGCGCCAACGGAGGAGTTGAATATTTTCTACGCTGCGCGCGGCTATAAGCCTGCGTGGGATTTTTCTGGCAGTCACAATACCGCAACCTTGAATACTTTTTTAGATTCTCTTGAAAAACTCATCACCTATCATGGTCTCGTGCGCAGCAATTATGCGATTGATGCCATCCGTACAATGGACACAACACATCTCGAAAACCAAATTAAACTCGAATTATCAGTTACAGATACCCTCCTTCATCTGGCACACGATCTTCACGGTGATAGCGTTGATCTCAACACTCTCTATCCGGGATGGGTTTTTTACCGTAGCGAGATCGACATACCTTCTTTGTTAGCGGCTGCTGTTAATACCAATAGCCTCAATGACTTTATTCAAAGTTTAACACCTAAGAATCCGAGCTATGAGCAGTTAGCACAAGGTCTTGAGACCTATCGCGCCATGGCAGTAGCTGGCGCTTGGCCCCTTATTAGCTCTGGACCCACCCTTCGCCCTAACGACACACATCCGCGCATTGCTCAATTAAGAGCCCGATTAGCAGCTGAAAATTATTTGCCGTCTACGACAACTCTGCTTGACCCTAATCTCTATGACATGGAGCTAAAAATTGCTGTTGAGGCTTATCAATTGCGAAACGGCCTCGAAACTGATGGCCTCATAGGCAAAAAAGTTTTGGAAGCATTGAATACGCCCATCGAAAAGCGCATTGAACAAATTATGGCCAACATGGAGCGTTGGAGGCATATGCCGGATGATTTTCCACCGCAACGCTATGCCTTAGTCAATATCCCGAACGCCTCTATTGTCATTAATGAAGATGGAAAAGATGTTTATCGCGGCAATGTGATTGTTGGTCGCGTCGACCGCAAAACACCTTTTATCAGCAGCGCTATTCGCAGCATGATTGTCAATCCGTCCTGGCACGTACCATCAAAGATAGCGCGAAAAGATATTTTACCAAAATTACGAGAAGATCCTCATTATCTAGAGAAGCTAGGCTTCACTATACGCGGTAGCGAAGACGACCCGCATGGAGAAAATATTGACTGGGTATCAATGCAGGAAAAAGAGTTTAACTTCCGCCTTCGCCAAGCTCCTGGTGATCAAAACAGCCTTGGCCGCTTGAAGTTTGATTTTGATAATGAGTTTGCGGTTTATATCCATGGCACGCCCCATCAAGAATTGTTTCAGAAAAATGAACGTGCCCTGAGCTCAGGCTGCATACGTTTGCATGACCCCGAGCAGGTTGCGGAATTATTATTGGCGCATAATAAAAGTCGTTGGGATGCAGAACGGATTTCCAATGAAATTAGTTCCAATAAAACACACTGGGTTCCTATAGATCAGCCAATGCCTCTTTATATTCTTTATTGGACGGTCTTTATGGATGAGAATAAGCAAATCAACTTCCGTAAAGACGTTTACGATTATGACACTTTTCTCATGCAGAATATGACAGGATCGGACATACCGACCAAGCAAGTGTCTGAAAAGCATTGATTCTTTATAGACATAAATCCTTGTCACCCAGCGCCAATCGTTTTACTTTTGGGGTCGATCATTAAGAAGCATGGATTCCCTGACATGACGGATACTTTTAGCGGTTCGCGCCGCCAATTTTTGCAGATGGGTTTAGCCACAGTCGCCTGCGGTATAGCCACGCCTGCTCTTGCTGCCATGCCTCGCGTCAAAGGTATTCGCTCGCTCTCTTTCTATAATCTGCATACAGATGAACGCCTGCGTGTAGATTACTGGAAAAATGGCGGCTATGACCGCGCAGCCCTAGCTAAACTTAATCACATCATGCGCGACCATTATTCGGGTGATGCAACCCAGATGAGCGTCAAACTCATCGATTTCCTCTATGACTTACAGCGTAAGCTGGGCAATGACCGCGCCATTGAAATTGTATCGGCTTACCGCTCACCCAAGACAAACCTGCATATGGCCAGCCTTTCAGATGGCGTTGCCAAGAATAGCTACCATACCAAGGGTATGGCTATGGATATTCGCATATCTGGCGCCTCTTTGCGTCAGGTTCAAAATGCAGCACTCACGATGCGTCGTGGCGGTGTTGGCTATTATGCAGATAGTAAGTTTGTTCATGTGGATGTTGGTCCACTGCGGCGCTGGTAATCAGTTCTTCTTCGCCAAATTCTCTCGAGCAGCCTGCAGCTTTTTAAAATCATCACCTGCGTGATGAGATGAGCGCGTCAACGGCGAACTTGATACCATCAAAAAGCCCTTAGCCCGTGCCAGTGTCGCATAACTTTCAAACTCTTCAGGCGTTACAAACCGATCTACACCGGCATGCTTTGGTGTTGGCTGTAAATATTGACCGATTGTAATAAAATCGACATCAGCGGCGCGCAAATCATCCATAACCTGCCCAACTTCATCACGCGTTTCACCGAGGCCAACCATAATGCCTGATTTTGTAAATATGGTGGGATCCAGCTCTTTAACGCGCTTTAAAAGATTGAGGGATGTGAAATACCGCGCCCCAGGACGAATAGCTGGATAAAGCCGTGGCACTGTCTCGAGATTGTGATTGAAAACATCAGGGCGCGCCTTCACAACCGTATCAATGGCACCATCTTTACGCATAAAATCAGGCGTCAAAATTTCAACGGTACAATTGGGTGATGTTTCCCTTAAACGTGTGATCACGCGCGCGAAATGTGCAGCGCCACCATCATCCAGATCATCCCGATCAACAGATGTGATAACGACATGGCTCAAACCAAGCTTACCAACGGCTACGGCCAAATTATCAGGTTCATGTGGATCAAGCTGATCGGGCTTACCGGTTGCTACATTACAAAATGCGCAGGCCCGTGTGCACACCGATCCCAAAATCATAAAAGTGGCATGCTTAACTTTCCAACACTCACCGATATTCGGACAGGAAGCTTCTTCACAAACTGTGTTAAGTTTGAGCGAGCGCATTAATTCGCGCGTCTCATGATATTCTTTACTGACGGGTGCTTTAGCACGAATCCAATCAGGCTTCGGCGGCGAGATATTATCTGGCCGATTGATCTTCTCGGGATGCCGAGGTTTTTCTGGCGTTTGTCCGTCCATAATTCCCTAGATATGCACGGCCCGGCCATAAGCATCAAGCACAGCTTCATGCATGGTTTCTGAGATCGTGGGGTGCGGGAAAATCGTATGCATAAGCTCTTGTTCCGTCGTCTCTAATGTACGAGCAATAACATAGCCCTGGATAAGCTCTGTAACTTCAGGACCAATCATATGAGCCCCTAAAAGCTCACCCGTTTTGGCATCAAACACCGTTTTAACAAAGCCCTCGGGCTCACCCAAAGCTATGGCTTTGCCATTACCAATAAAAGGAAAGCGCCCAATCTTGACTTGTTTACCGGCTGCTTTTGCCTTGGCTTCCGTCATGCCAACACTGGCGACTTGTGGCGAGCAATAGGTGCATCCCGGAATGTTGTCGGCTTTTAAAGGATGCAAACCCTTCACGCCGGCAATTTTTTCTACGCAAATGACGCCTTCATGGCTAGCTTTGTGCGCAAGCCATGGTGGACCAGCAACATCCCCGATCGCATACACGCCTGGCTCGCCTGTTTCGCACCAGGGATTAATGACAATATGACCGCGCTCCACTTTCACCTTGGTATTCTCAAGACCAAGATTTTCGGTATTTCCAATAATGCCGATCGCCATAATCACACGATCAAAACTCGAGAGGCTGGAAGCCCCACCCTGCTCAATTGTTGCCGTGACACTACTACCTTTGTTTTCTAATTTTTTAACAGTAGCGCCTGTTAAAATCTTCATGCCTTGTTTTTCAAACGCTTTTCGAGCGAAAGCTGATACCTCTTCATCTTCAACAGGCAGTATGCGCTCAAGAACTTCTACGACAGTCACATCCACACCAAGTGAGCGATAGAAGCTGGCGAATTCGATACCGATAGCACCCGATCCCACTACAAGAAGCGATTTTGGCATGCTTTCTGGCACCATAGCTTCTTTATAGGTCCATACTAATTTACCGTCTGCTTCCAGACCTGGTAAAGAGCGCGCACGCGCACCGGTTGCCAAAATAATATTTTTTGCCGTGAGCTCCGACTTCTTTCCATCCTTAGCCGTAACCTCAACCTTACCTTTACCGAGAAGCTTTGCTGATCCTTCAACAACGTCGATCTTGTTTTTTTTCATGAGAAATTTGACGCCAGTCGAAAGCTGGTTCGCAACTTTACGCGAGCGCTCAACAATTTTCTTCAGATCAAAGCTGTAATCCTTGATAGTAAAGCCGAATTCATCAGCGTGTTTTAAAAGTGTGGCAATCTCGCTGGAACGCAAGAGAGCTTTGGTTGGAATACAGCCCCAGTTGAGGCAAATACCGCCCATATGCTCACGCTCGATCACCGTTACTTTCATACCCAATTGTGCTGCACGGATAGCCGCAACATACCCACCAGGTCCGCCACCAATGACAATCAAATCACTCATGTGATGCACCCGTCAGACTATATTTGATCCACGCACGCTTTAGGGGTGGCAATGAAAAAGTTGAAACGAGATACCCCATAACAGGAACAAAGGCATGTTTACCCGAACCATCATGACCTAAGACATTTAAAAGGATGACGGCGCAAATATAAGTGACAGCACAAATAAGAGCACGGCGCGTCCAACTTACTTCCCACGCTTTATCAGCAGCAACACGATCATTGCGCGCTTCAATGGCTTCAATCCGTCTCTCAAGATCAGACATTACACGACCAGACTATAGGGTTTTTCGATGAGCGGCTTAAAGGCTTGCAGGAATTCAGCCCCCACAGCACCATCTACGGAACGATGATCAACCGATAATGTACAACTCATAACGGTTGCAATCGCAAGCTGGCCATTTTTGACGACAGCACGTTGCTCACCAGCACCGACAGCTAAGATACAAGATTGCGGCGGGTTAATGATGGCTGAAAATTCTTTGATGCCATACATGCCAAGATTAGAAATGGTGAAACCACCCCCTTGAAACTCTTCAGGGCGTAATTTGCCTTCACGTGCTCGCAAGCCAAGATCCTTCATCTCTGCTGAAATTTGGGCAAGCGATTTTGTATCGGCTTGCTTGATAATAGGCGTTACCAATCCATTATCTGTCGCCACGGCAACAGAAATATCAATATTGGCATACCGTAAAATCGCATCATTCGTCCAAGACGCGTTAGCAGCAGGAACTTTCTTCATTGCGAGAGCAACAGCACGGATGACGCAGTCATTAACCGATACCTTACTACTCGAGACTTCGTTGATGCTTTTACGCAAAGACAAAAGCTCATCAATCTCACAATCGATGGTGAGATAAAAATGAGGAACTGTTTGTTTGGATTCTAAAAGGCGTTTAGCGACAACTTTGCGAACTGTACTGTTGGGTTGCGCCTCAAAAGCCATTCCAAGTTTGGTTGCATAATCTCGTGCATCTAAGCCCTGGGCCATGGAAGGTGCGGAGCTCGTGCTACCTGCGGCCTTGGCACCTTCAACATCAGCCTTAATAATACGCCCACCTGGCCCCGTCCCACGCACCGCTTGAAGATTTACGCCTGTCTGTTCAGCTATACGTTTAGCAAGGGGACTGGCTGCAATGCGCTGTCCCGAAGATGCAAAGGGTGCAGGCGATGTTGATTTAGAAAGTGCGGCCTCAACACGCTCAGCTTTTGGTGTGGATGGTGTCAGCTCAGCTTTTGGCTGTGCTGCAGCTCCAAACTTGGCTATGGCAGCTTCAGCCGTTATATCTTCACCTTCTTCGGCAAGAATAGCGATCGGTGCATTGACTTTGATACCCTGAGTACCGCCCGGTACCAGAATTTTTAAGATTTTGCCCTCATCGACAGCTTCGACTTCCATCGTCGCTTTATCTGTTTCAATTTCAGCAAGAACTTGGCCAGCCTTAACGCTGTCGCCTTCTTTTTTAAGCCAACGGGTTAGATTGCCTTCGGTCATAGTTGGCGAAAGCGCCGGCATTAGAATTTGAATGGGCATTTAAAATCTCAGTTGCGGTAGCAAACGTTCTTGGCCGCGTCGATGATGGCTTCTGCTTGCGGCAATGCCAGTTTCTCAAGATTAGCGGCATAGGGCAAGGGGACATCCGCCCCATGAACACGCACCATCGGCGCATCGAGATAATCAAAGGCCTGCTCCATCATAAGAGCCGCCATTTCTGAGCCTATACCTGCAAAGGGCCAGCTTTCTTCTACTGAAACCAAGCGATTGGTCTTTTTTACACTTTCAACAATGGTTTCCGTATCAAGTGGGCGAATAGAACGTAAATTGATGACTTCAGCACTAATCCCCTGCTCCGCTAATTTGTCAGCCGCTGCTAAAGCAAATCCTACCATGCGTGAAAAAGCTGTAATCGTGACATCTGTGCCTTCCCGCATAATTTTGGCCTTACCAATAGGGATGATGAAATCCTCATCAGTTGGCACATCAAAAGATTGGCCATACATTAATTCATGCTCAAGAAACATGATGGGATTAGCATCACGAATAGAGGCCTTAATCAGACCTTTTGCATCTTCAGCATCATAGGGCACAACAACTTTGAGCCCTGGCACATGTGCGTACCAGCTCGCATAACATTGTGAATGCTGCGCACCCACACGTGATGCAGCACCATTGGGGCCGCGGAACACAATGGGGCAGCCCATCTGGCCACCCGACATATAAAGTGTCTTTGCTGCTGAATTGATGATCTGATCGATCGCTTGCATGGCAAAATTCATCGTCATAAATTCAACAATTGGCGTGAGACCACCAAAAGCCGCACCCACACCAAGTCCGGCAAATCCCATTTCTGTAATCGGCGTATCAATAACGCGTTTGGCGCCAAACTCCTCAAGCAATCCCTGGCTCACTTTATAGGCGCCCTGATATTGCGCGACTTCCTCACCCATTAAAAAGACCTGGGGATTGCGGCGCATCTCTTCGGCCATACCATCACGTAAGGCTTCACGTACGGTTTGCTTGATAAAGCCATTGTGCGTTTTTTCAACGCTCTGATTAATTGTGATGGGCTTAGGTGGCGCCATGGGTGCTGATGTTGCAGATGCTACGGGTGTTTCAGCCGGCAAAGATTTGGCAATTTCAGGCTTTGCTTCAAGAGGCTTCGGTGCTGGTGTAACTTTATTTAAATCTGCTGCGCTTTCACCGTCTTCCAGCAAAACTGCAATGGGCGTATTGACCTTAACATTCTCCGTACCTGCAGGAATGAGGATTTTACCAATTTTTCCTTCATCCACGGCTTCAACTTCCATTGTCGCCTTATCGGTTTCTATTTCAGCCAGAACTTGGCCGGCCTTAACATTGTCGCCTTCTTTCTTCAGCCAACGTGCAATCTTGCCTTCCGTCATAGTTGGCGACAGTGCGGGCATGAGAATTTGAATTGTCATTGATAAGGTCCGTTAGTCTTTAGGTTCCTTGAGAACGTCCGTCCATAATTCTGACGGATCGGGCTCAGGGCTTTGTTGGGCAAATTCAGCGGCATCCGTTACGATGTCCTTAATTTCGCGCTCGATCACTTTGAGGCTGTCTTCATTCATGATGCCTTCTTTCAACATCATATTACGAAGCGCATCGATCGGATCATGCTTCTCACGCCATTGTTCAACTTCTTCTTTAGCGCGATATTTAGCAGGATCTGACATGGAGTGACCACGATACCGATAGGTTTCCATTTCCAAAATCATCGGACCTTTGCCAGCACGCACATAAGCAAGAGCCTCTTCAGCTGCTTCGCGAACTTTAAGAACATCCATACCATCAACTTGTTTGCCTGGAATGCCATAAGCTTCGCCGCGCTTATAAAGCTCACCTGCCGCATGACGCTCTTGTGAGGTGCCCATGCTGTATTTGTTATTTTCAATAATATAGAGAACGGGCAATTTCCATAGAGCCGCCATATTAAAGCTCTCATAGACCTGACCCTGATTAACAGCGCCATCACCGAAATAGGTTAGGCAGACGCCGCCATCATTTTTATATTGGTGGGCAAAAGCAAGGCCAGTACCAATGGGAACTTGCGCGCCCACAATGCCATGACCACCAAAGAAATTCTTTTCGCGACTAAACATATGCATTGAGCCGCCTTTGCCACGCGAATAACCATCAATACGTCCCGTTAACTCCGCCATAACACCGCGGGCTTCCATACCCG
>JBASWO010000062.1:0-6383 GCA_049276515.1 Alphaproteobacteria bacterium
GTTAGATATTGCGCTGTAACACTCTTGGTGTTTTTCATCACCTGGCTAGGTGTGCCTGCTGCGATCACTTCGCCACCATGCACACCAGCACCTGGGCCCATATCAATCAGATAATCAGCCTGTCGAATGGCATCTTCATCATGCTCAACAACCAAAACAGTGTTACCTAAGTCACGAAGACGTTTTAATGTTGTCAAGAGACGATCATTGTCACGTTGATGCAGACCAATGGAAGGTTCATCAAGCACATAAAGGACACCCGTAAGGCCTGAGCCGATTTGTGAAGCCAGACGAATACGTTGGCTTTCGCCGCCCGACAGAGTGCCAGATGCTCGTGATAGTGTGAGATATTCAAGGCCGACATTATTTAAAAAGCCCAAACGCTCATTAATTTCTTTCAAGATACGCGAAGCAATTTCACGCTGTTTGGGTGTGAGCTGTTTATTGAGATTTTGAAACCATTCGCCAGCAGCTTTAATCGAAAAGGCCGTTACTTCGCTAATATTTTTCTTACCGATTTTAACGGCTAAAGCTTCTGGCTTTAAACGTTGGCCATGACAAACTTCGCAAGGCTGCGAGGTTTGATAACGGCTCATTTCGTCACGCATCCAGTTGCTTTCAGTCTCGCGCCAGCGGCGTTCAAGATTAGGAATGACGCCTTCAAATGATTTGGTGGTTTTATAGCTGCGCTTATCATCTTCATAAGCGAAGGTGATTTCTTTCTCGCCGCTGCCATTGAGAACCGCGTCACGAAACGCCTTATCGAGATCTTTCCAGGGCTTGTTCATACTGGTTTTAAAGGCGCGCGTGAGCGCCTCTAAAGTTTGGGCATAGAAGGGAGAAACAATGCTTTTCCAGGGCGCAATGGCACCTTCTGTGAGGCTCAGACTTTCATCAGGCACAATCAGTTGTGGATCGAAGTAAAGCTTTTCACCCAAACCATCGCACGCAGGACAGGCGCCATAAGGATTGTTGAAAGAGAATAGACGCGGCTCAATCTCGTCAATTGTAAAACCACTCACAGGACAGGCAAATTTGGATGAAAAAACAGTTGTCTCGCCTGTTGTCGCATTTTCAGCAAATAAAATGCCGTCAGCTAGCTTGAGAGCTGTTTCAATAGAATCTGCCAAGCGATTACCAAGATCAGGCTTGATTACAATACGATCAACAACTACCGCAATGTCATGTTTGAGTTTTTTGTTGAGAGTAGGCGCATCTTCAATATCGTAAACTTCACCATCAACCTTGACGCGCTGGAAACCTTGCTTGCGTAAATCTTGTAATTCTTTTCTGTACTCACCTTTGCGACCACGCACGATGGGCGCAAGCAGCATCAGTTTCGTGCCGTCGGGCATAGCCATAATACGGTCAGCCATTTGTGAGACGGTCTGGCTTTCAATTGGCAAACCTGTGGCAGGGGAGTAAGGCACACCAACACGCGCAAAAAGCAAACGCATGTAATCGTAAATTTCTGTGACTGTACCTACAGTTGAGCGCGGATTACGGGAGGTCGTT
This sequence comes from Alphaproteobacteria bacterium, assembly GCA_049276515.1. Lineage (GTDB taxonomy): Bacteria > Pseudomonadota > Alphaproteobacteria > UBA9219 > UBA9219 > JAATFY01. The sequence goes on from JBASWO010000062.1 coordinate 1,516, forward strand.
TTTTGCTCAATAGAGATAGCTGGGCTTAAACCATCAATCGCATCAACATCAGGTTTTTGCATGAGCTCTAAAAACTGACGTGCATAGGCCGATAGGCTTTCGACATAACGCCGTTGGCCTTCTGCATAAATCGTATCAAAGGCGAGTGATGATTTGCCGGAGCCCGAAAGCCCGGTAATAACCACCAGCTGGTCACGTGGTAATTCAACATCAACGTTTTTAAGGTTGTGTTCTCGTGCGCCACGGACATGAATGTTTTTGAGCATTTTCACTATATAGTTATGGGCAATAAAATTACCAGCCTTTGTACTTGTTTTGTTCTCATAATTCAAGTATGGGGTTGTGGGTAAGTTTTTCGGACAGAATGGTGGGAATCAGTCTATTTTCGCCTCTCGTTACGGGAACCGTTTCGATAACAAAACATCAGCAAAAAGGTGTGTCATGGCAGGCAGCGTCAATAAAGTCATTCTGGTCGGCAATTTGGGCAAAGACCCTGAAATCCGCTCGTTCCAAAATGGTGGTCGCGTCGCCTCATTCTCTGTTGCTACATCGGAAAACTGGAAAGACAAGTCATCGGGCGAGAAAAAAGAAAAAACCGAATGGCATCGCGTTTCCGTTTTGAACGATCATCTCGTTGGCATCGTTGAAAAATATCTCAAGAAGGGTGCCAAGGTTTATCTTGAAGGCCAGCTGGAAACGCGCAAATGGACCGACAAAGAAGGTCAGGAAAAATACACGACCGAAGTTGTTCTACGGCCCTACCGTGGCGAACTCACCATGCTTGATGGCAAGAGCGGTACTAGCATGACCAATATGAGCGATGACAGTGCGCCAAGCTTTGGCGGTTCTTCTTCAAGTGGTTCAGCTCCAGAATTGGATGACAGCATTCCTTTCTAAATCGGTAGGGAATGACCTCTAAAGCAAGATTTTTAAATGTCAGATAATGGCTTCATCCATCTTCGCGTTCATTCAGCCTATTCATTGGCTGAAGGTGCGATCAAGATTTATGAAGAAAAACCAAAAGACGGAACCAAGCCTGTACGCAAAGACATGGTTGGTATGTGTTTGCAGCATCACATGCCAGCTGTCGCACTTACCGATAAAGGTAATCTCTTCGGAGCTCTCGAATTTGCGCAGTCTGCGGCTGAGCATGGCATCCAACCTATCATTGGATGTCAGATTGCTGTTTTGCGACCTGAGCAAGCTGGTCTCAAAACATTAGGTCGTGAACATCTCGATCAGCTCGTGCTTTTAGTCCAAAATGAATTGGGCTATCGCAATCTATCAGCACTTGTCACAACGTCTTTCTTAGCCACAGACCGTGCTTTTCCCTACATTACCTATGAAGAGTTATTGCCTTATACAGCAGGTTTAATTGCTTTATCGGCTGGAACGGATGGAGCACTTGGTCATTTGCTTTTGGCTAATCAACAAGCTGCCGCTGAAGCAACTCTTCTTCAATTACGTGATCTTTTTACGGATCGTTTTTACATCGAGATTTGTCGCCATCATGGCGGTGCCGTCAGTCGTCAAGAGACGCAGATTGAAAGTGCCTTGATCGATCTTGCCTATAAACACAACATACCTTTGGTAGCAACGAATGATGTGCATTTCGGTGATGCCGATATGTATGAAGCACATGACGCTCTTTTATGCATTGCCGATAAAACAATTATTGCTGAACAAAACCGCCGCCGCCTTACACCAGATCATCGTTTCAAATCGGCAGCCGAGATGCGCACGCTTTTTGCGGATCTACCTGAGGCCTGTGATAATACACTCGTGATCGCCAAACGCTGCGCTTATATGCCGCCTGCGCGTCAACCTATTTTGCCCGCTTTCCCGACACAAAAAGACCGCACAGAAGCCGAAGAATTGCGGGCTCAAGCTAAAGCTGGTCTGAAGGCGCGCTTAGCGGCTGCCAATATAGAGGATACAAAAATTTATGATGATCGTCTGAAGTTTGAGCTCGATGTCATCACAAAGATGGGCTTCTCAGGTTATTTTTTGATCGTCTCTGATTTTATTAAATGGTCAAAAGAAAATGGCATTTCAGTGGGGCCTGGTCGTGGCTCTGGCGCAGGCTCAGTTGTTGCTTGGGTGCTCTTGATTACAGATCTTGATCCCATCCGTTTTGGTTTGCTCTTTGAGCGTTTTCTCAATCCTGAACGTGTTTCTATGCCAGACTTCGATATCGATTTCTGTCAAGAACGGCGCGATGAAGTCATTCATTATGTGCAGCAAAAATACGGCTCAGACCGTGTCGCGCAAATTATCACCTTTGGTAAGTTGCAGGCGCGTGCCGCCTTGCGCGACGTGGGCCGTGTGCTGGCCATGCCTTACGGCTATGTCGATAAAATCTGTAAACTCGTCCCCAATAATCCAGCCAATCCGCTGACTTTAGGGCAGGCTATTGAGGCTGAACCGCAATTACAGCAAATGCGCAGAGATGATCAGACCGTCGAGCAGATGATGGATATTGCCCTCAAACTTGAAGGCTTATATCGCAATGCCTCAACTCATGCGGCGGGCGTTGTTATTGGTGATCGACCTCTCGTGGAATTGGTGCCGCTTTATCGTGATCCTGATGCGGTACTTCCGGCGACGCAGTTTAATTTAAAAACCGTTGAGACAGCAGGGCTTGTGAAGTTTGACTTCTTGGGTCTCAAAACCTTAGACGTGCTGCAGCAAACCGTTGAGCTATTAAAAGCCCGTGGCACCGAAATTGATTTAATCCAATTGCCGCTGGATGACACCAAAACCTACACCATGCTCTCACGTGGCGATACAACCGGCGTGTTCCAGTTGGAAAGTTCGGGCATGCGCGATGTTCTGCGCAAGCTTCGTCCCAACCGCTTTGAAGATATCATCGCGCTGGTGGCGCTCTATCGTCCTGGTCCTATGGATAATATTCCTAAATTTATTCGCAGCAAAAATGGTGAAGAAGAAATCGATTACATGCATCCTATGCTAAAGCCGATTTTAGAAGATACCTGCGGCATCATGATTTATCAGGAACAAGTCATGCAAGCAGCGCAGGTGATGGCGGGTTATAGTCTTGGTAACGCCGATCTTTTACGTCGGGCGATGGGTAAGAAAAAAGCCTCTGAGATGGCAGCGCAACGCGCCAATTTCATTAAAGGTGCCAAGAAAAATGCCGTGCCCGAAAATCAAGCAGGAATGATTTTCGATCAGATCGATAAGTTTGCAGGTTATGGCTTCAACAAATCGCATGCGGCGGCTTATGCACTTATCGCTTATCAAACGGCTTATCTAAAAGCCAATTACCCTGTTGAGTTTTTTGCAGCCGCTATGAATTTTGAATTGGGCGACACTGATAAACTCAATGTGTTTCGCCAAGAATTGCAGCGTAATCGCATCGCCATGTTGCCGCCTGATGTGAACCGCTCCTATCCCTTGTTCGCGGTCGAACAAGCGGATGGCAAATCAGCTATTCGTTATGCGCTGGCGGCTATTAAGGGTGTTGGTGATGCCGCGATGCGCACCGTCATTGCGGCGCGCGATGCGGGCGGTCCTTTTAAGGATGTCTTTGATTTTGTCGAACGTGTCGATCCGCGTGCTATGAATCGTAAGCAAATGGAAAATCTAACGACTGCAGGTGCCTTTGATGGGCTTAATCGCAATCGTGCACAAATGCTCGCGTCAGTTGATGCTTTATTAAAACACAGCCATCACAAGAATGATGAGCGTGCCAGTGGTCAATCCAATATGTTTGGTGATGCAAGCGCATCATCGCGACCACCTTTGCCAGCTGCTAAAATGTGGGATGATCTCACGCGTCTTCAGCACGAGTTTCAATCCCTTGGTTTTTATCTCTCGGCCCATCCCTTAGATAATTATGGCGGTGTTTTAGAACGTCTAGGTGTGACACCCTCTAATCTTGTGGCGTCTAAAATGCGCGCTCTTGGCCCTAGCCGTTTCAAGCTCGCTGGTATTGTTCTGGGGCGACAAGAGCGCACCTCAAAGAACGGCAATAAGTTCGCCTTCTTACAATTATCCGATAATAGCGGCGCTTTTGAAGTTACCATCTTCTCAGAATTATTAGCTGCTAAGCGCGATCTGATGGAAACAGGCAATGCTGTTTTGATCGATGTGGATGCCCAAGCAAATCAAGGGCAGGGTGGTGGTGAAGGGAATGATCTGCGCTATATCGCACGCAACATCGAAAGCCTAACAGCAGCGACCGAACGCGCTGCTCAGGGTGTGCGCATCAAACTTTACCAGGCAGGCGATGTTGCTGATGTCCAAAAGCTATTGGCAGCAACACCGCAAGGACGCGGTCGTATCGTACTACAATTGGAACTTGATGATGGCGAAGAGGCCGAGATGGAATTGCCGGGTTCCTGGCAATTGAGCGAAGCTGTGAAAGCAAGCTTGCGCCAGATTGGCGGCGGGCTTGAGGTGCAGGAATATTAATTTTCTGCTAGAGTTGTCTTTGTGTTGAACCTTGAATCCATTCTTTCTCAAACACCTATCACAGCTGCAGATTGGGCAGAACGTGCGCAGGCATTGCGTCAGCTTAATCGCGAGCAAGACGCCTTAGTTGCCGCTGCAGAAGCCCTTAAGATAGATCCTACGCGCGCCGATATGTGGCATGCGATTGGTTTTATGCTGTTGCAGCGTGGGCGTTGGGCAGAAGCCGCACACTATCTCAATCAAGCCATTACTTTTAATCCTCACGATGCTGCCTATCGCAGCCATTATGCCGTGGCCCTGGCTGAGACTGATGCTTATGACGATGCCTATCAGCAAGCCAAAGCAGCCTTACATGTTAATCCACAAAGTGCGGATGCCCTTTATATGATGGGTGAAATCCTCATTCGCACCGGTCATTACGAAGAGGCCAT
>JBASWO010000063.1:0-22841 GCA_049276515.1 Alphaproteobacteria bacterium
GTTATGGGTGTTGGCGGCGCCGGCGGAAACGCAATCAACAATATGATCCGTTGCCAGTTGGAAGGTTGCGATTTCATCGCAGCGAATACTGACAGCCAAGCTTTGGCGATGTCCCTCGCTCCTCGCAAAATTCAATTAGGCATCAACATGTCACGCGGCCTTGGCGCCGGCTCAAAAGCCGATGTCGGTAGAGCTGCTGCTGAAGAACAAATTGCTGACATCATGGCCTGCCTTGAAGGTTCGGACATGCTCTTCGTCACTGCCGGCATGGGTGGTGGTACAGGCACAGGCGCAGCACCTGTTATCGCACGCGCTGCACGTGAAGCTGGCATCTTGACGGTTGGTGTTGTCACCAAGCCTTTCCATTTCGAAGGCGGCAACCGCATGAAGCAAGCTGAGTTTGGTCTCAGCGAATTGCAACAATATGTCGACACGCTGATTGTCATTCCAAACCAAAATCTTTTCCGTATCGCCAATGAGCGGACAACATTTGCTGAAGCATTCCGCTTGGCTGATGAAGTTCTGCATTCAGGCGTGCGTGGCATCACAGATTTGATGGTCATGCCAGGCTTTATGAATCTCGATTTCGCTGACGTTAAGACCGTTATGGGCGAAATGGGCAAAGCGATGATGGGCACAGGCGAAGCTGATGGCGATAACCGCGCCATCAAGGCAGCCGAAGCCGCTATCTCCAATCCTCTGCTTGATGATGTTTCAATGAAGGGCGCACGTGGCGTTCTGATTAACATCACGGGTGGCATGGATATGACCCTGTTTGAAGTTGACCAAGCAGCCAACCGCATCCGCGAAGAAGTTGACCCAGAAGCACAAATCAAAGTGGGCTCAACCTTGGGCGAAAATCTTGATGGCCGCATCCGCGTATCCGTTATTGCAACGGGTATTGATGCCGGTGTGATTGCAAGCAACCGTCAATCAAGCGGCGCTGGTGCAACACCTGCTCACTTGCGTGTCATTGCTAGCAATCAGACACAGCAACGTCCGCAACAACAGCCACAGCAACAGGTGATGACGCCATCCATTAATGCGCAGTCACAATATTTCACCATGCCGCAAGCTGTAACGCCGCAACAAATGCAGCAACCAGCAGCCCAGCCTCAGCAGCAACAAGCTCCTGTTCAGCAAGCTGTTCAACAACAGCCCATGCAGCAACAAGTGCAACAGCAACCTGTCGCACAACATGTTGAAGAGCCTATTATGCAAGAGGCGCCCGTGCAGCAAACCTACCAACAACCCGCTGCACAACAACCACAGCAGACAGCTGCTCCAGCTGCACAGCGTTACAATCCGAACATCTATAACCAACGCCCAAGCATCCCTCAGATGCCGCCAGCATCGGTTCAAGCTCGTTCGGAAGCTGCGAGCAGTGGCTCACAACATGCGCCGTTCGATATGCGCGTGACACAATTGACTACACCTGCTCAACAAGCAGCTGCAGATCAACGTCGCTTGCGTCGTTCGGAATCGCTCTTCACACGGATTACAGGTTTTGGTCTGGTGCGCCCATCAGCACAGCAAGACGAAAACAATCTGGATGAAGCGCAATTGCCTGATGAAGCTTTGGCTGCAAGCCAACCTCATCTCGGCATTGATCCATCAGACCGCCCTGCCCTTTCATCAGAGCAACCAACGGATCTTTTGGATATTCCAGCTTTCTTACGTCGTCAGACCAATCATTGATCGGCAGGTAAGTTCTTACTAATCTGAAGCGCGACACCTCAGGTGTCGCGCTTCTTTTTTGTCTGAAGGTCAGTTATGAAAAGTCCTGTTCTGAAACGCAGCATGAAGTCTTTTGGTGCGCTCCTCATTACGCTTTCCGCCATCACGCCAGCTTCAAGCATTTTTATTATAGCACCAGGCGTTATTCAGCAGGCTGGAACGGGTGCTTTTCTCTGCTTTATTGCAGGCGCCATCGTTAGTCTTTTGACGGCTTATGTTTATGCCGAGCTCTCATCAGCCTTTCCTTTAACAGGCGGTGAATACACAATTGTGGGGCGCATTTTGGGCCCATTTCCAGGCTTTATTATTCTGGGCCTCAATCTTGTAACCCTGGTTCTTGTGGTAAGCGTTATTGCTCTTGGCATTGGCAATTACATAAGTTTCTTGTTCCCCAATGTCTCAACCATTACAGCGGGTCTTGTGACGGTGATCTTCACAACGCTTTGCGCCATTCTTAATATCCGCACCAATGCTCTAATTACAGGTGCCTTTCTATTTCTTGAGATGGCCGCACTTGTTGTGCTCGCCGCCTTAGGTTTTCTCAATATCGAACGCCCCATTTCTGAGTTCATTTTTAATCCCGTATATCTGGGAGCCTCAGGCTCTCTTGAGATTGCTACGATCGGTGTCATTGGTATTGCCACTTCAGTCGCTATCTTTGCTTATAGCGGCTATGGCAATGCCGTTTATCTCGGCGAAGAAACGCATGATGCGCCCAAGCGCATTGCTCATATTATTTTATGGTCTCTTCTCATCAGCGTGATTGCAGAAATGGTACCCATCACGGCCGTGCTTATGGGCACGCCTGATTTAGCGGCTCTGTTTGGATCGCAAAATATGTTTAGTGATTTCGTCACTTGGCGTGGTGGCGAAAAATTGACGACGATTGTGAGCCTTGGCATTGCTTTGGCTATTATCAATGCCAACATTGCCTTTGTCGTTCTTGTGGCCCGACTTCTCTTTAGTACTGGCCGCGACCGTGTTTGGTCACAACCCATCAATCAGGCGCTGACGCGCATTCATCGCCGCTTTCACTCGCCTTGGGTTGCCACACTTGTCTGCGGCGTTCTTGCGTCCATCACCTGTTTTGTAGATTTAAATCTTCTTCTCGTCATCACAGGCACAAGTATCGTTGTGATCTATGCAAGCATGTGCATTGCCGTGATTGCAGGTCGGTTTAATAAAACAACGCATCATGGGCATTACCGCATGCCTTTTTATCCATGGCCGCCCATTCTCGCACTCGGTGTTCTTTCTTATGTCGCTTATGCGAACTCTATGGATGAAGCGATTGGAAGGCCCAGCATCTTCGCAACGCTTGCGATGATCATTATCTCAGCTGCCTATTATCTTCTTGTTTTACGCCGTAAAGGCACTTGGATCCTTAGAGGTCCGGAACGAGATGAATAGCCATATAAATCAATGCATTAACCAATGTAACATACGGTAAGAAACCTTGTTTTTGGCTGGCGGCTAAAAAGAGTTACAAAACCTGCAACCAATTGATTCGACTACGCCTTCTCCGGACGACCTCCCAACAGGCTCAAGACTTAGGAATTTGTAATGCCGCATGACGCTATGCATCAAGGACTGACATCCACCACGAAGCTTCCTAAAGAAGCTGTCATTGGTGGTGCTGCACGCCCCAGCATGCAACGCACATTGTTTGGCGTTACGACCTGCTCAGGTATCGGCGTTCATTCTGGCGAACAAGTTACATTGAAACTGATGCCTGCACCTGAAAACACCGGCATCGTTTTTATCCGCAGTGACCTCACAGGTGATGCACGTATGGTTCCAGCACGTTGGGACAATGTGACAGACACACGCCTCTGCACCATAATTGCCAATGGCCGTGGCGGTGAAGTCGCAACGATTGAACATTTGATGGCAGCTCTTCATGCCTGTGGCATTGATAATGCCTTCATTGAAATCAGTGGTCGCGAAGTTCCCGTGATGGATGGTAGCTCAAACCCATTCGTTTTCTTAATTGATGTGGCTGGATCTGTTGAACAGTCTGAGCCTCGTCGCATGATCGAAGTTTTGAAGCCTGTTGAAGTCAAACGTGACGGCAAGTACGCACGTCTTGAGCCAGCTGATGATCAAAGCTTCAGCCTTGATATTGATTTCAATCAAGGTGCTATTGGCCAACAGAAATATGATTTCACGCTCACACCTGAAAGCTTCAAGGCCGAGATTAGCCGTGCCCGCACTTTTGGCATGCGCCAAGAAGTTGACGAACTCCGTAAGCATGGTCTCGCTTTGGGTGGTTCACTTGATAATTCTGTCGTTATCGATGGCGATAAGGTTATGAACCCTGAAGGTCTGCGTTACCAAGATGAGCCGGTTCGTCATAAGCTTTTAGACGCTGTTGGCGATTTAGCCCTGGCCGGATCACCTATCCGTGGCCGTTTTGTGGGCTCACGCTCAGGTCACGCTATCAATAACGAATTACTCCGCGCTCTGTTCGCAGATCCCACAGCCTGGCGCTTAATTGAAAGCGCTGAATTGGCTGAACCCCTGGTTGAGAACCTCGCCAGCTAAAAGCCTCAAATCCGCCGTATTCCCTGAAAAGATTACATCAAAGGCAGCCTAATGCTATAAGGCTGTCACTCAATTTTTGTGTGATTCTAGGATGCAGATGCGGACGTTGTACCTTCACTATCTAACACTAGGTCTCTTTGCTCTTACACTCGCAGCCTGTGCTGGTGAGGAGAAGGGTAAACTCGAAGCCGAGCAACCTGTGGATCAGCTTTACAATACAGCATCCGATATGATGACGCGTGGCGAGTATGCCGGCGCTGCCAAAAAATTTGCAGAAGTTGAGCGCCAACATCCCTATTCGATTTGGGCGACACGTGCGCAGCTTATGGAAGCTTATGCGCAATATGAAAATCTTGATTATGACGATGCGGTAGAAACGCTTAATCAGTTTATCCAATTGCATCCTGGTAACAGTGAAGTTGCCTATGCTTATTACCTACGTGCCCTTTGCTATTACGAGCGCATTGCCGATGTTCGTCGTGACCAAGGTTATGCAGAAGATGCTTTGAAGGGCATGCAAGAAGTTATTAGCCGCTACCCAGATACAACCTATGCCAAGGATGCGGTTCTTAAAATTGCTCTCATTTATGACCATCTTGCTGGCGCTGAAATGGAAGTGGGCCGCTGGTACCTCAATCAAAATCTTTATATTGCAGCGATTGGTCGTTTCCGGACGGTGGTTGATAAATATCAAACCACAAGCCATGTGCCTGAAGCTTTATTGCGTTTGGTGGAATGCTATGTGGCACTCGGCATTACACAAGAAGCAAAATCTACAGCTGCAGTCTTGGGACATAATTTTCCAGGCAGTAAATGGTATGAAGATGCCTATAATTTATTGTTACGGAACAATCTGACGCCTGAAAGAGATGATCAGTCTTGGATTGGCCGTACCTGGAACCAGGTTTTCTGAGCCATGCTATCGCGCCTCGTCATTCACGATGTGGTGCTGATCGACAAACTGTCCTTGCAGTTAGCAGCAGGCCTCAATGTTTTCACAGGTGAGACGGGTGCAGGCAAATCCATCCTTTTAGACTCGCTTGGTTTGGCCTTAGGTGGACGCAGTGATGCTGGACTTATCCGCCTCAATGCCAATCAGGCTACGATTACAGCCGAATTTCAGCTATCCGAGACCCATAGCGTCTTTGCCTTAGCTGAAGAGCAAGGCTTAAGCGCTGAAAACCCCCTTATCCTTCGTCGCGTTATTGGCAAAGATGGAAAAAGCCGGGCTTTTTTAAATGATCAGCCGATCAGCATCGGTCTTCTCAAACAATTTGGTGAGCAGCTTCTTGAAATCCATGGGCAGTTTGAGACGCATGGCCTTCTTAATGCGGCTACGCACCGTAACTTACTCGATGCCTTTGGCGGTCTCAGTACCCTTAAAGACAAAACAGCTGCTGCTTTTGATCTCTGGGCTGATGCTGAACAAAAACAACGTAAAGCATCCGAAGATCGGGCCCGGGCAGAGGCTGAAGAAGAGTTTTTACGTGCCGCTGTCTTAGAATTAGATGATCTCGCACCTCAAGCCGGCGAAGCAGATCAGCTAGCTGAGCGCCGGACGAACCTACAACATAGGGAGAAGATCATCGAAGCTCTGCAAAGCGCTGAGCAATCCCTCAACAGCGAACGTGGCGCTGCCAGCGCCCTTGCCCAAGCCGGTAAAGCCGTTGCACGTATTGCTGATAAAGCTACAGGTCTTAAAGATCTTCTCGCCAGCATCGATCGGTGCGCCACAGAAGTAAATGAAGCGAGCGAGCAGCTTGAGCGGTTTATGGCAGGCATAGATGGTGAGGCTGATGCTCTCCAACGGATCGAAGAACGTCTCTTTGCTTTACGCGCTGTTGCCCGCAAGCATGGGGTTCAACCTGATGATTTAGCGGCCTTGCGCGATGATCTATCGGGCAAACTCTCACTTTTATCCGATCAAGGCGATCAGCTGAAGAATTTAGCGAAGGCGGCTATAGAGGCAAAACACGCTTATAAAAAATATGCAGAAGATTTGAGCGCCAAGCGTACGAAAGCTGCTCAACAGCTTGAAAAGGACATTGCACAAGAATTACCGCCGCTTAAACTTGAAAAGGCCAAGTTTAAAATTGATGTTGCAGCTTTAGGTGAGGAGCAGTGGACAGCAGACGGCATAGATCGCATCACTTTCTTAGCCTCTACAAATCCAGGTTCAGCACCAGGTCCTTTACAAAAAATAGCATCGGGCGGTGAGCTTGCGCGTTTCATGTTGGCGCTTAAAGTCGTTCTTGCAGCAAGCGATCCCGTCCCCGTCCTCGTTTTTGATGAAGTGGATACTGGCATCGGAGGCGCAACAGCATCTGCTGTTGGCGACCGCCTAGCTAAACTCGCTGAGCATGTGCAAGTGCTTGTTGTCACGCACAGCCCACAAGTAGCAGCGCGTGGACATAACCATTTGCGCGTCTCAAAAGAAACCAAAGGCAAACTGGCCATCACAGATGTCGAGACACTCGATAAACCAGCCCGGCAAGAAGAAATCGCCCGCATGTTGGCCGGATCGCACATCACTGATGCCGCACGCCAGGCAGCCATGAGCCTCATTGCCGATGCCGAAACATCAGCAAAACCAGTAAAGAAAGTGCGCGCCTGATCAAACATTGAAGCTAGGCTCCAGTTTGAAACGGATAATGCCTGGATTATGTGGATCATAAGGATTAAGGCGGTAAAGCGTGATCTCATCCGCAGCTTCTGAAAACACAATGCGATCAAGCCTTTTGGAGGATTCCACAAGTGAGATTGCACGGAACTCGCCCGGACAATCCGGTATAGCTACGAAAGGAAAGTAACGAACGTCATTTGGCACCTGGGCACCAACACCATCCCAGCAATAAAGCAGCCTTGCCTCCGAAATGCCCCTGTGATCTTGACTAATATCGCCATGATATTCCCAGCCGCCCCTACTCCAACGCGCGACATTGATATAAGGCACTTTTTCTTTGCATAATCGCTCGAGAGGTACAGGTGTCTGTATCTCCAACGCACGCCTATACGGGTGAGTAAGTTTAGCTCCCAATTGAGCAAAGTAATAAATGTGAGGTGTCATGTTTTTCTCCTGATCAAAAGTTATAGGGATCAAGAGAAACAGCCTTGGCCTATCCGCCAGGAGCTAACCGTTTCGTTGCCTCAAAGGCCATATCCCTCTTACGAGGAAGCCACCTTGCCCGGTAGAGCAGGTTGGCGAACAACCAAAGTTGTTCTCTTGATATTGAAGAGCTATTTTGAGTTATAAATCTTTTGTCGTCAATAAAAATTACGCGGCAGGTCTTAAATCATGCACACGATGATAGTGGTGCGTGTGAGGCCGATGAGCTCCCGTCGTACAGGTTTCTGTAATTTCATTACCATTTGCAGAAAATTCTAAGAGTTTATGACAGATAGGTGATCCACCTTTTTGAACATCAGCTTCAAATTCAGCTTTAGCCCCTGGCACATGACCAAAATGCATGAAGCGTGATGCACGTGGATAGCCATCATCTTTACTATCAATAACAAAGAGGAGTTGGCTGCGGTTTATACCGCCTGGTTCTTTGGGCAAAGGGCTATGGATTTCGTAGCCGCCATTAATGCAATGCGCAACTTCTATAGTTTCGGGTGGTGTTTCATTAAGCTTTTCAGGAGGTACAGAGCTATAGATGTCCAGTTCGTGGATTTGAGGACAGGTGCTATTGTCATTTTTGGCGTTATCTTCGATGTAAATCGAAAGAGTGCCTTCCATTCAAGCCTCCTAGGCTATAAAATTAGTATGAGATAAAAAAGGTTACTATTTCGTGAAAAGTGACGGATGAGTCCCAAAAGTAAAACACGTGACACAAAGCAATCAGCTCTTTTAACGCCCATGGAAGCACGGGCCGAAATGGCAGATTTAGCTAAGCAAATTGCGCATCATGATATTCGCTATCATCAAAAAGATGATCCTGAAATCTCTGACGCGGATTATGATGCTTTGCGCAATAAGTACCGCGCTTTACGCGAAGAATTTCCTGAACTTGCACCCAAGAATGATCCAGAACAACGTGTAGGCGCTGCACCTGCCGGTGGCTTTAAGAAAGTTGCGCATGCTGCACCAATGCTTTCGCTTAATAACGCATTCACTGAAGAGGATATTGAGGATTTTTGCACCCGAATCCGTCGTTTTTTACAGTTGGATGACGATGAAGAGCTCACTTTCATGGCAGAGCCTAAGATTGACGGGCTTTCAGCTTCAGTCCGTTATGAAAAAGGTAAACTCGTCCAAGCAGCGACTCGCGGCGATGGTACGACTGGTGAAAACATCACAGCCAATGTGATGACCATCAAAAATGTGCCTCATCAATTAAAAGGATCTTATCCGGATATTGTTGAATTACGCGGCGAGATTTATCTCAACCGTGATGATTTTATGAAATTGAATGCCGCGCGTGAGAAAGAAGGGGAAGCTCTTTTTGCTAATCCGCGTAATGCAGCTGCGGGCAGTGTGCGTCAATTAGATCAAAGCATCACAGCATCTCGCCCTCTTCGCATGTTTGCTTATAGCTTAGGTGAATTCAGTGGTGATTTGCCTGACACGCAGGAAGACTTACGCAAACAGATCAAGCAATGGGGCTTTGATCTGAACGAGCCCGCCAAACTTTGTAAATCAGTTAAAGACCTTATCACCTATTATGAGAAGATAGGGGGCGATCGCCATGCCCTACCCTTCGATATTGATGGTGTTGTCTACAAACTCAACAGAAAAGATTGGCAAGAACGTTTGGGCTTTGTAAGCCGAGCACCGCGTTGGGCCATTGCGCATAAATTTCCAGCGGAACAAGCTGAGACCAAACTTCATAAGATCAATATTCAAGTGGGGCGTACCGGCGCCCTTACACCTGTTGCCGAATTAGAGCCGGTTAATGTTGGTGGCGTGATGGTCAGTAGAGCTACACTTCATAACCAAGATGAAATTGAGCGCAAAGATGTAAGAGAAGGCGATATCGTTCGTTTGCAGCGTGCTGGTGATGTTATCCCACAAATTATTGGCGTTGATCTAAAGCAACGCCCCAAAAATGCGAAGGTCTTTAAATTTCCTACCCATTGCCCTGAATGCGGCTCCATTGCTGTACGCGAAGAAGGTATGGCCGTAACACGCTGCACGGGCGGTCTTATCTGTCCTGCACAAGCCATTGAGCGTTTACGTCATTTTACCAGCCGTCTTGCCTTTAATATCGAAGGGCTTGGTGATGAGCGCATCATGGAATTATGGAAAGATAAGATTATCCACACGCCTGCCGATATTTTCCGTCTTCATAAGCATCGCAAAGCTTTGGAAGAGCGTGACAGATGGGGCGAGAAATCAGCAACAAAGCTTTTGGACGCCATTGAAGCTCGGCGCACAATACCTCTTGATCGTTTTATCTATTCACTCGGTATCAGACAGGTCGGCGAAGCCACAGCAAAGCTTCTAGCAAGGCATTATAAGTCACTTGCAGCGTGGCGCACGGCAATGCTGTCTGCGAGCAAGGGCAATGAAGAAGCCCTGCATGATCTCGATAGTATTGAGCAAGTGGGCCCCCTGCTCGCAAAAGACATCGTTGCCTTCTTTACGGAAAAGCATAATCGCGATGCACTTGATGATCTTACGAAAGAGTTGACGATTGAAGATGCGGCAACACCAGCCGCTGGTTCATCCCCCATTGCTGGCAAAACCATTGTCTTCACAGGAAGCTTACAAAAAATGGGCCGCAATGAAGCCAAAGCTAAAGCTGAGAGTATGGGAGCAAATGTGGCCGGATCTGTTTCCAAGAAAACAGATTTTGTTGTGGTCGGTGAAGATGCCGGTAGCAAAGCCAAAAAAGCTCAAGAGCTTGGTGTCAAAATCCTAAGTGAGGATGAGTGGTTAGCTTTGATTGAAAACCAAACCTTATAAAATGAATTCCACGCGACATGGACGACAACTTCTCAATCCACCAGGCAAGTCAGAAACCGTTCCATTATCAAAGTTACCATACATCTGGCCGCCAATCCTTGTTGATGACCAATATTCTTCTTGTAGAAGATGTCCACCTCTGTGGGTAGCAAAAGTACCTTTAAAAGCATCAGCATTTCTGTAATCAAATAAATTATGTCCTGTATCATTATCCCCAGCAAAGGCGCGATAACGAGACACATTCATCAAAAGCTGCAGAGGTGGTATGAACCATCCACCTTGATAGCGATCTGTTTCTAACGCCTGATAGAGCGCATCGTAATTATTAAAAGGGCTGCCGTCATAGCCATGCCAATCTTTAAGACCAGCCACCTCTTCTGCGGCTCTCTCGAAACTCGCAATAACGCGCGTACCATCAATTTCTTTTAAATCTTCAGGCGCAGCAAAAAGCTGATAACGTTTGCCAAGCTTTCTGCGGGTCGTAACCGTGAAGTCTTCATCTGATAAGGATGGATTTACAATCCAACAATGCTGGACTGGCTCCCAATTACCGAAATATATTCCTTTGCCTAGAATGAATGTGCCGATCTCAGGATCAGCGAAATGGGCTTTGCCGAGTGCTTGCGTCATAATAATTGTCTCCTAATATCAATTTGTTTCGTATTGCTTCAGCAAAACACTCCACACCAACCAACTAGCCTGGTGCACGCATCGGATTATATATTGTGAGGCTTCCTGTTCTACCTGGCACATCTGGTACATGTTGGCGAACAAGCGGTATAACCGCAGTTTCAAAAGTTTCTGCACCACATACCTGTACAAATTGATCTGCACCCAAAGCCTTCACACGCTCCGCAGACCAAAGATCGCCAAGCTCATAAGCTATGATTGGTGTCTTCGCGAAAGCATCATCAAATGCAGGATTGTGCCGTAAGGCTGGTATATGTATGGCATCTTTGCCTGGCATATAAACGGATGCGACAACCACATCTACATCTTGCAATACGCAACCGCCTTGTTCTCTAGGTTGGCTGGAGTCAACTCTCCAAGCTGTACGCAAATTATTGTAGGTGGCAAAAGAAAAAACATCATGCCCCATATCGAGCAGAGCTTGCTCAATACGATCTGGCTCACTGGTTTCTGTAAACTGCTCTTCCAACAATAAAATTTTAGCCATATATCGCCTCAAAAAATCTTGACCCACTCAATGCCCAACTTTGTGCCCCATGGCTTTGCTTGCAACAAGGCTTTCTATTTTAGAAAAAGTAGATTTATGTCTTAAAATGCCTTGATTACGACATAATAGTTATATTAATATGTATTTCACGTAATATTATTGCTCTATAGCGGCAATGCACCATTTATCGAGTAAATATAGGTAGACTGAAAAAATGACCACTGCACAGAACCGCGATCAAAATCGCGTCATTATATTCGACACAACTTTGCGTGATGGTGAGCAATCACCGGGCGCCGCGATGAATCTTGAAGAAAAACTCCGCATCGCATCTGCGCTTGAAGATCTAGGTGTTGATGTCATGGAGGCCGGCTTTCCTGTCGCATCCAAGGGCGATTTTGAAGCGGTCAATGAAATCGCTAAGAAAATCAAAAAATCAACAGTGTGTGGTCTTGCGCGCGCACAAGTGGGCGATATTGAACGTGCCGGTGAAGCTTTAAAGCCTGCGGCGAGCGGACGCATTCATACCTTTATCTCAACCTCGCCTTTGCATATGAAGCATAAATTGCAAATGGCACCTGAGAAAGTCCTGCAAGCCGTTATCGACAGCGTTACCCTCGCCCGCAAATTGATAGATGATGTTGAATGGAGTGCTGAAGACGGCACACGGACCGAGCATGATTTTCTCTGTCGTTGCGTAGAGGCCGCCATCAAGGCTGGTGCACGCACTATTAATATCCCTGATACAGTTGGCTATACGACACCCCAAGAATATGCCGATCTTATCAAAATGTTGATGAACCGCGTTCCTAATATGGATAAAGCGATCATCTCAACGCATTGCCACAATGATTTGGGTCTGGCTGTCGCTAATTCTTTAGCTGGCGTCATCAATGGCGCACGCCAAGTTGAATGCACCATCAATGGCCTTGGTGAGCGGGCTGGCAATGCCGCTTTAGAGGAAATTGTGATGGCACTCAAGGTGCGCCAAGATTTGATGCCTTTTACAACAGGTATTAAAACTGAAAATATCACACGTACATCGCACTTGGTCTCAACCATTACAGGTTTTGTTGTCCAGCCCAATAAGGCCATTGTTGGCGGCAATGCCTTTGCGCATGAAAGCGGCATTCATCAAGATGGCATGATCAAAAACCGTCAAACCTATGAGATTATGACGCCGCAATCTGTTGGCCTCAGCAAAACATCTTTAAAGCTCGGCAAATTGTCTGGCCGCAATGCATTCCGCAGCAAATTGCAAGAGCTTGGCTATGAGCTCGGTGATAACGCCCTCAATGATGCTTTTGAGCGCTTCAAATCTCTTGCTGATAAGAAAAAAGATATCTTTGATGAAGATATTATGGCTCTCGTGGATGATGAAGCCGCACAAGCTAATAACCGGACGAAATTTGTCTCGCTTGAAATTTATGCTGGCTCCAAAGGCCCACAAAGCGCAACACTTGAGGTCGAAGTGGAAGGTCAGCATATGAGGGCTAAGGCAACGGGCAATGGTCCAGTCGACGCCACCTTTAATGCGATCAAAGAATTGATGCCTCACAATGCAACTTTGCAGCTTTATCAAGTGAGTGCTGTGACCCAAGGCACTGACGCCCAGGCAGAAGTTACTGTACGTCTCGAAGAAAATGGTCGTACCGTCATTGGCCAAAGCGCGGATCCCGATACGCTTGTGGCATCAGCTCGGGCCTATATTCACGCTTTGAATAAATTAGCGATTAAACGCCTCAAAACTGCCCCGCCCGATTCGGTAAAATTAAGCGCAATATAAGGCTTTTTCTACTTTCTTCGCGGTCTTAACAAGCTGCTAACTACATTGTTTTATCTTGCTTTATGGCCTGCGGTTGGCTTTCTTACCTTCAAAACCGCTATCTAGGGAATCATGGTCGTAGGCGCACAACAAATTCAGTCCGATACTTGGGCTAAGCAAGCTATTGATCGCATGAAACGCGATGGGCTCGCACCAACACCCAATAATTATTCCGTTTTCTATTATTATTTTGCGGGCACCAATCCCAATTTAAAAATGGCAATGGATTTGCTGCTCTCACAACAGCAGACACTCACACAAGAACAATGCGATGCCCTTCATCAAAGCCATCTCGGCATCGATGCTGAGCATAAAATTCTGAAAGACACCAATAACGCGATCGAAGCTGAAATTACTCGCGTGATGGAGATGATCGATAACGCAGCTGGTAACACATCAGAATTTAGCAAATCACTAGATACTTTCTCTGGCAAACTCACGACCTCTGTCTCTTTGGATCAGGTGCGTGATGCCGTGACAAAAGTTGTCACCGAAACACGGACCATTACAGCTCAAAATGAACGCCTTGCAGCGCAGCTGGCACAAACCACGCAGCAGCTGACAGAAATGCGTTACAATCTCGATCAGGTTCATAAAGAATCCCAAATCGATCCACTGACCGAGGTCGGCAATCGCAAGTTTTTTGAAAAAGAGCTCTCTCATACAACGCATGAAGCGCGGGATAATGGCTGGCCCTTGGCTCTGCTCATGGTCGATATCGATCATTTCAAGAAATTCAATGATACCTACGGCCATCTCATTGGCGATCAAGTGTTACGCCTTGTGGCACATACGCTTGTTGAGAACCTCAAAGGCCGCGACGTCATTGCACGCTACGGCGGCGAAGAATTCGTAATCTTATTGCCGCAAACAAAAGTGGGCGATGCCGAAAAAGTTGCTAACCAACTACGCAACAGTTTAGCGACCAAGCATATCAAGCGCCGCAGCACGAATGAAACCTTAGGCAACATCACTATCTCTATCGGTGCTGCTGAATATTGTGGCGGTGAAGAAATGGATGATTTCATCCATCGTGCGGATACAGGGCTTTATAAAGCCAAGCAAACAGGCCGTAATAAGGTTGTCAGTGAAATGCTGACAGAAGAACAAATCGCCGCGATCCAATCCAAATCAAAACTGAAAATTGGCTAAGGTTCTGGCGGCCGTGGTCCCCAAGGACCTTTTCGTCTTAAATCAACAGGACTCTTCTTTGGCAGGCTTGCAAAATAGGCTTGTCCTTTTCTCCGTGCTGCTTTTTTTACAACGTCTCGATCGGCGGACAGATTATCTCTATCAATATTATCGGCTGTGAAGGCCAGGTCTAGGCCATAACGGATTAAAACAGGAAGGGCCACAAACCCAACCATGTATGAAGCTAGCGCACCGAAAGCAGCACTTGTGAAGAACGGTGTTGCGAAAGCAGCTATCACAACAATGCCACGATACAAATTGGCATCATGAGCTGCACTCAAAAGCTCGTTATGTGTCAACCGCCATTGGCTTATCAATTTTGCCGAATAATCGTCTTGGCGAATGAGGGGCAGCATTGGCTTACACCTTTTAAAAATATAACCCATTATAAAGCTGTCTTTTTGTTAGACAATGCGAAGAATGAGGCCGGCTAAGGCACGCTAGAAGCTAAAATAATCCGCTAAAAACAGATAGAACATATGGTGTACGGCACCTATACTCACCCCATGCAAACCTCACTCGCCACAACTGAAGACGAAGGCTACTGGCAAGGTCTCAACCCTGCCCAGCGTGCGGCCGTGGCAGCCCTGGACGGACCTGTTTTAGTTTTGGCAGGTGCTGGCACAGGCAAAACGCGTGTTCTAACTTCGCGCCTTGTACATTTGTTAGCCACGGGCAAAGCGATGCCGGGCGAAATTCTTGCTGTTACCTTTACCAACAAAGCAGCTGGAGAAATCCGCGAACGCGTTGCTCATTCTTTGGGGCGCTCTGTTGAAGGTTGGTATTTAGGTACCTTTCACTCACTTGCTGCACGGCTTTTACGCCCTCATGCGGAGCTGGTCGGCCTCAAGCCTAGTTTTACCATTCTTGATACGGACGATCAGATCCGTCTTATCAAGCAACTGCTTGAAGCCGAAAATATCGATAGCAAAAAATCACCCGCTCGTGCTGTAGCCTCTGTCATTAGTCGCTGGAAAGACCGCGGCCTGTTGCCCGATGATGTCAAACATGAAACGGGCGGCCAACTTGCTCACGGCAAATTACCCAAGCTCTACGCGCAGTATCAGGAACGTCTCAAAGATTTGAACGCCTGTGATTTCGGCGATTTGCTTTTGCATCATTTGACGATTTTAAAACAACATCCCGATATTTTAGCGCAGATGCATCAGCGTTTTCGCTATATCTTGGTGGATGAGTATCAAGATACCAATGTTGTACAATATTTATGGTTGCGCCTTTTAGCGCAAGGTCATCACAATATCTGCTGCGTTGGTGATGAGGACCAATCGATCTATGGTTGGCGCGGCGCCGAGATCGGTAACATTTTACGTTTTGAAGAAGATTTTCCGGGCGCTGAAGTTGTACGGCTTGAGCAAAATTACCGCTCAACAGGGCATATTTTGGGCGCCGCCTCACATTTGATTGCCAAGAACCAGCAACGGCTTGGCAAAACGCTTTGGACCTCGGCTGAGCCTGGCGACAAAGTACGCGTTCAGACTTTATGGGATGGTGAAGAAGAAGCGCGTTGGGTAGCTGATGAAGTAGAAGCCCTACAACGTGCGCAGGTCTCTTTGAGCCATATGGCTGTGATGGTGCGCGCAGGATTTCAAACCCGTCAATTTGAAGAACGATTTATTACGCTTGGCATTCCCTACCGTGTTCTTGTAGGCGCGCGCTTTTATGAGCGACAAGAAATTCGTGATGCGATGGCCTACCTACGTCTTCTGATGTCATCGGATGATGATTTGGCTTTTGAGCGTATTATTAATACCCCAAAGCGCGGCATTGGCCCTGCTGCTATTCAGGAACTTTATAGCTTTGCACGTCCCAATCGCATTTCTCTTATGGAAGCTGCGTCACGCCTCATTGAGAGCGATGAGTTAAAACCCAAGGTACGCAGCACTTTGCGCGCTTTCATCGAATCCTTTGCAAGGTGGCGTGAACTCCTCAAAACCTTGCCCCATCCTGAAGTGGCACAAATTCTTTTGGACGAATCTGGCTATACCGGCATGTGGCAGGCCGATAAATCTCCTGAAGCTCCAGGACGATTGGAAAATCTGAAGGAATTAGTCACGGCTCTGGCCGAGTTTGATACGCTCCCAGCCTTTTTGGAGCATGTCAGCTTGGTTTTAGAGGCCACAGAGAAAAGCGGCGAGGCACAAATCAGCCTGATGACTCTGCATGGCGCTAAAGGCCTCGAATTTAACATCGTCTTTTTGCCAGGCTGGGAGGAAGATATCTTTCCAAGCCGTCTCTCCTTAGAAGAAAACGGTACCCTCGGTCTCGAAGAAGAGCGCCGCTTAGCTTATGTCGGTATTACACGGGCTCGCATGCGCGCTTATATCAGCCATGTCGCTAATCGTCAGATGCATGGCAGCTGGATGAATGCCCTACCTTCTCGCTTTATTGCTGAATTGCCCAATGAGCATACCGAGCGTCAGTCGACGATTAATTTTGGTGCCTCACGTGGCGCATCGAACGCCTGGCAGCGCGAAAAGAAAGAACGCATCCCACCTTTATGGGAGCAGCTACGTGCTGGCCAGAACCGTACCATGCCAGCTCGGTTACGTCCGACACAGATTGAAGGCAAAGCCGTTGAGATCCAATTGCTGAAACGCGAAGGTAAGCTCAATGTGGGCGACCGTGTCGTGCATGAGAAATTTGGCACCGGCACGATCAAACGTATTGATCACGACAAGCTCGAAATTGCTTTCGATAAAGCTGGTCTCAAAAAAGTTATAGAAACTTTTGTCCGTTTAGCGGTTTGAGCCGCGCGGATATGTTGGGAAGCTGTGGACGATATAATCTTTCGGACCATGCGTATGCCCATCAATCACCACTGGGGCTGGGGGCTTCTCAATCAAATGAACCTTGAGATCTTCGTCTGTCACAGTGTCGTAATTCCAAGTCGGTGGGATTTTAGCGTAAGGCTTGCTTGAATAAGGCGTGAAAGGCTCGCGATGCATTTCATATTCGGGGCTGCACGCACCAAGAGAAGCTGCTACCGGCATTAAAGCCAGGGACAAAAGGATTTTGATGGTCTTGGCCTTCATGGATGATCTCCCACAGATATGCGGCGCAGTTTTGCCTATGGAAATGAAGATAAAGTAAACAATCCGCCCTGCAAACGGTCTTTTAGCCTTGGCCGGAATCAAGCTCTCTTTTATGGTGTTCATGCTTTACATGAACTTCACTTGCGCATCTTATCCTTATGTCTTTCAAGCAAAAAATATGGTCGGCACAACTGACAACAACGCCTGACTTGGCCGAAGCCTTTGCCGATATTTTGGGCGAAACGGCGGATGCTGTCAGCGTCTTTGCCCCACCCCGGACAAAGGAAGCCAAGATCGAGGGCTTTTATCAGATACGGCCCAATCCGAAGGGCCTGACTGCCCAAATCGCCATCCTCGCCATGCTGAAGGGCATCAAAGCTCCCAAGTTGCATTTGAAGGAAATGCCAAAGCTTGATTGGCTAAAGAAAGTGGCTGAAGATTTTCCGCCTCTCTCTATCGCACGCTGGACCATTCATGGCGTTCAGCATCGTCACAAGGTACTCAACAGACGTAACGCCTTGCAGATTGAGGCGACCAGCGCTTTTGGAACGGGCGAGCATCCGACAACGCGCGGCTGTCTTATGATGTTGGATTGGATGCTGAAACGCCAAATCTCTATGCAGAACATGCTCGATATGGGATGTGGCTCTGGCATTCTTGCATTGGCTTTTGCTCAAGCCACACGCGGACGCGCTGTAGCTGTCGATCTCGATCCTCAATCTGTTGCCATCGCGCGGAGCAACCGGTCTGCCAATGGTTTGCAGAACCATGTTCAAATCGCTTTAGGCAATGGTTATCAAACACAATTGGTTCATAGATTTGCTCCCTATGATTTGATTATGTCGAATATTTTTGCAGGGCCCCTCAGTCATCTCGCCCATGATTTAAAAAATCATCTAAAGCCAGGAGGCATGGTCATTTTAGCCGGCCTTCTCAACCACCAGGCTAATCGTGTTTTAGCAGCACATCGTTTGCAGCGGATTTATTTGGTCAAACGCCTCGTGATAGGTGAATGGACAATACTTGCGCTGCAACACCGATAAAGGGCATGATAATGCTATGAGCAATTATGCTTCCCGCCTTAATGCCTTACGCGCTGAGCTGTCCCATTTAGGTTATGACGGCTTTCTTGTGCCTATGGCTGATGAATATCAAAGTGAGTATGTGCCGGCCTCAGCTCAGCGCATTGGCTTTCTCTCTGGCTTCACAGGATCTTCCGCTTTTCTGGTGATTATGAAGGATAAGGCCGCTTTTTTCACAGATGGCCGCTATACATTGCAAGCCAGCCAGCAAATTTCGGATGAGCTTTTCACTATTTTTGATGTTGGTGCGACAGCACCTTCAGCCTGGCTCGCAACCAATACCGCAAAAGGTCAAAAGATTGCTTTTGATCCCTGGTTACACACAGCCGATACGATCGAGCGCCTTACCAAGGCCCTTCTCAAAACGGGCGCTGAGCTTGTTCCTCTTTCCCATAATCCCATTGATAAAATTTGGGATGACCGACCCGCCCTTCCTGCCGAGCCAATCTATGCTTACGATATGATTTATGCCGGCAAGAGTAATATTGAAAAGCGCGAGATGATCGCAAGCGAGTTGCAGAGAAAGAATTTATCAGCTGCTGTCATCACCGATCCCGCCTCTATCGCCTGGCTCCTTAATATACGTGGCGGCGATGTTCCCAATACGCCTTTGCCTCTTAGTTTTGCTATTATCCGCGCCAGTAGTCGGGTGAAGTGGTTTGTTGATGGCCGTAAAGTAACGGGTGGCTTACAAGATCACCTGACATCGCAAGTGGATATTGAAGATCCCAAACAATTTCCTTATGCGCTTGATCAATTGGCCAACGAAAAACAACCGGTGCGCATTGATCCCACAGAAGCCGCAAGCTGGATTTTAGAGCGCTTAAAAGCCGCCAAAGTACAATTGGATTTAGGTGAAGATCTCTGCGTTCTTCCTAAAGCCTGCAAAAATCAGATCGAGCTGGAAGGCATGCGCTCAGCGCACCGCCGTGATGGTGCAGCGCTTGTTAAATTCTTTGCTTGGCTGGAAAAAGCCCTCGTGACAGATACGGTTACTGAAATCAGCGCCGAAGAAAAACTCGCTGAATTTAGAAGTGCTCATAATCTTTATAGAGGACCTAGCTTTGATACGATCTCTGGCGCGGGTGGCCATGGCGCGATTGTTCATTATAGAGCAACGCAAGTCTCTAATCGTAAATTAGAAAATGGTCAGCTTTATCTGCTCGATAGTGGCGGCCAGTATTTGGATGGCACAACAGATGTGACGAGAACCATTTCGATTGGCGCACCCACAGCTGAGATGCGCGATCGTTTTACGCGCGTACTGAAAGGCCATATTGCTTTAGCCTCAATACGTTTTCCTGAAGGCACTACAGGTGCAGATCTTGATGTCTTAGCGCGTCAACCATTATGGGCCGTTGGTCTTGATTATAATCATGGTACAGGTCATGGCGTTGGCACTTATTTAGGTGTGCATGAAGGACCACAGGGCATCTCAAAGCGCAATAAAGTACCCCTTAAGCCCGGCATGGTGGTCTCGAATGAACCTGGTTATTACAAAGCTGGCCAATACGGTATTCGTGTTGAGAATTTGCAGGCTGTTGTTGAGACAGTTGATATCTCAAGTGAGCGCAAGATGCTCGGCTTCGAGACGCTCACTCTTGTTCCAATCGATCGCCGTTTGATTGAAGTGGATATGCTCACGAAAGATGAGCGCGATTGGGTCAATAATTATCATATTCGCGTTCGTGAAAGCATCCGCCCACAAGTTGATGCCGAGACCGTCAAATGGCTAACAGAAGCTACGAAGGCGATTTAAGAGCTGTCATTTGATAAAGCGGCTCTGGCTGAAATAACAGCCCATCTGGATCATATTTCTTAAACAAAGCTTCAAGCTGGCCATTTGTCATCATATTACGAATGATAAAGTCGAAAACATTTTTAAGACCAGCTTCTTCCGGCTTGAGACCAAAGCCAACATTGAAAACATAGAAAGGTTTATCGGTGGCAACTTTTTGTAGCTTGCCAGGATTATAATGATCGAATTGTTTGAAAATGCTTGGGATAACAAAAGCCATATCCGCCTTTTTATCAACCACAGTTGTTAGCAACTCAGCCAATTGCGAAGCCGGTGGCAAAACCACAAATTTTGCATCGGGCATTCTCTTCTGCGCTGCAATTGTAGGACCTTCGCCATCGATAGCCGCTAAATAGATTTTCGACCAATCTAACTGATCAAGTTTTCCATCAAAATCCTGGCGTCCTTTTTGCGTATAGGCAAAAACCGGCACATAGGCGTAAGGAATGGTGTAATCGATACGCCCTGCTCTTGGCATATTAAAAGTTGAGGCGCAAATCGCATCATACCGTCCGTTGCGTAGGTCTTCTGTGAGCGCACCGAAATTCTCGGCACTTACCCATTCAATCTTGACGTTAAGCTCATCTGCTATTTTTTCAGCGATCTCAACGGCGATACCAGATTTTTTGCCTGTATTCGGATCGATGATCGTGAAAGGTGCTTCTGGAAAATAACCACAACGCAAAATGCCAGAATTGATGACGCGCTCGTAAACGCTTTGCTTTCTATCGCTACCCCTCACATTTCCAACCCATAGATATGTAGCTACAATGGAAATGACGGCACTTATAAGAACGGTCTTTAAAAAATGTGTTTTCAACATAATCAGCCCTGAATAACGATGTCCCTGAGAACATTTTTAAGGGCAAAAATCGCAAATAATAAGTTATTTTCATTTTATGTTATGCTTTTTACGTATATATTCTATGTCTGGGTCAGCTAACCCCTTGAGGCATGATGATAACGATCGAGCAGATTAAAGCAGCACGCGCCCTCCTTGATTGGACACAAGAAGAGTTGGCCGCTGCAGCCGGTCTTTCCAAACCTTCGATCAATACGCTTGAGCGCCGTATCGCTAATCCAAAATTAGATACGATGAATGCTATTGAAAAAGCGCTCGAGAAAGCCGGCGTTGCTTTCACAGATGGCCCCGGCGTGAAATTACAAAGCTCGGTGCTGAAGACACAAATCTTTGAAGGCGATGATGCCCTTTTGCGTTTATGTCGGGATATATTTGATACGCTAGCTGGCACCGGTAAGGAATTACTGATCTCGGGAATTGTCGAGCGCAAATTCCGCGATCAGGGTAAGCGCATCTTGGAAGAGATTGAACGGCGCATTAAACACAATATCAAAACAAAACTTTTATCTTGCGAAGGCGATACTAACTTTATTGAGCCCTTTCATCATTATCGCTGGATGAAAAAAGAATTTTTTCCTGTCACGCCTACTTATATTTATGACAATAAATATGCGCTTTTTCTGTGGGGCCCTCCCAAGAAAGTCGTACTCATTGAGAATGCTGATATTGCCGAGTCTTATCGCCAGCAATTTTATGCGCATTGGGAAACAGCTAAAGTTCCAAAAAGGAATTAGAGGCCGTACTGGCGCACCTGATCACTAACAATCTTTGCAGTAGCGCGCCGTGTGGCACGATCACGCAATGCTGGCTCAAATTCATAGGCTTCGCCACCTAATGGCCTAAAGGTGTGTTTAGGTTGGTTTGATAGAATGACAGAGCGCAACTCTCCCCCCGTTACAGCAGTAAGAAAAAGACCATCATCGCCATAATGAGCCCTATCCAAATACAAGCCCACCCGATCTTCCATCAAAAAAGCTGATAAAGCTGCATCATCAGGTGTTGGAGCATCTGGATTCAAAAACTTATAGCCAAGTTCGACGAGATAGCGAGCCGCACCATTGGTTTTCATTTCTGCAGAGAGAAGACCGTCCCCATCACCAATTTTTTCATACAGATAAGCCATACGCCAATCTTTGGTGGCCACGGCAATAGCGCGGATCAATGCGCCTTGTGTAACCGTTAGCTTTTTCGTACCGGTCGCATGCTGCATGAGTTTCTGATAAGGGTCTTGAATAGCCTCATAAACTCGCTGCGTTATTAAAGCAGCTTGCCGATCGAACTCATACAAAGCATCAAGTGAAAGATTGGTCGGCTTTTGTTCAGCGTTTTTTGCTCCAGGATAGTCAGCCAACATAAAACGCATGGCAAAAGAAGCATTAGCTCTAGGTGCCTCACCAAGAGGAAGAATATCTTTTGGCGGCGTTGGTGAAATATTCAGACCCGCTCGCGCCGTTATGAGAGCACCATGAAGACGGAAAGCGATTTCTTTAAAATTGTACATCGTGCCCAAGGTGCGTGCTGGGCCAGAAGGCGCAAGCTTTTCATCAGGCAATGGGATTTGCGATAGAATCTCTCCAGGCGATCCTAACTCAACCAACGCATCTGAGACGCCTTGATTAATAGTGCGCTCAAATGCACGACCACCGCGGCCCATCAGCGAAGAT
>JBASWO010000064.1:0-6392 GCA_049276515.1 Alphaproteobacteria bacterium
AGACTGCATCTGACGGAAAAAGAAAATCCACATCGCAAAAATAATCAGGATGGGTGAATAGGAGAGGAGCGTCGCCCAGAAGCCAGGACCTGTATCATCAGGCTGCGCCACAATTTTTACATTCTTGGCTAGCAATTTATCAGTAATAGATGTGTCGTTAGGAAGATATGTGGCAAAGGTAGTGCCGCCTTCCGTCAAATGACCGCTTACGATGTTACCCTTAATGGCAACATCAGCAACTTTGCCTTCGTCAACACGTGACATGAATTCGCTGAAAGGCATCATCGCTTGTTGCGGGGCAGTGGCGGGCCCTTGGAACATGTTGAACAACAGGACCAATAAGGCGCCAATGACAATAAGAAGAACGACGTTTTTATATGTGTTATTCAAAATTCGCGCCTTTCAGAGACGAGAGGGCCATGAAGTTATGGCAGTAATATGACCATAGCGGAAAAAACGCTGGAAGACGACATTTTCCATGATCGGGATAAACATATAGTAAACAATTCCCAGCTTTCAATGCGATGGAAACCGTATGGAGATTCAAGGGATTAGAGGCGGTGAATACGTCGTCTTACATGGTCTCTAAAATGCGAGTTATTAAACCCGCATCGGCATGATCACATAAAGCGCACTTGCATCCGCAACATCTTGAATAATAGCTGGTGCTGTTGCATCGGCTAAATGAAACCTCGCACCTTCACCTTCTAGCTGCTGCATGATGTCGAGCAGATAGCGGGCATTAAAGCCAATATCCAAAAGAGCGCCATCATATTTGACTTCAAGCTCTTCTGTAGCACTTCCAGCTTCGGGTGAGTTTGCAGATAAAACCAAATGACCAGGCGTCAAACTGAGTTTTACAGCGCGCGATTTCTCGGATGAAATTGTTGCAACACGATCAGCAGCGTTAGCAAAGACCCGTGCATCAACTTCCATGCTCTTGTCATTACCGCTTGGGATGACGCGCTCATAGTCAGGGAAAGTGCCATCGATAAGCTTGGATGTGATCACAACACCATCAAAGGTAAAGCGAACTTTGGCTTCTGAGAGTGCAATCTCAATATCGCCAGGGCTTTCTTCAATCAATTTGCGGACTTCGCCAACCGTTTTGCGCGGCAAAATAATGCCAGGAATGCCTTTAGCGCCTGATGGTGCCGGCATTTCAACGCGAGCAAGACGATGGCCGTCAGTCGCTACAGCGCGCAAAACTTCAACATTTTTTGTCTTAGCGGTATGGAGATAAATACCATTGAGGTAATAACGCGTTTCTTCTGTCGACATCGCAAAGCGTGTGCGGTCGATCAAGGTGCGGAGATCTTCCGACGATAAAGCAAATTTATGCTTTAAATCGCCTTCAGGCATTTTAGGGAAGTCTTCAACGGGCAGGCAGCCCAGTTTGAAATGCGAACGACCTGACGACAGGGTTAGCTGATTAGCGTTAGCAGCCGACAATTCAACTTGCGCACCTTCTGGTAGTTTGCGGACAATTTCATAAAGGGTATGAGCGGGTGCTGTGACGGCGCCAGGTTTACCAACTTTACCAGGTACGGTTTCGTTGATCTCAATTTCCATATCTGTCGCTGCGAAAGAAACTTCTTCGCCTGAAGCGCGGATCAGAACATTAGCGAGAATAGGAATAGTATTGCGGCGTTCAACCACGCTCTGCACATGGCCTAGGCTCTTCAAAAGTGCGGCGCGTTCCAGCGTGAATTTCATACGAGCAAAGCCTCAAAAGCAAAAGAAACCAAAGAATCGGGCGCTTTCAAGGAGATAGCAGAGAATCTAAGGGCTGGCTAGCCCATCCCGTTATTAGCCTTGCAGAAGACGGCGTAGCAATTCCACATCCTCACGGAAAGCGGGATCGTAAGCCGAAAGCTCTTCGATTTTACGCACAGCATGAATGACTGTGGTGTGATCGCGACCGCCAAATTTGCGGCCAATTTCAGGCAAGGAGCGTGGGGTGAGCTGCTTGGCAAGGTACATAGCCACTTGCCGGGGGCGGGACACTTGGCGCGCACGACGTGCGGAATGCATATCAGCCACGCGGATATTGTAGTGCTCGGCGACCTTCTTTTGAATTTCATCGATCGTTATACGGCGCTCACTTGAGCGAAGTAGGTCAGCCAGAACTTCCTGGGTCATTTCAAGGGATATCGTGCGACCAACGAGATTGGCGTGGGCAGCAATACGGTTCAAAGCACCTTCCAATTCACGAACATTGGATGTGATCTTATGAGCCAAGAATTCCAAAACTTTATCAGGAACCGCGCAGCCTATTTTTTCAGACTTAGCATGCAAGATGCCAAGACGAAGTTCATAGGTAACGGGATGAAGATCAGCGACGAGACCCCAGCCAAGGCGTGAGCGAAGACGCTCTTCCATACGGTCGAGATCTTGCGGTGATTTATCAGCTGAAATAATGACCTGACGGTTGCGATCAACAAGCGCATTGAAGGTATGGAAAAATTCTTCCTGCGTTGTGTCCTTGCCACTGATAAACTGAACATCATCGATCATCAAAACATCAACCGAACGGAATTGATCTTTGAAAGCGACTGTATCTTTGTAACGTAAGGCGCGAACAAATTGGTACATGAACTTTTCCGCTGACATGTAAATGACGCGGCGGTTCGGATAATTTTTACGGATGTGCCAAGCAATGGCATGCATCAAATGGGTTTTGCCTAAACCAACACCACCATAGAGGAAGAGTGGATTGAAGGTTGGGTTTTCTGTATCGGCAACACGGCGAGCTGCTGCGTAAGCCAATTCATTTGATTTACCAACGACGAAATTCTCAAAGGTGAAGCGTGGATCAAGTTCAGGTGCTGAAGAATGCTGAGGATTCATCAGCGTGCTTGCCGTCATATCATCATTGATAAGAGAAGCAGGAAGTGGCGCGTTTTCTTGCGTTTCAGCAGGTTTGGCTTCAGATGACTTATTGAGAGGTGAAACAACAGTGAAATCAACGCGTCCGTGCGTTGCAATTTGGCGCCACATCGTACGGATTGTATCGCCGTAATGGCCCTCTACCCAGTCGCGCATAAAACGTGTGGGGAGAGACAAAATAAGCGCAGCACCTTCATCTGTCGTTTCAACAGAACCTGTCACAGGTTCTAGCCAACGACGGAATGCTGTTTCACCAAAACGGTCACGCAGCATCGTGCGCAATTGCTGCCAAGCAGCCTGCGGTTCGATTGTTTTCGCATCGGAAAAATTCTCATCCTGCATTAGTACTGCTTGCGCCTTCATTTGAACTCCATCTTTCAAATTGTCTCGCTTTAAAAAAACAACAGAACACTTAAGGGCAAGAAGCTGTGAGGTTCTTGCCTCTTGGTCTTTTGATTTTTGTTCAGGAACTGGTTGAGATTAAAACGATGCGGTTGTTTGCGTAATGATGCGGCGGAATATGTTGTGCTTTATGCATGAGCATTTGCCTTAATCCATCATCACAGTTGAAACAACATCGTGTTGAAAAAAGACCATAGATCAAATGCATCAGACTTGTCCAGAGACTGAAGCGTGAACGATAAAAAAAATATAAAAAACATTGCGCAAAAATTTTTTTGAAAAATTTTTCTTGCGCAAATAAAAAACCGCACATCGGTATGTTGAATGTGCGGTCTAAAATTTTTTATTTTTATCTGTGAGGACTATGAATCATCGTCTTCGCGATGACTCCTCATCAAGCACTTTAGGATCGTCTACTTACTTCGCTTTTTTCAGTGACTTAACGCGTGCTGATAAGCGCGATGCTTTGCGTGAAGCTGTTTTCCAATGCATGGTGCGACCTGCGCCGCGTGCTAAAGCTGCTTCAGCGGCACGTTGTGCCTTCTGAGCGCCTTCTGCATCTTTATTTGCAACAGCTGTTTCAACAGCTTTAACCAAACTCTGGATATTGGCGCGGCGAACGCGATTGATCTCGTTCTTTTTGATCGTCTGGCGAGCGCGCTTTTCTGATGATTTATGTGTAGCCATTCTTCGGGTACCTTAGTCTTCCGTTTTGTGCATTTTGTTCAAGGGCGCGACTCATAGCTGCCTGTGGATAAAGGGTCAAGCGAATTACGGCGGAAAAAAGATGGAGCAGATTTTATGCCTGCCCCTATAGCGGCAGCACCATTCGCTGCGAAGCGGGGACGTGTCTATATATAGGTGGGGTCTCAACCTTAACCATATCAGCGCTTTTAGCTTCAAACAGGTAACTTCTTCTCTCTTATTTACACCGACCGGTGGGACTGATATATCCACGCCAGCATTAAACCGATGATATTAGGTCATTTTTAAGCAGGACTTCATGTCCTGGATTAGAAGAGGGTTCGCGAATGAAATTGATTGCCGGCAACAGCAACCGTCCTCTAGCCGAAGCCATTGCGCAAAATCTCGGTCTACCTTTAGCGCAAGCCAGCATCCGTCATTTCGCCGATATGGAAGTCTTTGTTGAAGTGACTGAGAATGTCCGCGGCGAAGACACCTTTGTCATTCAGCCCACCTCCTATCCTACAAACGATAGCTTGATGGAGCTTTTGATCACCATCGATGCTTTGCGTCGCTCAAGCGCACGCCGCATCACAGCTGTCATTCCTTACTATGGTTATGCAAGACAAGACCGTAAAACAGGTCCACGTACACCTATTACAGCCAAGCTGGTCGCCAATTTGATTACAGTTGCTGGTGCACATCGTGTGCTCACACTGGATCTACATGCCGGCCAAATTCAGGGCTTTTTCGATATTCCTGTTGATAATCTCTATGTAGCACCCGTTTTCGTGCGTCATATCCGCGATACATTGTCTGTGCATGGCAAATTGCCTCAAGGCTTAACCATTATCTCGCCTGACGTCGGTGGTGTGGTGCGTGCACGGGCTCTTGCTAAACGCTTGGATGCTGATCTCGCCATTATTGATAAGCGTCGCGAAAAAGCCGGTGAATCTGAGGTGATGAACATCATCGGTGAAGTCGAAGGCCGTGATTGCATCATGGTTGATGATATCGTCGATAGTGCCGGTACACTCTGTAATGCAGCGAAAGCCCTCAAAGACGCAGGCGCAAAGTCAGTGAGCGCTTATGTTACGCATGGTGTTTTCTCGGGTGAAGCGGTAGCTCGTATTGAAGCCTCACCTCTGACACATCTTGTGGCAACAGACTCTATTGCAGCAACCCCAGCTGTAACAGGTTCCAAAAAAATCAAACCCATCAGCATCGCACCTCTTATGGCTGAAGCCATTGTGCGTATTAGCCAAGAGCGTTCTGTCTCTAGTCTCTTTGGCTAAGTCTTAGGGTTTTGCGGTTTGGGTCGCGATTACGACTACAGGCTTTGGCCGGGGTCTAAAAACACTATCAGCTTTCACAAGGAAATTGATGCTATTGGACGGCGCATCGCTATTAACATAGCGAATGCGGCGCTGAGTCATATGACTAAGGCTCGTTATAATAACCGATGGATCTGCTTTTGCTTTTTGAGCCGTTTCGGCCACAACCGTGCGGTAAGAAGCGGGTAAAGGGATAGGGGTATTCCAGCCCGGAGTAATAATGGCCCTCAATCTGATGTGAGACAGATCAAAACCAGCTTCATCGACCAAAGTTCTCGTTACAGAGTTTGAGTTAAAAGTTAGCCGTGGTTTGGAACGCGAATTGACCTTGTAATAATTTCTACCAAATGGTGAATGCGTAAAAAGAGAGTAAGGGTGACGCCCTCGATCGATTGTGTAGGCAGCCGCGTTAATGATCTGTACTTTTTTTGCAGCCTCAATTGGATCATTTGTTTGATAGAGAAGGGCTATTCGACTTGAATTAAGGCTGCGCATTTGCATGTCACCATAAATGCGAACATCATCTCGCTCAGCAAAGCCTATAGAGGCATCATCCCCGGTTTTACGATCCGTTGCGAGCCCTTCATAAAAGACACGGGTGTTCGTTTTATGATCGCTAGCAACAAGAAAGGTGTGAGCGGCAACGCCACCAAAAATATTTTCCTGCCACAGCTCAAATGTAAATCTTTGTGGATTGATGAGGTCGCTTGAAGGGCGCGACACAAGGCTGTCGCCAGTAGCGCTAAAGAGGGTCAATAATGTGACCGGTAGGGCAAAAGTCTTTAATCGAATCATGACGATAGGTGAATTATATACAGATGCTAAAAAACATCATGGTTAAAATGATTGCCTTAAAGCTTGCCAAAACCATACCCGCCTTGCTATTGAGCTCTCCGTGATCAAGCACCCCTGGAGGCTTGGTCAGATGAACAACTGCGATAACGATTGCAAAGGCTAGGGGACCGATTTTTGTGCCGCCGCCCGGATTTTTGGGAAAGGCCTGCGCAAATACCGCTCTCCCCTCATATTTTGTCATCGTTTCTGCGCTAACTGAGGAGAAACGACTATGGCAAGACAAGTAAC
>JBASWO010000065.1:0-2008 GCA_049276515.1 Alphaproteobacteria bacterium
CTGCTGCGCCGAGAGCGGCTCCTCCGGCTGCGACCATGCCGCCGGCGGCAAGGCCAGTGCCGACCGCCGCGCCGGCGCCGAGCTGAGGCCCGCCCGAGACGAGGCCGTTGGCGATGCCGGGACCGAAGATTCCGAGGCCGAGTAGCGACAGCGCGGCGAGCACGATCGCCATGGCGTCGTCGATGGTCGGATTGGCTCCACCGAAGCCGGCGGTGAATTCGGAGAACAGCGTCGAGCCGATGCCGATGATCACGGCCAGCACCAGGACCTTGATGCCGGAGGAGATGATATTGCCGAGGACGCGCTCGGCCATGAAGGCGCTCTTGCCGAAGAGGCCGAAGGGAATGAGCACGAAACCGGCGAGCGTTGTCAGCTTGAATTCGATCAGGGTGACGAAGAGCTGGACGGCGAGAATGAAGAAGGCGAGCAGCACCAGCGCCCAGGCGAGGAACATGCAGGCGATCTGGATGAAATTCTCGAAAAACGACCAGTAGCCCATCAGGCTGGAAATCGAGTCGAGCAGCGGCCGCCCGGCATCGAGGCCAGTCTGCGCGACCTTGCCGGGGCGAAGCAGATCCGCCGTCGTGAAGCCGGTGCCGGAGGCCTTCAGGCCAAGACCGGCGAAGCTCTCGAAGACGATGCGCGCGAGATTGTTCCAGTTGCCGATGATGTAGGCGAAGACGCCGACGAACAGCGTCTTCTTGACCAGGCGCGCGATGATGTCGTCGTCAGCGCCCCAGCTCCAGAACAGGGCGGCCAGCGTCACGTCGATGACGATCAGAGTGGTCGCGATGAATGCGACCTCGCCGCCGAGCAGACCGAACCCGGAATCGATGTAGCGGGTGAAGACCTCGAGGAAATGGTCAATGACGCCCGTGCCGCCCATGATGCTACTCGCCGCCTGGCGAGGCGCCGCGGCTGCGCGTCTCTCCACTGGAGCCCGGCAACCCGGACCCGGTCTGCAGGCCTGTCGTGCTCGGTGTCAGGAAGCGCCGGCGGCTCTCCGCCCAGGCGCGCAGGCACGCGGGATCGCGCGGGCCGGCCTCGCCAAGGCTCTGGCAGCGGAACAGCTCCTCTCGCAGCGGGTCCGTGGCACCTGCCTGCGCCGGCGGCCGCGACGGCGCTGACTCTTGCCGTTCCTCCTTCCGGCTCAGTTCGATAACCGTCGCGGTGATGGCGATGGCGACGAACGCGATTGCGCCGATGCGAGCGAGGGTCTTGGGGTCCACGAGTGCCCCCGTCAATTGCCGCTGCCCGGGAACATGCTGGCGTTGCCCGGCTGATAGCCGGCGCCGGGGGTCAGAAAGCGCCGGCGCTGCTCGCGGCCCTGTTCGGCCGCGGCCGCGCGCTCGGCATCGGCAAGAGCGCGTGCGCGTCCATCGGCCGCCACGACGGCGGTGAGGTCGGCAAGCTGCTGCGCCTGGAGCGCGAGGATCTGGTTGCCGGCCTGCGTCGCCTGCAGTGCTCCGGTCGCGCCCTGGCTTTGGCCAATGAGCGCCGACATCTCGGCGCGGTTGGTGTCGAGATTGCCAACTACGCTGGCTTGGACACGCATCGCGTCCTGCAAGCCGCCTACCGTGTTGTGCCAGCGCGTGCGCGCATCGGCGATCAATTGCTGGTCGGACGCAGACAGCGAGGCATTGCCGTAGGTCGTCTGAAACGCCTGGTCGATCTGCTGAACGTCGAAGGCGATATTCTGCGCCTGGCCGAGGAGCTGCTGGGTGCGCTGAATGGACTGCTGCAGGCGCTGCAACGACGAATACGGCAGGCTCGCGAGATTGCGGGCCTGGTTGATCAGCATCTGCGCCTCGTTCTGAAGCGAGGTGATCTGGTTGTTGATCTGCTCCAGCGCGCGCGCCGCCTGCAGCACGTTCTGTGCGTAGTTGGTCGGGTCGTAGACGATCCACTGGGCCGAAGCGGGCGCGACCAGGACGGGCGAGAGCGCCAGCGGAAGCGAGAGAGCCGTCGCGGCGAGAAGCGCCGCGCGCGAGCGACGGATGATCATGAC
>JBASWO010000066.1:0-10271 GCA_049276515.1 Alphaproteobacteria bacterium
GTCTATGACACTGTGAAAAAACAATATGATCTCACGCTTCGTAAGGATACGCCGGCAATTGCAACTGGTGTTGCGGATCTCGCACCTTTGGTGGATATCGTTGGCACGCCACGCGTAGCTAATTTAATTGATCTTGGTGCTTATGCTCTGCCACGCCCTGTGATTAATGGGGTCTGCGGATCATCCTCAGGCGCGCAGTTTACAGCTGCTCCCACAACCAACTTCTGTGCAGCTGGTACGCAGATGGCTCTCACAGGTTCTGGCCCTTGGTCATGGGGATGCCAGGGATCAAATGGCGGCAAGACCATCCAATGCACTGCTTTGGTGCAAACGCCGTCAACACCTGGCACTGGATCAACACTGCCTAAGCCCGACGCTTCTAATCAACCAACTCCTGCTACAACACCTGTCGTAGGAACGCAGACCATCACGATCAAGGCCAATGCACGACAACAGGGCACGCCCAAAATTGTGCTCTACGTGGATGGCCAGCCTGTTGGAGTGGCTGTCGTAAGGGCTGATGGACATTTTGGCCAGGTTGGAACCTATACATTCACTCTGCCATCAAATGTAAAGCCAAATTCTGTTGAGTTGCGCCTGGACGGCTATAAGGCGACTGAACAAAAATATGTCGCACTTGGTGTCTTTCATGTCGTTTACAAGGATGGTAAAAAATCTGTTGATTTATTCCGTAAAGGCTATGGCCAATCGGTTTCACCTGGGGCCTCATTCTATAAAGGTAAGGCCGTTAAATTTACAACTGATGGCAGCACCGCAAAATTTGCAGTTCCATAAGTAGCTTGAGAGTTCCTCCTAACCGCGCGCCCCCTCAGGGGTGCGCGGTTTTCCTTTGCTAGATAACCATATCGAAAACTTACAGTACTATGCGCTTCTGTGAGCCTGGTCTTGTCTCAATCAAAAGGAATAGTGCTATGGCAAAACAACTCACCAAAAAACTGGCAAAAAGAACTGTCAAAAAAGCAGTCAAAAAATCACTCAAGAAATCTTTCACGAAATCACTCGCTCTACCAAAAGATTTTGTCTTTATGCCGCGCACCCGTGCACTTGTAGATCAAGTTTGGGGTGAATTACGCAATGAGTTTAATCATTCGCCAGAAATTGCTAAACGTGCGCTCGATGCGGCCATTTCAGAAATGTACAAGGCTGATAAAGAATTAGCGAAGAAAGCTGGGCAAGCTATAGGCAAAAAAGCCAGCAATGGTAATCGCAAAGCAGCGTCAAGCTAACGGCTTCGAAGTCCGCATAAGGATGATATGTGGAAGGCGGCTCACGGAAGATGAATACTTCTTTAGTTGATGCCTTGTAATTTCGTATCTCGTCACCATATAGAGTGTTCGGCAAATTCTTGTCGTATATTTAAAGAGGTACTTTTACATGACAACACAATCAAATGCAGCCACGCAGCCTGAACAAAAGACACCCGCTGATGCAAAGCCACAAGACAATTCAGCTGCAGGTAAAGCCGCTGCTGATGCAGCAAAAAAAGAAGAATCGAATAACCCAAATACGAATCAAGCTTCGAATCCAAAAAGCTAAGACTGTTTAGGCTTTAAAGAATGAAGAGGGGAGCTGAAAGGCTCTCTTTTTTATTTCTACAATCTGAGTGATACTAAAGATCAGGCAGTTGGAATGTCGGCTCTGGGTCAATATGGTTGTAAAAATACGCGCTAAAAAACTGAAAAGTAAAAAGACCAATCTAATTTGGTTTGTTTATATGTTGGAGTGTAGTGATGGCCGCATTTATACAGGCATCACAACCAATCTCGAAGCACGCTTTCAGCGGCATGTATCGGGCCGGGGTGCAAAATTTACACGACGTAATAAGCCTTCACACATTATAGCCAGCACAGTTTGTAAGAACCGTTCTGAAGCCAGCAAGCTGGAATATGCTATCAAGCAACTTCGCCCTAAGGAGAAACGTCGGTTGGCTGAGGGTTGGGTAAAATAAGTTTATTTTATTTTATCCATAAGTGCTTTTTTGACGGTTTGAAGGCAGCCATCCCAATCACCAGGTGAGGGCTGACTAAAAATCCGTACTGTTGGATACCAGGGGTTCGTTTCCTGATTGCGCAGCCAGCGCCAGCAACCTCCAAAGCGTGACAATACCCATACTTCTTTGCCGAGACCGCCAGCTAAATGCACAACAGATGTGTCGACTGAAATGACAAGATCAAGATTTTCAATGATGGCTGCCGTGTCCATAAAATCTTCAACACCAGGCATATAATTGATCAAACGCGATTGGAGGCCATTTCGCATGATTTCAGCTGATGCTTCATCTTTCTGGAGATTATAAAATTGGCATGAGGGTAGATCCAAAAGCGGCTTCATCATGCTGAGGTTTATGCTTCTCTGGCGGTCGGTAGCGTGAGCTTCTATAAGATTTTTACGTGGGTTACCTGCCCAAACCAATCCTACCTTTAAACCAACGCTACCAGCAAAGCGTGATGCCCATTTAAGACGCGCCTCATCACTTACGGTGAGATAAGGGGTGGTGCTGGGTATCGTATTGAGGGTCGTGCCAAACAAAAACGGCAAGCTCATAATGGGAATATGATAGTCAAAAAGCGTGGCTTCGGTTACGACTTCATCAATGTAAGGGCAATTTTGCAGTAACCTCACAAGAGGTGCGCGACATTGGACAATGATGAAGCCACCCTTTTCTTTGCACAATGCGGCATAGCGGATAAATTGCAGCACATCTCCAAAACCCTGTTCTCCCCATATGAGAAGACGTTTGCCCTCGAGAGGACAACCATCCCAGCGTTTGTTTTGAGTGAGGAGGGGGTGTGTTATCGGGTTGCGCTCAAAGCGCGCTTCATACAGTTTCCAACCATTCTCATAATCACCTAGCATGAGCATGGCTAATGACTTGCCCCATTTTGCATCGGCTGAGTTTGGGTTGATTTTTAAAGCTTGCTCATAGCCTCTGCACGCTTCATCGGGACGATTTAATTCGACCAAAAGCCCAGCACGATTGACTAAGGCATCCGCAGAGTTTGGTTCAATCTGCAAAGCTATTTCATATTGCTCCATGGCTTCATCAAATTTTGCCATATCATGAAAAATAGTACCAAGATTATTACGTAGATTTACGTCATTGGGATGTAGCTTGACCAGGCGTTCATATAGCTGAGAGGCTTCTATAGACTGGCCAGCTTTACGCAGAGCATTGCCTTGGCTGAATAAAGCGATGCCTAGATTATTGCGCACTTCTGTATGATCAGGTTTGACATGGAGTGCTTTTTCAAAATACTCAATTGCACTATCCATTTTTTTCCATTGTACGTAGAGCGCACCCAAAAGACGTAATGCATCAATATGCTTGGGGTCATCTTTTAAAACCTGCTGATAAGACTGCTCAGCATCTTCCATATGCCCTTG
This sequence comes from Alphaproteobacteria bacterium, assembly GCA_049276515.1. Taxonomy (GTDB): domain Bacteria; phylum Pseudomonadota; class Alphaproteobacteria; order UBA9219; family UBA9219; genus JAATFY01. The sequence continues at coordinate 3,406 of JBASWO010000066.1, forward strand.
CTTATGAAAGCTGACGGCCTTTTGCATCATGGCGAAGGGTTTGTTTTTCGTTTTCATAAGAGGAGCATAGATTTGACAAGAGAAGCATGAAAGAATAAGTCATTCTTACCAATAAGTTACACCTTTGTCTTCCTAAGGACAATGAATGCCTCTTCCCCTGCCTGATGTAACTTTATGCGCTGTCACAGCCATCAATCATGAGCTCACTGTTCGGGCTATGAATAAATGCCTTGAGCATTGTTCTTTTGCCGATGTCGTACTGATTTCAAGCGAGCCAGTTAAGGCTCCTTTTCGAGTTGAGGTTGTTCCACCCTTCACGGGCATTGATTACGCCCCTATCGTGTGCCGTGATCTAGCCAAATACACACCATCTAATTTTAATCTTCTCGTTCAATATGACAGTTTCATTGTTGAGCCTTCTGCCTGGACAAACGAATTTCTCAATTATGATTACATAGGAGCTAAATGGCCTTGGCAGCCCGCTGGAAAACGAGTTGGCAATAGCGGCTTTTCTTTGCGTTCTAAAAAACTTCTCAACATTACTGCCGAAATGCCATTGCCGCCGACAGGGCAATATGTCGATGATACTTTCATTTGTCATACAGCCCGCGATTACTTAGAAAAAACACACGCTATAAAAATTGCTCCCGAAGAAGTGGCCGATAAATTTTCTTATGAACGCCATAAGCCTGATCAGCCCACTTTTGGTTTCCATGGCATTTTTAATTTTTGGCGGCATATGGATGATGTGGAGATGGAAGAGATACTTCCCATGCTTGATGTGCTCTACGTTCCATCACGGGCTTATGCGGAAGTCGTCTTTTACTATCATGCGACACGCAAATTTCGGGTCTTTCATGTTTGGTATAAACGTCTGCGTGAGCAGATCGGAATAGAGCAGATGAGAAATCATTTACTGCAATATTTAAAAGACGCGTCGTTCATTGATGAGTTGATCAAAAGTGGCGAACATCTTTATAGCAAAAAAAGCGCTATAAATTAGCCGCGTAACAATTGAGGTAAAAGCTTGGTGTAGGGGTGAAAAACCCTCTTGCCCCAAGGCAGCAAAGCATTCAGCAGAAGAGTCCACGTGTAAATTGGTCGTTTTTCTGCATGAAACGTCAAAAGTGCGCGCTCGATCCGATTGTGATGCTTTTCATGTAGCCATGCGGGATTAAAGGGGTGATCTATGCAAAAGGAAAAGCCCCATATCTGGGCATAGATAGGAATTTTATATTCCAGAAAACCTATCTCAGGCTGTTCAATGTGCTGGTAGCGCTCTAGAAAACGACGCGGTAGGGCGGCCGTTATAAAATTGCAGCAGAGTGGTGAAGAAGGAAATTGTTCGACTAGCGCTGAACAAAATTTTTCATAATCAGATCTAACATTTGAATCTTTTCTTACCCAATACCACCAGTTTTCAACATCGCTTATGGGGCGTAAGCCTGGCAGCATCAATTGATCAAACTTCAGGGATGATAAGAGTTGGCTAACGGGCGCCAACATAACCATGTCCCATTGAGCAATGAGAATGGTATCCCAAGGCAGCGAACAACCGCGTTGTTCAAACCATTTGACCAACATTAAATCGCCATGAAGCCATTTCCACTCTGAAGACTTATCTTCGGGGTAAACATAAAAATCATCTAAATAAGGCTTTAAACTTTCTTCAAATAAAGCCGCATCTTTGTGCTCCCCACCAAACAAGCCATAGATTTTGAGTTGTGGATTTTGCTTGCGTAGAAGTTGTGCGCGATTAAAGCAGACATCAACGTTTTTATAGATCCAGAAGAGAATAGCGACTTGCATAACAATTCTAAGAAAGCGTGAGTGGGTTGCGCATCTTTAATTTCTTGTCGGCTAATAGAGACAATACTACAAGAAAAGCCGTCATGACTAATAGCCAACTAACTCTTGCCTGATAGCGATCATGAATGCCTGAAACAGTTACGCATAACAATGTATTGCCCAATACAGAGCAAATAATAAAGACGGTAAGAATTGTTAAATCACGACGGCGACGTATAGCCGCATACAATCCCAAGATCACTAGAAGAATAAAAGATGTGGGAATTATAACTTCATCTATGCTTTCTATAAGGACGTGATTAATTTGATCTTTCATTTGTGTGCTTTGTTCAAAGCCGCTTAATGCATCGGGACCAAATTTCTGATTCAATACAGTAAAAATTGATGTCCAAGTGGGGAAAAAGTGAGGCGCCAACTCTGCGGCAGGTTTGTGAGTATTTAAGCCTTCAGCAAAATTTTGGAACATCATAGTTATCACTTCTTTTGGGTGCTCTTTAACAACAGCAAATGTAACGGCGCGAGATTCTGCCGCCATTTCGCTAAACCCTCCTAGCTCATTTAGGTAACCTTCTTTCCAAAGGAAATCTTCAGCTTTCACTGGTAGTTGATCAACCTTAGTGCAAATTTTATAACCTGCTTTTGGACATGCTGTTTGTAAATATTCATGTGCAGGTCCATGTTCAATGAGATTGGCAAGGAAGAACGTTTGTCCTGCTGGCGACAATGAGGTGCTGTGAAATGCAAAATAATTGAAAGATAAATAGGCACATGCAGTTAATAAAATAGGTAGTAGCAGAAATGCTGTGTGCATTCGAATGTTTTGCCATGAACGACCACCCCAGTAAGCCAAGGGAATAAATAGAAATACTATGCCGATTGCCATGGCTAAGTGAGATAAATGTGCGGCTATAGAAACGCAGGCAAGCAACAAAAAGTAGATTCGAGTAATGATTGGAAAGGTGAGGAAGTAAAATCCAATCAAATACAAAACCACAAACATATAGGCAGTAAAAATATCAGGCATAACAAAGCCCACAAAATATGGCAGAGGAGATGCAACTGTTAGTAAGGACACGAGTAGTAAGAAGGTTCTTTTAACTCGTGAGATATTTTGAATTTTTACCATTACATAGATCAGATGACTGCCAATTAATGCTTGAGCAATTATTGGCGCCCAAATAAATTGATTTAAATGAAAAAAAGAAATTAACAGCCCATAAAAAGGACTGCGATAAAGTCGCGGTGTAAATATTAAGTAATCAGCGGAATCTTGGAAAACAAATGGAAAGCCGTTGAATATGGCTGGCAACATTAAGATGACGGCACCCAAAATAATGAGCACCGAAATGGCTACATGTTGATTAGGTCTTGTGAACCTTGGAGTTTCAGAAAACATCACAGAGCCAAACCAGATAATATCTTTACGTTGATAGAGTAACCATAATAGCGGTTGCAGTGAAATCTTATTGTTAAAGTTTGCTATTTAGCATTGATAAATGAGGTTTTCTGATTAGAGCTTTTGCGGCTAGTGCTGATAATAACACTAGCGCGATGAGGCGGGGCCGGTTATACCGCAGGGCCGATTTTGAACCGATTTGAAGAAAGATAAGTATTAACTATGCTCTCCCTTCAGAGCCTGTCTTACCGCGTTGGCGGACGTACACTGCTTGATAATGTTTCAGTCAATATTCCAGCTGGTTGGCGTGTGGGGCTTGTCGGCCCCAATGGTGCTGGCAAAACAACCCTCTTTAAGATCATTGCGGGCGATATTGCAGCTGATGGTGGTGATGTTGCCTTCATCAAAGGGGCCAGTCTTGGCATGGTTCGTCAGGATTTGCCGGATGATGAAACAACTATTCTGGATGTAGTGTTGGCAGCTGATAAGGAGCGCGCAGCTCTCCTTAAAGAAGCCGAGACAACTGAAGATTTAGATCGCATTGGCTATATCTACGATCGGCTCAATGAGATCGGTGCCTATGATGCACCTTCGCGTGCTGCATCTATTCTTGCAGGTCTTGGTTTTAGTGATGCGGCACAAAATAGTGCCATTTCTTCTTTCTCGGGTGGTTGGCGCGCGCGCGTAGCTTTGGCGGCGGCTCTTTTTTTGCAACCTAATGTCCTTTTACTTGACGAGCCAACCAACCATTTGGATTTTGAATCCCTGGTTTGGCTTGAAAACTTTATGATGCGTTACAGTCAGACCTTGATCGTCATTAGTCACGACAGAGATATTCTTAATAAGACTGTTGATCATATTCTGCATCTCGAGAACCAGAAACTTACGCTTTATACCGGAACCTATGATCAGTTCGAGCGTGAGCGCGCCCAAAAACTGATGAACCAACAATCTTTGCATGAAAAGCAAATGGCGCAGAAAGCGCATTTGATGAAGTTTGTTGATCGTTTTCGTGCGTCCGCTGCCAAAGCACGCCAAGCGCAAAGTCGTCTTAAAGCTATTGAGCGCATGGATATTGTGGATGCTGTCATTGCTGAGCGTGTCACAGCCTTTTCATTCCCACAGCCTAAAGAAATGAAGCCTCCTATGATCAGGCTTGATCATGTCGATGCAGGTTACATCGAAGGACAGCCGATTTTGCGTGGACTTAATCTTTCGATCAATCCTCAGGACCGTATTGCCTTATTGGGCGCTAACGGTAACGGTAAATCGACACTCGTTAAAATCTTATCGGGCCGCTTAAAGCCACAATCCGGCACAATCTTTAAATCTGGTCAGTTGAAGGTTGGATATTTCGCGCAGTTTCAGACAGATGAGTTAGATGTTGATCTAACGCCTTTTGAGGCCTTGCGCGCTGCCATGGATGAGCCGTCTGAAGTTAAGGTGCGCGCTATGTTAAGCCGCTTTGGTTTTACGAAGAGCAAGGCAGACACTTTAATTGGCGGTCTATCGGGTGGTGAGAAGGCACGCCTTCTCTTTTGTATGATGAGTTTTGATCAACCACATATCATGCTGCTTGACGAGCCAACCAACCATTTGGATATGGATGCCCGTCAAGCCCTGATACAGGCTCTTAATGACTATACCGGCGCTGTTATTATTGTTAGCCACGATACGCATTTGGTTCAATGTGTGGCTGAGCAATTATGGCTCGTTGCAGATAGTACCTGTAAGCCCTTTGATGATGATCTTGATGCCTATCGTGAGTTGGTTATTAAACAACGCCGCGAAGAGCGCAAAAAATTGCGCCAAACGTCACGTGAAAATAAACGTGCTAACTTGTCTGGAGCTGAAGATACTGCTGGTGATGTAGAGCAAGATGCAGAAAAACTCGAAGCCGCTATCACAGAAATGATACAGCGTAAGCATATATTAGAAGGCGATATAGCGCAGAATTTTGAGCAGGGTGAGGATGCAAAACATCTCGCTCATCTCAATACGGCCTATCAAAAGATATGCGCGGAACTCGCCACGGCAGAAGCAGCCTTGGCTAAACTCATCGAAAAAATTTAAGACCTCATTTGAGTTTATTAGCCCTGAGGTGCATAGCCTGCTGAAGCTCCAGGTCTCTCTGGTCCAGCTTTTCCGGGTCTTTGTGGTCCTTCTTCGGGACGGTAGAATGCGCCCATCTTCTCCCATGCTGTTGCAGCCATGGCTAATAAGCGTTTACGCATGGGTATGATCTCTTCCAATTCAGCCATGACTTCACGCTCAATTTGTCCCAATGCACCAGCTCTCAATTTGGCATCACGCATCTCTGACTTCGTAGGCGATCTCAGCATAGCCCCTAAGACTGCCGACATTTCTGCTAAGAATATGAGCAGCTCAATCGTACGCATAAAGCCTGCAGCGACGATGCCGGTCTTGGGATTTTGCAGAAACGTCTCAAGATGCATCATATCAGCAAAGATGCCGGTATCGTTTTCTTTGGATTTGTATAAAGGATCTGTTTCCAATTCTCGCTTAAAGCCGGCGAAAGCCTGATTTCTTCCTGCGGTAAGTTGAGCAAGTTCCGTTGTCGATACCGCTAACTCGCTTTGACGAGCTGATGCGATATTTTGGCTGCTTGCATCTGCCCGTGCTTGGCCTGCGGATAACATGCGACGATCTTGCTGCGCTATATCATTTAAAATGCGCTGCTGCTCTTGAAGCCTGCTGCGTAATTGGCTTAAGAGGCGCTGATCACCTTCTACGAGTATTTTTGCAGCCTCCCAGCGCTTACTTTTACCCGCAAGTCCAGACGTGCCAGGTAACGCCGCGCCTTTTTCTTCGGCCTTCATTTTGTTTTGATCGGTAATAAGCTGCTTTTCAGCCGTTGCTATTTGACTATTAATCACAGCTGCTTCTTGAGTGGCTGCATCAAAGCGCGCCTGATCCGCAGGAGTTCTTCGTATAGTAATGATAGGGGGATCATATTGCGTCATACCGCTCCGCAAAACTGTTATGCGTGCTTGTAGACTGCTGATGCGTTGATCATAGGCTTGCTCTTTGCGATCTTTTCTTTCGATCAAGCCTTTATTATTTTCCTGAAAGCTTTGATCAATCATTGCGGCAATTTCTTTTTCAGCAATCCTCTCGATGATAACGCCACCTGTAATAAGTGATGTGCAAGCCGCCATACTAAGACGAAACGAGAGAGGTATAATGCGGCTTGCACCACTCCGCATGCCACTGACTACGCCTGCTGTTATATTTCCTTTTTCATCCTTGATGGCAAAAGGATCCAGCATTTTATCTAATATTCTATCGGCTTTTGATAGGGACTCAGCACGAATAATAGCGCGGTCCATGCATGTGTAAGCTGCGGCTGCAGGGAAGAAAGATACGACAAAAGGAACGCCAGCATATTTCTGTAAGGCAAGCGCAATACCGGTTGCCGCCATACTCACACTAACCATAGTCCAATATCCGTAAAAATTGATGTCTTTGACATCTTGGTGGGTGTAGTGATCAGAAAAATTTGCGCCAGAAAAGAAGCCCAGAAATTGCTCATAGGGCGTGGGCTTAAAGGGCTCGGGTGGTAAAGGGGAGGCAACAGGCTGTGCACTAGCTGTCTCGAACTCCATTGAACCTGAATCTGGCATGACACATTATCCTTTAT
>JBASWO010000067.1:0-24899 GCA_049276515.1 Alphaproteobacteria bacterium
GTTTTTGCGGTGACCAAGGCACCCTTATACTTAGCGCGGGCAACAACAGCTTCGAGTCGTTCGGCATGACGGCCATGTAAGGAAAGGCGAATATTGGGTGCCGCGTAAAGCTCGGCCAAAGCCGCGCCGATGCCGCTGGAAGCGCCTGTAATAAGAATATGCTGTGGATTGCGCATAGCTAAAGGGTAATATAAAAGCTTAGTTCTGTCTTGGTGCTTTATTGATCGGTTTAAATGACGGCTCCTTTTCCTTTTGGCTCGATGCAACGCCGCGGTTTGATGATGGTTTTATCCTCACCTTCAGGTGCAGGTAAGACCACAATTTCACGCCGTCTTTTGGAAACCGACAAAGAAATCAATCTTTCTATTTCAGTGACGACGCGTGCTCCCAGACCTAAAGAAGTGAACGGTCAGGATTACAATTTTGTTGATATGACAGATTTCAATCTGATGATTAATCGTGATCAGCTGATGGAATATGCCAAAGTTTTTGGCAATTATTACGGAACACCTCGCTTACCGGTTGAAAATACATTGGCAGCTGGGCGGGACGTTCTATTCGATATTGATTGGCAAGGGACACAGCAATTGGCTGAAAAAGCCCGCGATGATCTGGTCAGTGTTTTTATTCTCCCGCCCTCATGGCGTGAGCTCGAGCGTCGTCTTTACTCGCGGGCTCAAGATGATCCGGCTGAAATTAACCGCCGTATGGTCAAAGCGTCAGATGAAATGAGCCATTGGGCCGAATATGATTATGTGATCGTCAATACGGATTTGGATCAATGCGTCAATGCCGTAAAAGAAATCCTGCATAGCGAACGTCTTAGACGTCGCCGCCAAATTGGTTTAGCAGAATTTGTAAATGGTCTTAAGCAGGGCCATTGAGATTGCGCACAATCGTCTCAAAATCTTGAACTGATAAATTCTCAGCGCGCAATTCAGGATTAATACCGGCGCGTTTGAGTAAATCTTCACCGCCGAGGGGCTTTAAGCTGGAGCGTAGCATTTTGCGGCGCTGGCCAAAGGCCGCCATCGTCACTTTTTCAATATCCTTTAAAGCAATGTCCTTGGGGCGGTCTTGGCGCGGCATGAGATGCACAACAGCAGAATCGACTTTAGGTGGTGGGGTAAAAGCTCGCGCCGGCAAATCCATAACGCGTTGAACGCTGCAGCAAAACTGGGCAATCACGGAGAGCCGTCCATAGGTCTTATTGTCAGGACCTGCTGCTAAACGATCAGCAACTTCAGCCTGAAACATCAAGGTGAGGCTTGTGAAATCCTCCATATGATGCAGCCAGTTTAAGAGCAGTTCTGTGCCAATATTATAAGGGAGATTGGCAACCACAGCGCGCGGTTTATTGCTCAGGGTCGTTAAATCCATTTTCAGGGCATCACCTTCAAGGACTTCAAGACGTCCTTCACTTGCGGCTATGACCTCCTGAAGAGCAGCTATGCAGCGATGATCTTTTTCAATCGCGATAATTTTTTTGGCTTTCGTGCTAAGGAGGGCTCGCGTTAGCCCACCAGGGCCAGGACCAATTTCAAAAACTGTGTGATCACTTAAATCTCCAGCTTCTTCAGCAATCGAGCGCGTGAGATTAAGATCACATAAAAAATGCTGGCCTAAGGATTTGCGTGCCATCAACTCATGGCGCGCAATGACATCACGCAAAGGTGGTAAGGCATCAAGGGCTGTTATGGTCATTAAGTATTCGAGCCAAGCCGTACGTCGATATAGGCGCTCCGGCGTAAATCACGCAAGAGACGACGGGCTTGCAGCTCTAATTTTTCAAGGCCGATAGAATTGACGATCGTGTTACGATCTACATTGGTATCGGGCACTTTACGCTCGCATACAAAAAGAATGAGGGCGCCCTTATCGGTTGGCAAAACCTGACTGGATTGACCTGCTGATAGATCGCGGACTTTGCTAGCGATATCACTTGGCGCTTTAGAGAGTTCGATCTCGCCTAAATTGTTCCAGCGCCAACCTGGAAATTTCTCAGCAACCGTACTTTGTAAATTTGTGCAGCTCGCGATTTCAGATTTCAGCTTTTCGCCTTCGCGCAATAAAGCTTCATGCTCAGTGTCAGAGGCAAAAGGTTTAAAAACCTGCTGCATGCTGAGTTTAACATCACCATTAGATCCCAATGAGATGACGCGTTTCTCACGAAGGCCTAGGATATGATAGCCGCTGGATGTACGAATAGGTCCTGCTAATTGACCGGTTTGCAAAGTTGTGAGTGCTTGATTGAGTTCGGGCGCTAATTGGCCTTCTTGTATCCAACCCACATCGCCACCCGCAGCTGCGCCCGTACCTTGCGAGAATTGGCGAGCGATCGCCGCAAAATTGGCGCCGCCTTGTAATTGTTGCACGAGATTATCGGCAAATTGTTTGACCTGATCTTCGTCTTTGGGATTATCGACGATAAGTAGGATTTCGCTGACCTGATATTCTTCTTTGCCAACATTAGCACGCATACGCTCAATAACGGCATCGACTTCATCATCACCTATTTCAACACGTGGGCGTAGCGTACGTGTTATCACTTTACTCCAGGCGATGCCGGCGCGCATTTGTTGCTCAAGAGCTGCAGGCGATCCACCACGGCTTGCAACAAATTCGCGCATATCTGTTGGGATACTATTATCGCGCGCAATTTTCTCGAGCGCTTGATCAATTTCTTCTTTGGGCACAGTGATATCGAGACGCTTAGCTTCTTGCATCTGGAGCTGTTCATCAACGAGGCTGCGCAAAACTTGAACCAGAAGGCGCTGCTTCACTTCAGGTGTGTCGGGCAAACCTGAGGACAACATAATGAGCTTAATGCGTTCTTGGATATCTGATGTTGAGACAACACCGTCATTTACGACGGCAGCAATGCGGTTATCCATATAAAGAGACGGGGAGGGCGCTGCTGTGCCTGGCAATTGGTCGACGCGCTGCGCCCAGCCCTCAGATGGCAGAGCGCATAAAAGCAAAAGCAGTAGGGTGATGGGACGTTTCATATGAATATGAGATAGCATGAATGTTTAGCGGTCTTCCAGATGCAAAAGGATAGCATTGCTCAAGGCTAAGGCTGCCATAGGTATGGCCCAGGCTGCCATGATGACGGGTAGGGTTTGATTGACGCCTAAAGCGGTTACCACATTGTTGAGGCTGAAAATCATGCCACCTAGGACAACCCCTAAACTAGCGACACCTAAAATACCACCGCGCCTACTCATCCGTAAGGAGAAGGCAGCGGCAAACAAGACCATAGCGCAGAGCAGTATGGGTTGAGCTAAAAGTCTCTGAAACTCTAATTCATGGCGTGCAGGTGGTAAGCCTACAGTTTTAAGGGCGTTGATAAAGGCGGGTAATTCCCAGAAGGATATGGTGTTGGGTGGTGCCATGCTTTCTTGGATCTTATCCATCGTGACATTGGTGGTCAGTTGATAGTTTTCAACATATTGGGCTGGTTGTTGTTCCCAATTGAACCAAGCGTTATTAATCTGCCAATAGCCATCATGCAAAATAGCTTGGGGTGCATCGATGCGACCCAGATACTGATCATTATTGTCATAAATAAAAGCCATCAATGGCGTTAATTTAAGCGGCCGCATTTCCACGCGATCCGCATGAAGAAGATAGTGACGATCATTATCGCGTTGACGTAACCAGAGCCCAGCACCTGTCAGCTCGAGTGTCGGCATACGTTGGAGATAACGCATCTCTAGATTTTTATAGCGGCTATTAAAGGCAGCACTGATGGGGTTCATCAGTGTGACGTTACAAAAACTAAAGACCAGCGTGACAAAAAGGGCGGGTAGTAAAAATTGCCAAGCCGAAATGCCAGCTGAGCGCGCAATGATCAATTCTTGGCTGCGTGTTAACCGCCAGAAGGTGAACATTGCTGCAAATAAAACCACAAAGGGTAAAATTTTCTCAATCGTTTCTGGTAATTTATAGATGCCCATTCTGAGGACCATCATAAAACCAGCTTCCGGTCTATCGGCCGCTCTGCGCAAAAGTTCGGCGATTTCAAATAAAAAGATGATGCCGGAGAGTGCGAGCAAAAACAGCGCGAACCACATAAAATATTGCCGACCAAAATAGCGGCTCAAAGTCCAGTTTTGGATCATGATGTAAGCGGCACAGGTTGTTCAGATGGTGATGTGCGCGCTCTTAAATATTCACTGTTGATAAAAGCGAGCGCAATTGGAATGGGTATGAGAGGTATGAAATAAAGCGCAAAGGCCATCCAATAATGTTTGGCGATAATGCCGTTCATCGACATAAAACTAGCTTCGACAGCAATAATAATGGCCGCACCCAACACAATACGTTTACCCATGCCGCGACGGCTGAATTGCCCAAACAACATGGCGGCAAGACCAATGAGAGTAAAGCTTAAGGCTAAAAGAGGAGATGCTAAACGTTGATGAAGTTCTGCGATTAACCGCTCACGGCTAGCGCGCATCTTCAACATATCATCACTCGGATTAAGAAGCTCAAAGGCTGTTTGTTCGCGCGGATCGGGAAGGCGACTGCTTTCTGCGCTACGTAGCGCATTTAAATCTAAAACATATTGATCAAAGGCGAGCTCATTGAGACGACCTGTCGTCACATCCATTTCTTGGCGCTTACCATTAAAGACGACAATTTGTGGGCCACCGTCTTTTTCAATCACTTGGCCGGTTTTTGCCATAAGCGTAATGGGGGCTTTTGGAATACGGACGTCATGAATGAGAATGCCTTCCAGCGCTTGGCCGTTACGTTTCTGTGCGTAGAAGGTAAGGCCAGCGGTAATGTCATTAAAATTGCCAGGACGTGAAAGGAAGACGGCATAATTATTGCGCACTTCATATTGCACAGCGACCATAGCTCGGTTTGCGGCTGGCGTAAGATAGAGGGTGCACATATAGCAAGCGACCATGACAATGGTGCCGACCAAAATGGCAGGAAGCGCAAGGCGCATAGGGCTCATGCCGGCCGCACGCATAATCACCAATTCGCTATCTACAGCTAATTTATTATAAATAAAAATGGTCGCTAGACCGACGCTCAGCGGTAGTACCAACGGCATAAAAGTTGGTACCGCCAGCAGCATTAATTCGAGAAAAATCCAGAGGGTGGAGGAGTTATCAATGACTAAAGAAAGAAGGCGAAAGGATTGGGTGAACAAAACAACAAAGCTTACAGCCGCAGCTGCAAAGATCAGCGCGATCATTAATTGGCGAAATATGTAAAAGCTTATGCGCTGCATCGGGGCCATTTTCTGGAATCAGCCATCATTATAGTGGCTTTACTGGACAAATTCTTTATCCCGTTTAAGGTGAAACCGCAAATCAGCCTTTAGGGACATATCCATGATTAAAATCGCCTTTTCACCTGCATCATTACCTTCACAAAATTCGGTGCTCTTGACGGTAGCTGCCGGCCAAAAGCTAGGTGATGAGGGGGTAAAGCTTGATCGCAAATTAGGCGGGCTTTTAAAGCGCGTTATGGCATCAGGCAATTTTACCGGCGCTAAAGAGCAAACTTTAATGATCCCAGCGCCTGCTAAAACGAAGCTAGCCCGCCTTATTTTGGTTGGTATTGGTGAGCCTGCCAAAGCAACAGAACTTTCAATGCAACGTGTCGGTGGCGCTGCTATGGCTGCCTTGGGACATGAAAAGCAGGCGCAAGCAACATTACTTTTTGATGAGCATAAAGGGCTTTCAATCGCGGGTGCTGAGGCTGCAGCCAATATTGGTCTTGGTGCTCGTTTGCGCTCCTACCGCTTTGATAAATACCGCACCAAGCTTAAGCCTGAGCAAAGATCGCACCTTAAAACTCTCATGATCGCGACCGCTCATGCTACAAAGGCAAAAGCCCTCTATGCATCTAAGGATAAAATTGCAGATGGCGTCTCTTTGACGCGTGATTTGGTGTCTGAGCCCGCCAATATCATCTATCCACAAACTTTAGCAGATGCCTGCAGCACCTTGAAAACATTGGGTGTTAAAGTTGAAGTGTTAGATGAGAAGCAAATGAAGAAGCTTGGTATGGGTGCTCTCTTAGGCGTTGCCCAGGGCAGCGCTATGCCGCCCCGCCTTGTGACCATGATCTGGAACGGTGCCCCTCAGGCCAAAAATAAGAAACCGGTGGTTTTTGTAGGTAAGGGCGTCACCTTCGATACAGGTGGTATTTCCATTAAACCAGCCGGTGGTATGGAAGATATGAAATGGGATATGGGCGGCGCTGGTGCTGTGATTGGTGCCATGAAGGCGCTGGCTGGGCGTAAAGCTAAAGCCAATGTCATCGGTATTGTTGGTCTTGTTGAGAATATGCCATCCGGTAATGCGCAGCGTCCTGGTGATATCGTCACAACCATGTCAGGCCAGACGGTTGAAGTTATCAATACAGATGCTGAAGGCCGTCTCGTTCTGTGTGATGCCATGTGGTACGCCCAAGAAAAATACAATCCACGCTGCATCATTGATTTAGCCACGTTAACAGGCGCCATCATTGTCTCACTTGGTTTTGAATATGCAGGTCTCTTTAGCAATAATGATAATCTGAGTGATCAATTGCTTGGTGCTGGCAAGTCCGTTGAAGAGCCTTTGTGGCGTTTTCCTCTCGGTGATGCCTATGACAAAGAAATTGATTGCGTCGTGGCGGATATGAAAAATATTGGCAGTGGTCGTGGTGCTGGCAGTATCACAGCCGCACAATTCCTGCAGCGCTTTATCAAAAAAGATATGCCTTGGGCACATTTGGATATTGCAGGCATGGCTTGGTCACAAAAAGACCGTCCCGTCTGTCCTAAAGGGGCATCTGCCTTTGGTGTACGTCTCTTAGATCGCTACATCGCAGATCATATTGAAGGCCAATGAGCGAAATCCGTTTTTATCATTTAACGCGCCATACGCTTGAGCAGGCCTTGCCTCAGCTCTTGGAAAAAACCTTGGAGCGCGGCATGAAGGCTGTAGTGATGGCGGGATCACCAGAGCGTGTTGAGGCTCTGACACAGCATCTTTGGACCTATAATCCCAATAACTTCTTGCCACACGGTAATGCGAAAGACGGCAATCCTGATATGCAGCCAATTTGGCTCACACCCAATGATGAGCGGCCTAATGAAGCGAGCATATTGTTTCTCACAGACGGTGCTTCATCGGGCCTTATTGGTGATTATGAGCGTGTTTGTGAAATCTTTGATGGCAATGATGAAACGGCTGTTGCAACCGCACGTCAGCGTTGGGGCCAATATAAAGCGGCAGGACATCACTTAAGTTATTGGCAGCAAGGCGATAAAGGTTGGGTCGATCAAACGCCAGCTTAAGGTGTTTTGACCTTAATCTGGTTCCATCTGATCACATTCTGATTATGCTCAGCAAGGTCGCGTGCAAAAGCATGACCGCCTGTGCCGTCCGCTACAAAATAGATAAAATCATTTTGCTCAGGATGAAGGGCGGCTTGTAGGGCTGCTTTTCCGGGGTTGCAAATCGGCTGGGGCGGCAGACCATCACTCGCATAGGTATTATAGGGTGATGCAAAAGTAAGATCATCGCGTATGAGATCGCGCGTCATGGGCCCTTTGCTTTGCGTAATCGCATAAATAACCGTGGGATCAGACTGAAGGCGCATATTTTTACGTAAGCGATTATAGAATACGCCCGCGATGCGCGCGCGTTCTGTTCCTATGCCTGTTTCCTTTTCAATAATGGATGCCATTACGACAGCTTCTTCAGGTGTTTTAATCGGCAAGCTTGGATCGCGTTGGGTCCATAAGGTTGCTAGCAAATCTTGCATGGATTTTTGCATGCGTGCCACGATACTGCTGCGACTATCGCCATAGGTATATTGATACGTCTCTGGCAACAGGGAGCCATCAGGTGGGATCGCAACCTCTCCTGTAAATTGCGGCAAATCTTTTAGATTTTTGATGATCTCAGCCGATGTTAGGCCTTCTGCAATAGTCAGCATATGCACAACAGATCGTCCTTCATGCATCATGAGCACAATATCGGCTGTCGTTTGGCCGGGCGTAAATTCATATTCGCCAGCTTTGAGCTGATCGTGACTGATGATTTTGGTGCCAATCCGGAAGGCAAGGGGACTGCTGATCACGTTATCGTTGTGCAAAAGGGCTGCGATCTCACGAATAGATGTGCCGTGAGGGATAATAAGTGTTTTTGTTGTCTGAATAGGGCTTGATACAAAGAGGGCCCAGAGCCCAAAACTCGGTAAAGCGGCTAAAGCCAGAAACAAAGCTAAGAATACAATTTTAGATTTTGAGCGGCGCGGTGAGATAGGTTGGTTCACTAAGGACCTGCGGTATTACTGAAGGGAGGCCAAGCTTACCGGATGCTTATAATTCTAACAATTGTAAAGCTGCTTTGGCCAATTTAAACATTTAAATAAGGATAGGGCTTCGGTTTGGGACTTTTGCCTTCAAGGCCAAGGTCTGATACCTCTATCTTTATGTCGGATAAACTATCGCCTGCATTAAAAACCCATATTCTGGTCGTCGACGATGATGACCGGTTGCGTAGTCTTTTGCGTCGTTATCTGGAAGAACAAAATTTTATCGTAACCACAGCTGTTAATGCGGCAGATGCTAGGGCCAAACTCAAAAGCCTGAGTTATGATCTCATGGTCCTTGATATCATGATGCCGGGAGAGACTGGATTAGAGCTCACACAATCTTTGCGCGAAGCTGCCAAACCTTCGACAAAACAATTGCCCATACTTTTACTTACCGCGCGTGGTGAAGCAGCAGATCGAATTGAAGGTTTTGAAGTTGGCGCTGATGATTATTTATTAAAACCCTTTGAGCCGCGCGAATTACTTTTGCGTATTAATGCTATTTTGCGCCGTGTACCGAAGCCTCAAGTGACGATGCCAGACTTAAAATTAGGGGCTTGGAGTTATAATCCTCAGCGTGATGAATTGCGTTCAGGAAATGAAACGGTACGGCTTACCGATATGGAAGCGGGCTTGATGCGCGTTTTAGCAGCCGAGCCTGGTGTTGCTTTTAGTCGTGAGGCTTTGGCTGAGCGCAGCAAAGGAATAGTGAATGACCGCACCATTGATGTGCAGGTCACACGGTTACGGAAAAAGATTGAAGAAGATGCCAAGAACCCACGTTATCTTGTGACGGTGCGGGGTGAGGGCTATATGCTTATGCCGGATGTCTTGTAATGTCAGAAAAGCCTTTTACAAATCCTAACCGTAAAATACCGCTCGCTTTACGTTTTAAGCGCTTGCTGCCACGCAGCCTTTTCGGCCGTACGCTGCTCATTATTGTTATCCCGACGCTGATTACTTTATCTGCGGCGACATTCGTGTTCTTTGATCGCCATTGGTACACAGTCACCAATCGTCTCACTTATGCTTTGGCAGGCGATGTTGCTGTGGTTGTTGAGCTGCTTCAGAAAAGCTCAAATCCTGAAAGTACTGCCGCTGTCATGCGCTTGGCTGATGATAAGATGAACCTTTTCGTCACCTTTCAGCCGGGCGAGCGTTTATCTAGTGCACGGCGTGACAGTTTCTATCCTTTACGCGATATGCTGCGCCATGCTTTGAATGATCGTATTTCATATCCTTTTGATATTGATATGCGCCATGCCTCGGAGATGATCGCAATCCATGTTGGTGCACCTGAAGGTATTTATACAATTCTCTCGCCTGAGCGCCGCATCTATACGCCGACCACACAAGTCTTCGTTATATGGATGACTTGTAGCTCCATTTTGCTTTCGGCCATTGCGCTCCTCTTTATGCGCAATCAGATCAGGCCCATTCGTCGTTTGGCTGATGCGGCAGAAGCGATTGGTAAAAGTCGTGAAGTGCCATGGTTTAAATTAGAGGGGGCCGCTGAAGTAAGACAAGCGGGTGCCGCGCTCATGGTGATGCGTGATCGTCTTAAGCGCCAAATCACACAGCGTACTGATATGCTCTCCGGCGTCTCGCATGATTTGCGCACGCCATTGACGCGTATGCGTCTTCAATTAGAGATGATGAAAGAGACGCCAGAGACCCAAGAATTAATTGCTGACGTTGCGGATATGGAAGTGATGTTGGATGCCTATCTTGCTTTCGCACGCGGCGAAGAGGCTGAAGCGGCAACAGAAGTCAATTTAGCAGAACTCCTCAATGAGATTGTTTCCTCAGCCAAACGTCAAAACCCACATATTCAATTAAATGCTCCCTTGGATATCAATGTCACTCTGAGACGGAATGCCATGAAGCGTTGTCTGGCGAACCTCGTTGGTAATGCTGCGCGTTATGGCAAACATACACAGATCAATGTGGCTATGCGTGATCATGCGGTTGATGTTGTGGTTGATGATGATGGTCCTGGCGTTGAAGCGCGCCAGCGCGAAGAGGTTTTTCGTCCCTTTACACGTCTTGAAACCTCGCGCAATCCGGCGACAGGCGGGGTTGGTTTAGGGCTTACGATTGCGCGCGATATTGCACGTTTTCATGGTGGCGATGTGGTGCTGGAAGATAGCCCCCTTGGGGGCTTACGTGCCCGGGTCTGGCTTCCTGTCTAAAAAAGCTTTTTGCCATTGGGCACAGCTTGCTCAGGTTTGATCAGAACAATATGTCCATCACTATCAGCAAAACCTAAGGTTAGGACTTCGGACATAAACTTGCCGATCTGCTTTGGAGCAAAGTTCACGACAGCAGCGACTTGTTTATTGAGTAAAGTCTCTAAGGTATAATGATGTGTGATTTGTGCTGAGGTTTGCTTCATGCCGATCTCAGGACCAAAATCAATCACGAGTTTAAAAGCAGGTTTGCGCGCTTCCGGAAAAGCTTCTGCTTTTACAATCGTGCCAACCCGAATATCGATTTTCTCAAATTCATTATACGTAATTGCCATACCAATCCCTCATAAAAAAAGGCGCGGGGTGAGCCGCGCCTTTTATAAAACAGATAGTTTTTATGCAGCGCGGCTGGGGCGAACGATTTCGCGCAATTCGTCCATGCTTTCGCTCAGGCGGTTGCTGACAGTTTCCATCGCTTGCTGATTGCACTTGGCTAGTGTTTCTGTGATGTCACGGGCATTCGCCATGCATTTTTCAGCTGCAGCTTTTGAAGCTTCAGCTTGGCGCAGCATTTTTTCTTCAACGCTTGAAGATGTC
The DNA here is from genome assembly GCA_049276515.1 of Alphaproteobacteria bacterium. GTDB lineage: Bacteria > Pseudomonadota > Alphaproteobacteria > UBA9219 > UBA9219 > JAATFY01. The sequence continues at coordinate 11,121 of JBASWO010000067.1, forward strand.
ATAACAGCATTCATGATGCCGGAGGTTTCTTCAAAGCCTTGGCGCGCTAATTCGGCTTGCCGACGAAACAGAGATTGCATGCTTTCAAAAGCAGCTTGGTTAAGCGCAGTGAAGGCTTCAATGTTCTTGCGTTGTACGTTCATGAGGGCTTCAAAATTAAAACCAGGAACCTTGAATTCACCCATCATTTTGGTGACATCCATGATTTTCGAGAAATCAGCTTCGAAAAAAGGATTAGAATTAGGTTTTGACATGGTCGTCCTCGCGTCTATTGAACTGTTAACCGTAATTTTGCGCTTATGATTGGGTTTTGTCACCCTTTTTTTGCATTGCACAATGGAATGAGCTGAAAGCTATGGAATAACAAGGCACTAATTATTTTTGGCCGAGACGAAAGATTATGTCGGCGATCTTTCCAGCATAGCGCAAATGGCGATCAAGGGTGGCCATGGTTTTGGAGAGGTCATGTGTTTGATCATTTTGCCAGGTACAGAGAACAATTCCATAAAGAGCGAGTAGTCCTGTGGTGGCGATGAGCTCTTGGGGTCCTTCTTCGTGAAGTCCTGCTAAATGGAGAACCTTTTGCATGGCTTTTATTTCGGTGGGGAGGGTAAGGCGAAGTAAAGAAGGATCACGTTTCACTTCATCAGCCAATTTCAGAATAGCCGTGCGATGTTTTTGTAAAATCTCAAACCGTGTCATAAGCACATCAAACAAACGATCGTGCGGTGGTGCACGCAAAGAGGGCTTACTGATATGGCTGGCTGTTTCTTGATCCATATAGCGTATGAATGCTGGCAAAAGATCGTTTTTGTGACTGAATGTTTTTTTGATCTTCTGGGTAGATACTTTTGCGGCTTTTGCAATTTGTTCGAGTGTCAGTGCTTGCCATGAGTTTTTGGCAAGCAGCTGAAGAGCGGCCTTAGCAATTTTGTTTTCGAGCTGAGTGGGTATCTTGGTCATAGGTAAAGCTTAGCTGTAGCCAGGGATTATGCCAACTTAGCTAATTCCTTGGCGCGCTTTAGGGCGGCTTGTAGCGTTTTATGCATCAAATCAAAGAGACCCGTAGGACCTAGAAGTTCTTTGAGAGCAGCTTCTGTTGTGCCGCCTGGACTTGTGACGGCGTTACGTAGATATGTCGCATCTTCTTTGGATTGCGTGAGAAGGGCGGCACTTCCGCTCAGTGTTTTCTGGGCTAACTGTTTTGCCATGACTTCAGAAAAGCCAAGAGCTGTGCCTGCTTTTGTCATGGCTTCGCAGAGGGCGAAGACATAGGCAGGACCACTGCCCGAAAGCGCTGTTGCGGCATCAATGAGATGCTCATCTTCAACCCAAGCTACATCGCCCACTGCTTTTAAAATATCATCACAGAGTTGATGTTGGTGAGCTGAGACAAAGGGATTGGCAACGGCGACGCTCATGCCTTCACCAATGCTGGCTGACAGATTAGGCATAGAACGTACGATGGCACGTGATGTGCCCCAAAGCTTTTCGAGTGTGGCAAGGGATGTGCCGGCCAAAATAGAAAGCAAAACACTTTCTTTGTAAGAGGCGTAATTTGGTAGAGTGGTGCTGACATGCTGCGGTTTAATCGCCAGGACAATAATGTCAGGTTTAAAGCTCGCATCAATTTTATCGAAAGACGTAACCCAAGTGATGGAGGGAAGCTTTTGAAGTTCAGCAGGTGGGCTATTGGGCTCAACGACATAAGTCGTAGCCGAGCTTGCAATACGCTGCAGAATGGCTCCGCCCATCTTGCCACAGCCGACAAGCAGAAGCTTTGTGTCAGGCTTCATAACTTACTGGGTATAGCTCGCGCACAGCGCGCCGGCGCCAGGCAATGGCATACGGCCTGAGCAGTTGGTTGGTTCCCAGCCGCGACCACGCATGCATTCACCGACAACCAGGCTTGGTTGCTGGATGCATTTACCGCGGCTCTCAGCCTTCACGGCAGCGCTGGTTTCCATTAAGCGTTGTTTGTCGTCAGAGAATTCGACGACTTCGCTATGGGCAATATTATCAGGGTAGATGCTGCATTTGCACTGGCTGAGATCAAATTCCAGTTTGCGTTGAACTTTTTCAAGAGGCATCAGAAGGTTTGGCTCACTGATCGGCCGCCAGAACTGAACGGTGTTGTCCTGAGAACAGGCAACAAGGGCAAGAACAGCTAGGCACGGCAAAAGCCAACGACGCATGGAAAACTCCCGCAGATGAGATGCGGGCCATGATTGGCGATTCTACAGGTTTTCGCAACCCCCAAGGATGTGGGGCTTATAAGGCTTATTCGGCAGCTTCTCTGCCACGCTCATCGACAGGACGGTATTCTTGCATCCGGGTCGCGCGTAGACCGCGTACGCCATGATGATCAAGGAGAGCCATCCAGGATTTAAATTCTTCTTCTGAGAGGCGATAGCGCTCGCACGCTTCTTCTGTTGTCAGAAGCCCGCTGCGCACGGCTGCTACCACTTGCGCTTTGCGGCGCATAACCCAACGTTGCGTGTCAGGAGGCGGCAATCTGTCCAATTCTTTTTGGCGATCCGAGATGCGAACGATTTTGACCTGTTCGCCGTGGGTCGAAAAAGAGGCAGTTGGCTGCGACATTGTATAGCTCCAGTAAAATCAGATTGATTCGAAATATGTATTCACAATACGCCGAGGCACTTAAAATATGGCTAACTGCTATGGTTAATTTTCATCAAAACCTATGAAAAATGATGAATAGAATTAACCGTTTGTCGGCCATTTACCGTAAATTTTGCCCTTAAAATTAAGGAACGAATATCGATATATTTTGGTAGATCGACTCGAAAAGATTTTTTTTAGAGCCTTAGGTGAGTGATTTGAAAAGCGCTTCCCAGTCCTGAGCGCGTGCTGACCATGTGCATTGTGCGTTCACAGCCTTCACTTGCTCATACATGGTTTTGGCCCATGTTTTGGGATCTGTTTTAAAGGCCGTAATGTTCTTTTGCATCACAGCGCGGAACTGGTCAGCAAAGTTATCAATGCTGGAGGTATCTATTGTGATGAGATCCGCATAGCCCATGGTGGTTGATGGTAGAGCGCCTAAGTTAGTTGTTATAACCTTCATTCCTGCTGCCATGGCTTCAAGGGCTGAGAGGCAAAAGGTCTCTTCAAAGATGGAAGGATAGGTGAGAAAGGCAGCTGGCTTTAGTTTTTGCGCCAATTCTTTTTGTGAGACCGCGCCATGATAATATGTGCGCGGATCGCGCGCGGCTTCTTCATAAAGGGCGGCATAATCATGATCGGGCATTTGATACACCCGCATCGATGAAAAAATATCAAGCTTGGTCTCTTCTTTTAATCCCTGCATCGCTTTCAAAAGCACATTGAGGCCACGAAAAGGTGTTGTTGTGTAAGCGGCGCGATTTTCTTTTATCGCAGCTAATTCTTCGGCCGATGAAAATAGATTTTCAAAAGACGGCGTGAGGCCATTGCCAATCACCCGCGCCTTCGCCTCAACCCTAAAAGCTTTATCGGTTGCGCCCTTTTGATGTTCCGATACATAGACGATGTAATCCATGGTTTTTTGAACAAGGGGATTGCCGAGCTCACCCATAGAGGGTTGGTTGGGAAGGACATGGTTCCATAAAATAATTTTAGAAGTGGGACTGTATTCTCTGACATGAGGGCAGGCGATTGGCATATTGCAGACGATCACAACATCGAAAAGATGTTGCGTAAAAAAAGCTTTGTCCTGAATGGTGCCAACTTGGATATGGGTGATGCCCATCACGTGAGCGGGTGTGTTATTGGGTAAGCGCGCGGCAAGATAAATGTCATGTCCGTTCTGTGCGAGCTGTCTTGCGAGATAACAAACAGAAGATTCGGAGCCGCCCAAAGGTTCATAATCCGGTGTCGCGACCGTGAATTGGAGGGGCGAGAGGTTGATAAAAAGAATCTTCACGCGTGCGTTAACCTTGGAAATGCTGTGGTAGGGCCTGTTTTAGGTCTATCAAACTTTTGCTTTTCTTCCACTTTATATTGTGGAGAATAATCCTATGTCCTTGCAGCCCTATATCATTATTGAATCCGCCAAGCCCAGTGTGGCACGGATGCCTTTGGTTGTGGACTCGCCGCACAGTGGTCGTATCTATCCAGCGGATTTTGCCTATAGCTGTCCTTTGCCGCTTTTGCGCCAAACAGAAGATTCCTATGTCGATGAATTAGTAGCCGGCGCAGTTGAAGCCGGTGCTGCTGTCGTTATGGCAGAATTTCCACGTAGCTATATCGATCTCAATCGTGCCGAAGATGATATTGATCCTGCTGTTTTAGCTGAGCCTTGGCCGCATCCCTTAGCGCCGAGTGATCGTACTGTGCAAGGTCTTGGTCTTGTGCGCCGTCTTTGCAAAAGCAGCGTTGCAGTTTATGCCGCGCCTTTATCTGTTGCCGAAGTGCAAAAACGCATTGAGCATTTTTATCGCCCCTATCATGCGGCTTTAGAAAAAATGATCGCCACACGTCATGCAAAATTTGGTGAATGTTATTTGATCAATGCGCACTCGATGCCTGGGCAAGGGAGTGGTGATACCTTGCGTCGGCCTGATTTTGTTTTAGGAGATCGTTTAGGTACAAGTTGTGATCCCTCATTCACGCGTCGAGCCCGCGATATCTTACAAGATATGGGCTATAATGTTGCGCTCAATGACCCTTATATGGGTGTTGAGATTGTGCGCCGTTATGGTCAGCCTCAGAAAGGCCAACATGCCTTGCAGCTTGAGATTAATCGTCAGCTTTATATGAATGAGCAAACGCTTGAACGCCATAGCGGCTTTGAATCTCTGCAAGAAGATTTAACCGCATTCTTTCAGCAGCTGGTTGGTGAATTGATGGGTGCTATGCCGGGTCAAATGGCTGCTGAATAATTAGCGGTCACTCATTTTAGGTGTTGGCCGGCTGAGATTACCTAACAATTGGCGAATAAGCGTATCATCATTGCCATAGGTCGGTGTGCGGCGAGCAACGGGATCAATGTCATGTGCTTCAGACAAATCCAGTTTGTTCAGAGCTACAACAGTTCCTTGATCATCAAATTTAATTTCAACAGCTTGCTGCTCAAGTACTTCAGGATCAAAGAACGAGTATTGCTCGGTCTGACGACCGGCATAATACCAAATCTTGTCATCGAAGGTGCTGATCAGGGTAGGGCTGCCAAGACGGCTGGCGACCTCCTCACGGGTGCTGGTTCCAACTGTAATGTCCTGTAATTTCTCGGGCTCAAGGATATTGCCGCGATTGGCAATCGTGGGCTCACAGGCCCCCAAAAGCATTAAAAGAGCTATCAATTTTAAATTGTGCAACTTCATAGCTTGACCTTCGCCTCTATTCTGCCTCAAAAGCAATCTAAATACGGCACAACATATGAGCATTATTATGTCATTGCTTCAACGTCTGCATCATTTTTTATCGAAGCCGCTTACGACAGCGGCAACAGCGAGCCTTTATAAGGCCTGTGTAACGCAAGCAAGGCGCGTGGAGTTTTATGAGACATGCGGGGTTCCGGATACGCTGGATGGCCGGTTTGACTTGCTTCTGCTTCATGTCTTTATGGTCATGCGCCGTTTGGGTGATGAAAAAGATGCCAAACAGGCTTTGTTCGATCTTATGTTTGCCGATATGGACCGCAGCTTGCGTGAGATGGGTGTCGGCGATATGAGCGTCGGTAAAAAAATTCGTCCCATGATCTCGGCTTTTTATGGTCGAGGGCAGGCTTACGAAAAAGCTTTTCAGGCGAGCGATGAAGAATTAAAGCAAACTCTACAGCGTAATCTCTATGCGCTGGCGCCCGTGGCTCCTGATATTTTAACAACAATGAGTAGTTATACCCGCCGCGCCGTCACTGAGCTTGATCAGCAAGAGATCGGGGCTGTGCTTGAAGGACAGGTGCATTTTCCAGCGAGGATTGGATGAAAGAAAAAACATTTCTTCCTGAATTATCGCGCCCACTCAGCATTGATAAGATTTCGGCAAATGGTGTCGAAGAAACCATCCTTGCAAAGGATGCTGAGCGCAAAGCCCTCTGTAAGCGCTTTGGCTTACTTGATCTGCCAACGCTGGATGCAAAACTGACGGTTCATCCGCCGCGCGTTGATGGCAGTATTAATGTAACAGGTCATTTGAAGGCTGATGTTATCCAGCCCTGCGTTGTGACGCTTGAGCCGCTAGCCAATCATGTTGAGCATGAGATTGACGTCTTTTTTGTCTCATCTGAAAATCTGATGGGGGCGGGGCCTGCGGATATTACCGATGAAGAGGTGGAAACCATCCAAAATGGGGTCATTGATCTCGGCGAGCTGGTTGCCCAAAATCTCGGTATTGCCCTTGATCCTTATCCAAGAAAGCCTGGTATTAGCTATGTAGAGGCCGAATATGGGGATTTGAAGGGGCCTTCTAATCCCTTTGCCCAATTGGCGGAATTGGCCAAAAAACCCAAAGATTCCGAATAGCCGTTAATATTTGCCATTAATCCTTGCTTTTTCTGCCATTTTGCCTAGAAAGACGTGGATTGCGCTGACCCGAAGTGCCGGGAAGCGCCTTATTTTTGCGAGACTTACAATGGCTGTACCTAAACGTAAAACTTCTAAATCTGTGCGCAATATGCGCCGTTCTCACCATGCCCTCACCGGCAAGAATTCCATTGAGTGCGCCAACTGTGGCGAACCCAAACTGCCGCACCATGTCTGCGCAGCCTGCGGCCATTATGATGGCCGTTCGGTTGTAAAGTCGAAGACCGCGTAAATTTAATCCCGCCGGTCCTGGAGATCGCCCGATGACAATCAGCACCGTGATCGCGCTTGATGCGATGGGCGGTGACCATGCGCCAGGCATCGTCATTGCTGGCGCTGCTCTAGCGCGCGAACGTTATCCGAAAATCAAATTCGTTTTCTTTGGTGATGAACAGCAAGTCAAGCCGCTGCTTGATCGCCATTCCATTTTACATAGCTGCAGTGAATTGCGTCATGCGGCTGAAACCATCAGTCCAGATTTAAAACCATCACTCGCTTTAAGACAGGGGCGCAACTCAAGTATGCGTCTTGCTTTAAATGCTGTTGCACAAGGTGAGGCAGGCTCAGTTGTTTCAGCAGGCAACACCGGCGCCTTGATGGCGATGGCTAAATTTGTTCTCAAAACTTTACCCGGTATTGATCGTCCCGCCATTGCTTCTCTGGTTCCGACCAAGATTGGCGAAAGTGTGATGCTTGATATGGGCGCGAACGTTGAATGCGATGCTGAAAATTTAGTGCAGTTTGCTTTGATGGGCGCGATTTTCTGTCGCGCTGTTCTGGGTATCAATGAGCCCAGCATTGGTCTTCTCAATATCGGTACCGAAGAATTAAAGGGTCATGATGAAGTACGCACAGCAGCGACCATTTTACGTGAACGCCCTATTCCTGGAACCTTCTATGGCTATATCGAAGGTAATGACATTGCTAAAGGTACAGTTGATGTCGTGGTCACAGACGGCTTTACTGGCAATATCGCACTGAAGACCTTAGAAGGCACAGCCCAGCTGATGACGCATTTCTTAAAACAGGCTTTGTCATCATCACTCATGTCGAAGATGGGCTATATTTTAGCACGAAGTGCGATGCAAAAACTCAAACTGCGCTGCGATCCACGTCGTTACAACGGCGCGATGTTTTTGGGCTTACAAGGTGTGTGCGTTAAAAGTCATGGTGGTACCGATCACGAAGGTTTTGCGAATGCCGTTGGCGTTGCTTATGATTTGATCGATCACCGTTTTAATGAACGTATCAGTGAAGAACTCTCGCGCCAATATGGCGTGCCTGCGAGTAATGCGAGCACCAAACCGACGCCACCGCTTGCCCTTACGGACGGCACGGAATGACACGACGCTCGGTTATTCTGGGATGTGGTAGCTATCTGCCTGAAAAAATTCTCAGCAATGAAGAGCTCGCTCAGCGCGTCAATTCATCCGATGAGTGGATTACAAAGCGCACCGGCATTAAGCGCCGACATATTGCAGCCGACAACCAAAAAACCTCAGACCTCGCTTTAGCCGCAGCTCAAGATGCGCTCAAAAATGCAAAACTTGATGCCAATGCTATTGATGTGATTGTGGTTGCAACCACAACGCCTGATAATACGTTCCCGGCTACGGCTGCAAAAGTACAGGCCTTGCTCGGCATGACAAAGGGTTTTGCGTTTGATATGCAGGCTGTGTGTTCTGGCTTTGTCTATGCTTTAGCTATTGCTGATAATTTCATTCGTCTTGGGCAAGCGAAGACAGCTCTGGTTATTGGAGCGGAGACTTTCTCACGTCTTCTCGATTGGACTGATCGCGGCACATGCGTTTTGTTCGGCGATGGTGCGGGCGCTGTTGTTTTAGGCGCAGCAGAAGGGAAGGGCGATAAGTCTGATCGCGGTATTCTCTCAACGCATTTACATTCAGACGGCCGGCATTACAATTTGCTCTATACCGATGGCACAACGGGTCATGTCAAAATGGAAGGGCAGGAAGTTTTCCGTCATGCTGTTGTTAATTTGGCCGAAGTTGTTGATGAAGCTTTAGCGGCTAATCATTTAAAACCCGAAGAAATTGATTGGCTTGTTCCGCATCAAGCTAATCAGCGCATTATTGATGGCACTGCTAAGAAACTAAACATGTCGTCTGAGCGCGTCGTTATGACTATTGCAGATCATGCCAATACATCTGCTGCATCAATTCCTTTGGCGCTCGCGAGTGCCGTGAAAGATGGGCGCATCAAACCAGGGCAAGTGGTCTTGCTTGATGCTATGGGTGGTGGCTTCACTTGGGGCGCTGCTGTCGTCCGCTGGTAATCTCAGCGATATTTATAAACAATGTTAATGGATGAGGTGCCATCAAGGTAACCGCCGGGGCCAGCCATGCTGTTGGGGCCCGTGCAGCGCGTGCGCGCGAGTGAGGCGGGAATAGGAAAAGTCTGAATACCACTGCCCGCTGACCAATTATTGAGGAACACAGTGACGATGTTACGAGAACGGCTAGGCCCCGTAAGGAAGGTTGCAAGCTTGATGCAAGATTCGTAGGGGATGCCGTTATATAAAATCTCAAAAGTATTGACCGGTGATCCTGCAGGCGGAATGGGTGCACCAAAGGCTCCCGTAGCTCCCGCTGGAATACTAAATCCTGCCGATGCGACATAAGTGCCAACTGTCAAAATGACAGCATTATCGTAGCCGTTGATTTGATCTTTCCAGGGATTAACGATGGCTTTGGTTGGCGAGAGCATATCCTGTGGGACAGCGCCGCTATCTACAAGAACCTGATTAACAGCACCTGCATAATAATAACCATTACCAATAATGGTATCTTGGCTGAGGGTGGTATCGAGATTGGTGCTCATGAGCTCAAGAGCCTGCGCTAGGACCGTAATATTGCGCTCAGCCTGGTTGGTTCTCATATTTTCATAGAAGCGGCTAACGGCACCCCAAACTGCCGCAATAACAAGCGCAGAAATGCCTATGCCTAAGCTGATCTCGGTGAGGGTAAAGCCACGGGATTTAGACCGGCCGCGCTTAGAGAGGTACGTATTCATATTTATGCAATGCAATTAGGGGTATATGTGATCTTTAATTTCTTGCCATAATAACAAGTCAATATCTAGTTTTAATAAGCTAGCTGTTGAGTTGCGAATCGTCTGGCCAAGTTAAAGCTTCTCATTAAGTCTATCGGCGATCCTTTTCATTAGCTGTTGATTCCGGTTTGACGGATGTGAAATAGAGTATTAGCATTTCGACTCAAGTGTTCCTGCTGGAGTTCCTGATGACCGATACAACTGTTACCCGCGCCCAACTCGCTGAAGCTGTATATCAGGAAGTTGGTCTATCGCGTAATGACTCCGCCCAGCTTGTTGATGTTATTCTTGAAGAGATCAGCCAAGCTCTTATTAAGGATGAGATGGTCAAGCTATCCTCCTTTGGTAGCTTCCAAGTTCGCAGCAAAGGTAAGCGCGTAGGCCGTAACCCAAAGACCGGCGAAGAAGTGCCGATTTTGCCGCGCCGTGTTCTCGTATTCCGCGCCAGCCATGTTTTGAAAGACAAGATCAACCGTGCTTTAACGGGATCAACAGCTAAGGGTGAAGCATGACCGGACAATTTTCAGATCCATCATCACTTGCTGTTTCAACAGCACCCGTTTCTAGCATTTCCCGCCCAACGGAAATGAAATCACCGACAGCGTTCCGTACAATTAGTGAGGTTGCCACGGATTTGTCTGTGCCGCAGCACGTCTTACGTTTTTGGGAAAGTAAGTTTCAACAAATCCGCCCCCTCAAGCGTGGCGGTGGTCGTCGTTACTATCGTCCAGAAGATGTGCAGTTGATCGGTAGCATCAAGGATTTGTTGTACAATCAAGGTTTCACCATTCGCGGTGTACAAAAGCTTCTCAAAGAAAATGGTCGCTTTCCATCGGCTCGTTCCATGGTGCCAGATCCTCAAGTGCCGGTTTCGATGGTCTCGGCGACGACATCATCAACGGCAGTTCAGGCTCCTGCCGCAGCTCCACAACAGCAACGTAGTTTATCGCCTGAAAAACGCCGCGAGATTGAAGGCGTTTTGTCTGAGCTAAAATCGCTGCGCGAATTGCTGCGCCAAAGCGGCATTTAATCGCTCTTTTCCATCTTATGTATCTGACTTGCGCGGAGTGAGTGTCCGTGGCTATAGTCCGCGCCTTAATGGAGCGGGACGTAGCGCAGCCTGGTAGCGCATCAGTCTGGGGGACTGGGGGTCGCAAGTTCAAATCTTGTCGTCCCGACCATTATTTTCAATTGTTTAGCTAAGGTTCAGAAGGCCTAATCAATTTGTGTTTGGGACTCCTGTTTGGGACTTTTTTAGTTTCCTCATCAGTTTCATTTGTTTGTGATTGTTTGTCTGCCCCGGCAAATAACTGACCGGTTACAGACTCTACACCTTTACGCCGGACTGAATCTGCAACGCGGATATAGCGCATGGTGGTTTCAAAGTCCTTATGTCGTGCCAAATCTTTCACGACAGCAGCAGGCATTTCCTGCGCCACGGCAGTTACGAAAGTGGCTTTGGTATTATGAAAGACATGCTTTCCCGTTAGGCCGACTCTGGCGAGGGTATTCTGCCAAGCAGTGTGAGAGTTTTTAACGGGCCGCCATTTAATTTCCTTTTTCTTCCCACCAGTGCGGTAAAGGATAAGGTGTTTCTGGCCGACCTCTTTTGCCCGCTTTGCCAATCGCTCAAGAATTGCAAAGGCCATGTCGCTGGCGGGGATGAATTCGTCGCGATAGCCTTTGGTTTCGTCGTAAGAAAGCCAGATGCCGCGCTGATGAGGGTCAAAATGGTCAATAGTGAGGCTAAAGACTTCAGTTCGGCGAAAACCCATCAGGACTGTTAGGCGTATCGCATCAGCCAAATGCTGTGGACTGGCGGCGATTATCTTTTCCAGATCATTGGGCGCAATCGGGCGCGGCAGAATTTCCGGTTCTCTAAGTTTAGGAATTTCCGGTAGGATAGGTAGTAAAGGAAGGCCGGTTTGCGGATCATGGTCATTATGGGCCAGTCGCATTGCTTTCTTAAGCGCAGATAGGTAACGGTTGATTGTGCTATCCGAACGATTGCCTTCGGATGTACGCCAATAATCGGCAGCTATTTTTCCAAGCGGGAAGGGCCCTTCTGGCCGTATGCGGCCGCCTATCCAGTAACGAATGGGTTGGCTACGCGCCCAAGCAATATATTCACGTATACGGCCATTACTGATTGAGACGATTGGCGTTGATGGCCCAAACCATGTCAAAAGCTCTTTTACATAAAGGATTTGGTTTCTTTTTTGTGCGCCTTCTTTGTAAAAGGACATATGCACAGCAAAGGCTTGGGCGAGGCTGTATGTTTTTGGATTAGGGCGAGCTACGGAATGTCCGGCAAGTAAATTTGCCTTTATTCGCATCTCAATATCTTTGGCAGCCTTCTTAGTCTTTGCTGGTTCGCCGGTTGCAGGATCATTGCAATAAGATGCGTAACGCTTCCCGCCAATGAAAAAGTCATAGAGCCATTGCTGACGTGCGCGGTTGAAATAAACCGTCATGGGTCCTCCTTAAATATTATTTTAAACAACCAATTGATTGGAGATAGGCAACGGCATCCCGATATGCGGGATTGCTACTGGTAATGGTTTTACTTTCCCGAAAAGTGCTTTTAGAATCTTGCGAGCTAGATATTTTACCTTCTTCTTGATAGCGACGTAGACTATCGGCAAAGACGCGCACCCCACGCGTACCAACTCTATGTGCTTCCAGAATCCCAGTACGTATTAATCTGTATATGGTTGAGATATTGACTTCCAAAATGGCCGCAGCTTTTGCCACGCGGATGCTGGGACGGTGATTTGAGGGTAGAGAGGCATTAGAGGCTATTTCAGAAATCATTCTGTTACCTCCGTAGCAAAAAATGCGCCTTTTAGTTAAAAAAGGTGCTTGGTGCTTTTGGGATGGGCATTAACAAATATATGTCAGCAAAAAATAGCGAATTTATTCCATTAAAAGATGAGGGGTTGGCTGGATTTCGTTGTAACGGTGTTTGCGTAAACTATATAAGCAGCTATATTTCACAGGCAGTCGACTTTTAATCTAAATGGCAGGTGCCGTATGTCTAATGGGAAATTTGTTGGTGAGCCTGATGAAATTAAAGCGCTTATAGAAGAGAGCGGCGTTGCTGGGGGGTGGACTGACAAGGAAAACTGTCTAACCTTCCGTACTAAAACAGGCGATGTTCTAAATTGGTATCCTTCGACGGGAACATATAATTTTCAAGGCACTAAAACACCAGATTTTCAGGCCAAGATAACTGCGGCAATCAGTGCCGCGACGGGGTTGGCAGTTAAGCCAAAAAATTCAAAAACAAAAATTTTTATTGTGCATGGGCATGACAAGGAATCCAGAGATCAACTTGAACTTGTCCTCATGCGGCTTGGATTGCAGCCATATATTTTGCAAAACAACGATGGTGGCAGCAAAACCATAATTGAGGCACTTGAAACGCATATCTATAAAGATGCCGCCTTTGGCATCATATTAATGACCCCTGATGATTTTGGTTATGCCAAGATTAAGCCAGATACTGAGCGACAACCGCGCGCAAGGCAGAATGTAATTCTCGAAATGGGCATGGTGATGGCTGCATTGGGGCGAGATAGAATGGCAATCCTTAAAAAAGGTAATCTTGAAATTCCTTCTGATACAGATGGAATTATTCGCCTAGAATTCAATGATCGCGTTCAAGAAATAGTCCCAAAGTTAGTGCAGCGTCTAACAGAAGCAGGTATTCCCGTTGATGCGAATAAGGTTGCAGCAGCGGCGGCATAAATTATCTCTAAATAAATCCGCGCAGTAACAAGAAAGATCGTCATGCCCACACTCGACTTCAAAGGGAAGCAGTTTATCTATTCCCACCATCATTCCGTGCCTTTCCGCGAATTGGAAGTGGATGAAAAAAAATCCCTGCCTATAAAGGACAAGAAGCCGAGTCTGGATGATAATCTGATTATCCATGGCGACAATCTGCACGCTTTGAAAGCCCTTATGCCTCAATATGCAGGAAAGATTAAGTGCATCTATATCGATCCGCCCTACAACACGGGTAACGAAGGATGGTGCTACAATGATAACGTCAATTCACCTCTGATGAAGGAATGGCTACAAAAGAACGCCAATCCTGTCGATAGGGAAGATTTACAACGCCACGATAAGTGGCTTTGCATGATGTGGCCACGCCTAAAATTGCTGCACGAATTATTGG
>JBASWO010000068.1:0-7172 GCA_049276515.1 Alphaproteobacteria bacterium
TGGTAGCGCTGGCCTGGCTGCGCGCGCGGGACGCCACCGGGCGGACGCCGGCGTTCATGCGCTATCTCGACGGGGCGTTGCGTAAGAATGAGATAGGTAGCGTCGCCTGAACCGGGCAGGCGACGCACTATGACGTAATTCGGGTCAATCCGACCCGAACAGATCCCGCGTGAAGACCTTTTCCCGAACATCCTCGATGTCCGCCGTCATCCGGTTGGCGATGATGACGTCACATTCCTGCTTGAACGCCGCCAGATCGCGCACCACGCGCGAACCGAAAAACGCGTCCTCCTGCATCGCGGGTTCGTAGATCACGACCTCGATACCCTTGGCCTTGATCCGCTTCATGATCCCCTGGATCGAAGACTGGCGGAAATTGTCGGACCCGGCCTTCATCACCAGGCGGAAGACCCCCACCTTCTTCGGGCGTTTCGCTATGATCTGGTCAGCCAGGAAATCCTTGCGCGTATGGTTGGCGTCGACGATCGCGCGAATGAGATTCTGTGGTACTTCGGAATAATTGGCCAGCAGCTGCTTGGTGTCCTTGGGCAAGCAATAGCCGCCATAGCCGAAGCTGGGATTATTATAATGCGACCCGATGCGCGGATCGAGGCCGACGCCCGTGATGATCTGGCGCGAATCCATGCCATGGGCGATGGCATAGCTGTCCAGTTCATTGAAGAAGGCGACCCGCATGGCGAGGTAAGTGTTGGCGAACAGCTTGATCGCCTCCGCCTCATTGGGGTCAGTAAACAGGATTTCGACATCCTTCTTCACCGCACCTTCCAGTAGCAGGTCGGCAAAGATGCGGGCGCGTTCCGACCGTTCGCCCACGATGATGCGCGACGGGTGGAGATTATCCTGAAGCGCTTTCCCTTCGCGCAGGAATTCAGGCGAGAAAATAACCTGATTGGTGTCTAGCCGCTGGCGCACATCCTCCACGAAACCGACCGGCACCGTCGATTTGACGACGATGGTTGCGGCGGGGTTAGCGGCTTTGGCGGTCCTGATCACCGCTTCGACCGAGGAGGTGTCGAACTTGTTGGTGCCGACATCATAATTGGTCGGCGTCGCGACGATCACATAATCGGCACCGGTCAGCGCCTGCTCAGCATCGAGCGTGGCGGTGAGGTTCAGCGATCGGGTGGCGAGGAACTCTTCCAGTTCAGCATCGACGATCGGCGACTGGCGCGCATTGAGCATATCGACCCGCGCCACCGTGATATCGACAGCTGCCACTTCATGATGCTGCGCCAGCAGGACGGCGTTGGACAGCCCGACATAGCCAAGCCCAAAAACTGCAATCTTCATTCTATGTCATTCCCCGCATCATGCGATATTCAAGCGAACTTAGCGCTAGAAGGCATTTAGCCTCATTCCAGCACAATCAAACCTTCACAACCCATATTCACGTTCCCTGCGACGGATAAGATCGACTTACAACCGTTCATCGCAGGCTTATAGAACGCTTTTTCCGCTTTCATTGAGATTATATGTGATAAAGGACATTATCACACATAGTTGGGCGCGTGAATCCCGCGCGTGGGTGGAGTGGAACCGGATGCTGGAAATCGAGCTGTCGAAGGATATAGAGGCCCGCCTTGCCAAGATTGCCGACGCGACGGGGCGAAGCCTCGCCGCCTGCGCGGCCGAGGCGATCGAACGCTACACAGAATCGTCGCCGCCGCAGCGGCTCACCTACGGCGAACGACTGATCGCGCACATGCTGGCCGATTGGGTCGATACGCTGGCGGGGGAGAAGGCTTTGGCGGAGCTGCGTCTAACGCTCCCTCCGATCTTTGTTTTGGAGGCCCTGCAAAACGGTCGCGAGCATGTGATAGGTGAGCATATCGCGATGGGCGAGGACTTCGAGCGTCCCGGCACCGCCTATCAAGCGATGTGGCTCCTGCTCGACGATCTTGCCGAAGCACGCGAGCGCGGCCGCGACGTTCCCTTATTCAGCGGCATCAGCGATGATGAAGAGGCCGACACGCTCGCGGATTTAGCCCAGCTCGCGCACACCGCCTATACGGGCAAGAACAAAGCCCAGCATGTCGATGACTCCCTGCCCGCGCGACCGCTCGCCTTTTGGCGAGGACTCGCAGCGCGGTATGCGTGATGGGCGGGAAGGGAAGGGCGTTTAAACGCCCTCGGTTGGCGGCGGCGCATTGATTATCATTTCGACATAATCGAGATGTTCGCGGGCCTGGTCCGCCGTGATGCCAAGGCGCTGCGCGATTTGCTCAAACGTCATCTCGTATTTGTTATGAAGCTGAAAGACCCTCTGCGCGACATAGGACATCTGCCAGGTGAGTTCCGTTTCGTCGGCTGTCATCTTGGCCAATGGCGCGGGCATCGCGGCGTCGATCGCCTCTACAAGATGGTCCACCGATTTCGCGCTATTTCCATCGAGCGTCCGCAAGATCGCGAGGGCGCGTTCCATGTAATCGAGTGCGGTAGCGCGCGAAGCGGGCACGCCTGCGACATTCCCCGTCATCCGATTTTCTCCCGTTCAGGACGGGCGGCGATTACAGTAATTCCGCCACCCTGCTCACAACCTCGTCGATCCGCCAGGGCTTCGCGAGGAAGCCGACACCCTGCGGCAAAGCCGCCTCACTGGGGAACACCCGGCCCGAGCTGACAAGAATGGCGATCTCCGGCCATTGCTCGCGGATCGCGGCGGCCAGGGCGACGCCGTTCATGTTCCCCGGCATTTCAATGTCGGTGAGGACCGCGCGAATGTCGTTGCGGGTTTCGAGGATCGACAGCGCGCCCAGCGCGTCGCCCGCCTCGCAAACGCAGTAGCCCGCATCCGCGAAGATTTCGGCTGCCATCATCCGCACAAGCGGTTCGTCCTCGACAACCAGCACCGTGACACTGCTCTCCATGCGCGTCTCCTTATTGGTGTGAGGGCGGAGCCGGGGTCGCGCGCTCCGCCCTCTTTCCATCGCCATTCCCCCACAGACGCCGATGGAAATCCCTGTTTCACGCCGATCCGCTACCCTTTGTCCCTTCGATACTCCGCCACATCGCGCAAGGTTGCGGCCCAATAGGCGAGGGCCAGGCCCTCGTCCTCATTCTCGTTCTTGCTGACCGTGGCATATATGCCCAGCGCCTGCGCGAAATCGTCCGTGGTCGCGACGCCGCTCTTTTCCAGAAACGCGCTCACAACCGCCAGCGCCCCGCCGATCGCCTTCACCAACGCGGGATCGAGCGACGTCGCCCGCTCACGCGACCGCCGATCGGGATCGGCAGCATCATCGGCACGCAAGGCAGTCAGGCGCGCGGCAATATCATGGGCCTGTTGAAGATAGATCGCGGCGGCATCCTCTCCGGCGCGGTCGAGCAAATCGAGCGCCTCGGCCATCAACGCGACCGCGCGACCGCGCAGGGCGGTCTTGTCCGTCATGCAGGCTGCTCGCGAAGCGGGCCGCTCGCCTGCTCCCGCCCGTCGCGCTGAGGCTGATCCGCCCAGGTGATTTCACAGGCGTTCTTGCCGGCCCGCTTCGCCACGAACATCGCCTGATCGGCCGCGTGCATGAGCGCAGCGGGATCGCGCGGGACGTGCGGCGGAATGACTAGCGCGCCCATGCTGCACGTCACCGGATGCTCGCCCGCCGCCAGCACGGCCGACACACGCGAATGAAGCGTGCGCGCGAACATCTCGCCCGCGTCCGCTGGATGCACGCGGAGCAACACCGCGAACTCGTCGCCACCGATCCGCCCGAAAGCATCCTCGCGCCTGATGCTACCCGCCGCGCCGCGCGCGAAGGTCCGTAGCACGGCGTCGCCGGCGGCATGGCCGTGGGCGCTGTTGACGCCCTTGAAATCGTCAAGATCGAAGATCGCCAGCAACAGCGTCTCGCTGACCCTGCTGGCGACGGTAAGCGCCTCTGAAAACCGCTCGTTGAACGTCTCGCCGTTCAGCGCGCCGGTCTTGCGGTCGCGCAGCGCGAGATGCCGTTGGCGGTCAAACGATCGGCGGAAACTCACGATCGTTGCGGCGACAAACAGATAGGTCGCGACCCGCACGCCGGTTCGGACCGCCAGCGAGGCCGAGACCCCGCCATCGTCCAGATGCGGAACGATGGCGAGGATCGCGGTAAGCAAAGCAACAAAATACGCAGCGCGTTCGCCTAGCGCCCATCCAGCGGCGCATATGATCGGAACGTAAAGCGGAAGCAAGCCAGCGCTGGGATAGGCGTGGTTCGCCCATGAAAGGGCGGTGACGGCAACGAGGATCGCGAACCAGGCATGTTCGCGCGGCAGGGATTCCAGACGTTCGGCCAATCGGCCGACAGGGAGATGACTGTTCACGCGCTTCCTACCCCTACCGCAAAGCTCCATCCGCACTCGCTGGCGACGGCCGATCGGACAGCCGACCACACGCCGCCAAATCGGAAGCGTGCAGCCGGCAGCAACCGGCCATTGGAAACCTGATGTAAGTCAGGCGCGAACACCTTTGGGCCAAGGGCCTTGGACATGCGTGTTCGCTGCCCGGTCGCTGAAGCTCGTCTTACATTGAGAGGTTTCCACGCCTCTGCCCCCCTCTCAGCGGGCGCGTGTCGTTTAGAGGAAAAGCATTACGAATTGCAAATAAAGTGCAGTTCCGCACGTTCGCGGCGCTGCCCTCCGCTAAGTCGTTTAAACGATCTCAACCAACGCAGAGGCGCGATCGTCACTCGCGAAATAGGTCCACCACATGACAGCCCAGCGCGCCCGCAATCGAATCCAACAGTTCCAACGTGGGGTTGCCGCGTCCGTTTTCTATGCGCGATAGATACGAGGCAGTAACGCCGGATCGCTCCGATAATTCTGTTTGGGACATTTCGAGTTGCACGCGGCGCTCGCGGCAGTTTCGGCCGACAAGCATCGCGAAGCTCTCTACTCCGGCAAGAGCTGGTTGGTTCATGGTTTTTGTCCGCTATCCGCTTTGACCTCAATCGTGCAGCGCACGGGCTTTGCCGCCTTTTCCGCCTGCTCACGGCATTTCTGCACCGTCTCGCGATTGGCATCCGTCAGCGGGGAAGCCGCGACGATCAGCGCCCAGCTCTCCGGATCGGCCGCCTGCATCAACCGCTGCCCCGCCCCCCACGGGCCAGGCTCATTGAGAACGCGGGTCGCCATACGCTCGGGCCAGCGCCAGCTATCGGGGGTCGCCCGCGCGAGCGGGCCGGCAAGTAGGGCGTAGAGCAACAGCCCCAGCACCACGCCGCAAGCGCCGATGACATACAGCCAGCGGTTTTGCTCGTCGCCGCGCCGCGCCGATGCGAGACGGTTGCCGATCTCGCGCGCGGCCTGGTCCAGCGCCGTGCGCGCCTCGGTGATAAGGCGCTGATCCTCGCGGCGCGCGTTCGTGGCGGCGCTGGCGATCTCACCCGCCATATGCGCCGGGTCCATCGACAGGGCGGGGCTTTTCCGCATGGCGGCGATCTGCTGGGCCAGCACCCCCAGCACTTGCTCGGTGCGCCCCAGCGTCGGCTCGTAATCGGGAATCTCGATATTCTCGCGCGCGGCGGTCAGCCCCTCGATCGCGGCGCGCAGCAACGCCACCTCGCCATGCACCGACGCCAACCGATCCTCGACCCGCGCGAACGCCAGCGCCGGATCGTCAGCGTCGCCAAAACTATCATCCTCTTCCCGCATCGCCGCCTCCGTCCGTCTATATTTGACAATTTTTCACAACATCCAACGAAATCAAATGATAAGGCGGCGCGCGACCCGAAAGTCTCAATAGCGACTCTCTTGAGACTTACTGGCCTGCCAGTCGTGGGACTGGCAGGCCATTTTTCCGGTCGGCCAATTACCGGCTAAGGCCACGATCGCGGCCAATCCCAAGTTCGTGCGTCAACTGGTGGCTAAGGTCGCGCCCGCGCCCCATGCCCATCTCAAGCCCCAGCTCGCGCTCACGGCCGCGCAGGATCGATTCCACCTGGGGATCGCGCTCAAGGCTTTTCGCCATGCCCGCCATTTCCTTGCCCGCCTTCTCGCGGCCCGTCATGTCGCCGGCGCGATAAAGCCGGTCACGGTCCTGGGAGAGCTGTTGCCAGCGTTCCACGAACCGATCGGCGCGCAAGTTCGGATCGGCCCGCACCTTGGCCTCCTGCGCCATCGCATCCATCATCGGGCCGCTGCGCCCCGCCGCCGCCTCATGGAGCAAGCCGGGTTCGCGCTGGAACGCCGATGCCATATCGCGCGAAGCCCCCGCCCTGATCTGGTCCAGCGCCTCGGTCGCGCGCTCGAGCGCGACCTTCTGATGCTCCAATACCGGCCCGCCCGATGCGCGGGCCTGCAACACCGCCTCGGCCGAACGCGAGGCCCGCTCGACCGCGCGCCGGAAATCATGGGTAAGGCCCTGCTCGGCACGCGCCGGGGCTTCCTTCGCCGGCGTCGGCGTGCGCGACGACAGTTTCAGCCCATCGAACATGCCCCGCTTGGGAGCCGCTTTTTCCTTCGCGCCCTGCGCTGGCTCGGCCGCCTTCGCCGGCTCGGCCGACAGCTTCAAGCCGTCGAACATGCCGCGCCGCGGCTGTCGCTCGGCCGCGGCCTTCGCATCCCCTGCGCCGCGGCCCTCGCCGATCTCGCGTGGGCGTGGATCTCCGCCCATCTGGCGCATGGTGCCAGCACGCGGGCCAAGAAGCTCCACACCCTTGCGCTCGGGCGCATCCGGCAATCGGATCTCGCCCGACAGACCGCGCCGATCGGCGAACGATTGCGCCTCGGCGTCGCGGTCCCGATACATGGGATAATCCGACGCCATATCCTTCGCCCGCTCGCGCGACAGCGTGCGGACAAGCCGCCGATCGTCGGCGAAGTCGTCGCGGCCATAGTGGAGCTGCACGCCCTCACGGTGCCGCGACAGCGCCACATAGGCCGCATGGCGGTCCATCCCCGGCGTCGCCAGCACATGCCCCTGATCGACCGTCACGCCCTGCGATTTGTGGATGGTCGCGGCATAGCCATGATCGACATGGGCATAGTCCTTGAGGTCGAACGCCACCTGTCGGCCATCATCGAGCCGCACCGCCATGCTGTCGGGCGACACGCGCTCGACCTTCCCCAGCGTGCCGTTCTTCACGCCTAGCCCGCGCTCGTTTGTCAGGAGCATGATGCGGTCGCCGGTCGCGAACTCGCGCGCGCCCCGCTCGGCCGAAATCCGCACGTCCTGCCCC
>JBASWO010000069.1:0-12018 GCA_049276515.1 Alphaproteobacteria bacterium
GGTTAAGGAAAGCGAACACTACTCTATCCTCATTCCCCCGCCGGAACCAGCTCAGCCAGAAGCCCAAGATATTGAGTTGGATGTTGTCTTTGAAGATAAAGACTTGCTCGTCATCAATAAACCCGCCGGCATGGTTGTGCACCCAGCGCCAGGTAACCGTGATCAAACACTCGTCAATGCTTTATTAGCTCATTGTGGAAAGAGTTTAAGCGGGATTGGTGGTGTAGCGCGTCCCGGTATTGTTCATCGACTTGATAAAGACACCAGTGGTTTGATGGTGGTGGCAAAGAACGATGCAGCGCATCAAGCACTCACCGCACAATTCTCAGATCGTAGTCTTAGCCGTATTTATCAAGCTGTGGTTTGGGGCGCGCCGACGCCTAAGACAGGTAAGATCGAAGTACCCATAGGTCGGCATGCACGCGATAGAAAAAAACAAGCAGTCACTTCACGAGGTAAAACGGCTCTCACCTATTACACTGTCTTAGAGAATTTTTCTTTAGCAAGTCTCGTGGAATGTAAATTAGCGACGGGACGCACACACCAAATTCGTGTTCATTTAGCCCATATAAAACACCCCGTTATTGGTGATCCTGTCTACGGCGCTAACAAAACACGCATGAAGGGAAATGAAGAATTATGTACTTTTCCAAGACAGGCGCTTCATGCGGCACAATTGCAGTTCATTCATCCACGTAGTAAAAAGTCCTTACGCTTTTTAGCCAAACTTCCAAAAGACATGGCAGATCTTCTCAAAGCGTTACGTCGTAACACTTGATTATATAGATATTTCAATACGTTATAGTTAGACACACTCTTGCCCCATATATAATGCTAATAAATCACGATGAACGCACCATTACGCACACTTCCTATTCTTAAAGGCGAAGGCAATCTCGCTCTTTATTTGCGTGATATCAAAAAATTCCCACTCCTTGAAAAGGATGAGGAATATATGCTCGCCAAATCCTGGAAAGAGCATGGTGATTTGGACGCAGCCCACACTTTGGTGACAAGTCACTTACGTCTCGTCGCCAAAATTGCCATGGGTTATCGCGGCTATGGGTTACCTCTCGCCGATCTTATTGCTGAAGGCAATGTTGGCATGATGCAAGCCGTTAAGCGTTTTGATCCTGAACGTGGCTTTCGCCTCGCGACCTATGCGATGTGGTGGATACGCGCTTCGATCCAAGAATATATTTTGCACTCCTGGTCGCTTGTCAAAATTGGTACGACAGCTGCACAGAAAAAACTTTTCTTTAATCTGCGGCGCCTGAAGGGCGAAATGAAGGCTATTGATGATGGTGATTTATCGCCTGAGATGGTCACACAAATCTCACAACGCTTAGACGTCTCAGCAGAAGAAGTGGTGAATATGAATCGCCGCATGCTCGGCGGTGGCGATCAATCCCTGAATGCGCCTTTGCGCGCTGATGCGGATGGCGAAGGTGAATGGCAAGATTGGCTCGTCGATCAAACCGAAAGCGCTGAGCAGCGCCTCGGAGAAGAGCAGGAGTTAGATCGTCGCAACCTTCTTCTTAGTAAGGCCATGCAAGGTCTTAACCCACGAGAGCGTGATATCATTACAGCCCGTAGGCTTAAAGAAAATCCAGCTACACTTGAAGATCTATCGCAACGTTTTGGTGTTAGCCGTGAACGCGTACGGCAAATTGAAGTACGAGCCTTTGAAAAACTGCAGAAAAATATTAAACTTGCGGCTGAAAAAGAAGGCCTGATTAACGCGAATTAGCCACCGCGTATAATTTTATCGACCGGTTTTGTGGTCGCAACTTCTGGGCCCCAGGCTGCTTTCAACTGTTCCAAATTACTCTTCAAGGTTTTTAAACGGATTTCCGCACGCGCCAAGGTAACAGAGGTCATCGCTTGTGGAACGGCAAAGACGATGAGCTGACCAATGCCTGCTGCACCTAACATCACTAGCCAGTTCGAGGGTTCGCGCAAAATATGGAATACATATTCCATTGTTTGACCCTTCATCCATAAATCAATCACAAAGGGTGTTGTTCCTGCTGCATTCATAAAACCAATAGCTGAGGCAGAAGAATGATTTTTGTCGGTGTCAGTCAGGAGCGCAATAAAAGTTGGAAACATACCAATAAGGAGCAAGGTATAAGTTGGCATCATAAAGGGAACAGAAAGACCAAAGAGGATCATGAGTAAAATAAAGCCAGCCTTACCGCCTTTTTTGTTTCCTTCTGCCGTTTTTTGTTCTTCAGCCATAGTGCCCACCTAAAGTGTAATGCTTTGCCAAATGGCGCGACAGACAGCCACCATGACAAAAAGAATTGCTACAAAACTACTGAGAGAAGCCGCCATGGGCTTACCGGTTGTGCGTAACACAATATCACGGTTAGCCAATTTGTTTTCGATATGAGCAATCTCTTTGAGGGTGCTGAGATAGAGCATACGTGCTGCTGTGAATTCTTGACGATCTTGCTCGACCCGCCGGTTGTCATCCACCAAACGTAAAAGGGCGATCAAATCGCCCCGCTGAGCGACTTCACGCACTTGAATTTGCAGTTTCTCTTTTAGCCCTTTGCCAAGGAAGCGTTGGATGCTCGCTTCAACCATAGGCAAGAGCCATTGCGCTAGATTAGGCAGGGAATCGGGGCCATAGCGCTGTTGCATTTCACCATAAAGTTTTAAAAGGGCCAAGCCTTTGCGTGGTGATCCATCGGTGAGTGACATGGGCTCAAAGAGATTCTCACTGCGTCGATCGCGGACAACAAGGAAAGCAGCAATATGACGATCAATGGGCTCGGGCGGCCTGTTTCCGGATACAGCAACGCGCTCAAGTGCAGAGAGCAAGCTTTTTGGCGAATTCACATAATGGGATCGCACAATAGGACTGAGACAGGGGAGGGATTGATTGAGTTCATAAAGAACCCGCTCAATACCAAACCCAAATCCTGCTTTTTCAATCACCCCGCGCATCCGTTCAAACTGCTGGGCCAAAGGCACAAGTTCAGTTTTGACTTCTTTTTGCATTTCTACCCAAAAGGTCACCAATTGGGTTGCAATAATTTCGGAGAGTGCAGAGATATTGGTGCCGGTGAGAATGGCATCCGTTAGTAAATTGGCGATACCATGTGGCATGACAGATAAGCCGCGATAGCGAATGGGGCCAACGCGGTCGAGTGCAATGCAAATACGCGAGACAAGCTGTTCTTCATAGCTAACATTCTTACCGATATCCTTGACGCTGTTTTTTGCATCTTCAAGATCAGAAACTCTGTCGGCATCGGCCATGGCACGGTGTAACCATTTATCGAGTGCACCGCTTTCGACCAATTGTGCGGCAGCACCTACATTTACGGCTAGGGCCGATGCAAGGGGCCGCATTTGCCAATACTCTTTGCCCGCAAATTCAATATGTCTTGTGGCTCTACGACCGGCATCGGTGTTTTTAGGCGTGAGACGGCGACCGCTTAGCCATTGATCAATATCTGTCGCGGTCCAGCGCTGTTTTGCGTCGTCCGTTAAGAGGCCGCGCAACAACTCTGTTTGTCCTGGCGATAAACGACGATTACCTATCAGGGCATTGAAGGTTCCGCGCTCATTCTTCATTTGCAGAATGGCAGCGTCATCCATGCCGGCTAAAGGATTTTGGCCTAGAATCATAAAAACAAGTGTCACGCCGAAAGCGTAGCAATCGTCAGTATGTGAGCCGTTGCCGCGGCCATTGGGCATACTCAAGCCGCGCTCAAGTGTCTCAAATAAAACAGGCTGACCTACACCTGGGGGTGAGGAAAGGCAGTCACCCAATTGAGGGGCTGCAGAACCACCGATGCGCCAAAAAATATTGGTGGGACGGATAGCGTGATGAATAACGCCAGTGCGCTCAAACTCAGCGAGTGCACCTACGATGGGCGTAATAAAAGATGTGTTGAGGGCATCTTCACCCAAAGCCTGGATGGGCTCGTCCAATGAATTCATCATGCGCGGAGAGGCCGGCATGGCATAAGCGAAAGTATAATAATGTTGATCGTTCGGCCAATGCACGACACCGCTTTCAATCAGACGCAACATGCTAGGGTGATCAACATTACGCATGCCCGCCAACATATCGGTGCGGGGTTGAAGGCCAGCGTTACAGACAATGGCTACCATATCTGTGCTCGCTTCGTTTTTAGCGCGAGCCGCAAAAGCTTGACCAGCAATCGTATTCAACTCAGCGAGCGGAGCGCTGCCAATGATCTCGATGCGTGAGCCGAGAAGAATGCCACCAGGTGTTGAACTTTGATAAGCCATGATGAGGCCGGGTCGAGATGGAGGTTAAGTTACGGCAGATACGAAAGAGACGGCTAGGCTAAGAAAAGCAGGCTAATAAAGCGTAAATTTGACACTTTGTTACTCCTTCAGGGCTCTACGACGTTGGGCAGAAGATCCAATATTCATAGCTTCCCTATATTTGGCGACCGTACGACGGGCTATATCAATGCCTTCGCCTTTAAGGATATCCGTGATGCTGTCGTCTGAGAGGACGTCTTTTTGGGTTTCAGCTTCGATAAGGGCACGGATACGATCACGCACTGATTCGGATGAAACGGTTTCACCTCCATCATTGCGTGCTAAAGCCGTGGTAAAGAAATATTTCAATTCAAAAAGGCCGCGCGGTGTAGCGATATATTTATGCTGTGTGACGCGACTAACCGTCGATTCGTGCATTTCAACAGCAGCTGCAATATCTCGCAAAATGAGAGGGCGGAGATGCTGCACGCCATGAACAAAAAACTTATCTTGTTGTCGTACAATCTCAGCCGCCACTTTAATAATAGTCGTCGCGCGCTGATTAAGAGCTTTAACAAGCCAGTTTGCTTGTTGCCACCGTTCACTCAAATAATCTTTGTCAGTTTTACTGCGCGCAGATGTCTGTATCTGCGCATAGTAACGTTCATTAGCTAAGACACGCGGTAGATTGTCATTATTGAGCTCGACATGCCAACCGCCGCCAGGCAACGGTTTGAGCATAACATCAGGAACAATCGGAGGAGCAACGTCGGCTGTAAAGCTAAGGGCAGGTTTCGGATTGAGTTGTTTGATTTCAGCAATCATGCCGGCCAAATCTTCAGCATCAACCGAGCAGAGTTTCATCAATGCATTTTTTTCACGTTTTGCTAGCAAATCAAGATTTTGCAGCAAGATTTCCATGGCGGGATCAAGGCGGTTTTTTTCCTTTAATTGCAGCGCTAAACATTCTTGAAGGGAGCGGGCAAAAAGACCGGGGGGATCAAAACACTGCAATTGTTTGATAACTTCTGCAAAATGTTCGGGTGTGGCACCTAACTGCGTGCGTACAAGTTCAAGATCTGAAGGTAAGTAACCAGCTTCATCAAGCAATTCGACAAGAGCAGCGGCAATAAAGCGATCACCTGGATCAATAAAATCAACATGGATTTGACCAAGAATATGATCACGTAAGCTAGGTTTCTCAGCAACATTCTGTGCGGCTGAAAATTCATCATCGCCATCAAAAGAGCCACCTGGTCCTGAGGCTGAAAAGCTTTCGTCGCCATTAAAACCATCTTGGGACCAAACATCCTCATTTTGTTCTGATGCGACTTCGTTGCTCTGACCCGAGAGAGGGGCTGGGTCGCTGCCAGGGGTACCAGGCGTATGGGCTTCAGCTTCAGTTGCTACATGCTCACGTAAGCTATCATCAACAGGATCATCACTGTCTTCGCCATCGCGCTCAAGAAGGGGGTTCTTCTCAATTTCTGAGGCAATGAACTCGCTGAGCTCTTGATTAGACATTTGCAGCAGCTTGATGGCCTGCTGCAATTGCGGCGTCATCACCAAGCTTTGCGTTTGTCTGATATCGAGGCGTTGCGTAAGAACCATGGGCCCTATGCTATGCCTCGAAAGTTAATGGATTATTGCCAAAAACTTAATTTGGCATCCTATTTGCATATAACGCTGGAAGGATCTTAGTTCTTCACTGGCACAGCCGGAGAAGAAGCAGGGATATCCATTTTCCCATTAATAGAATCGGCCTGCATATTCACAGTACTATCGGCACCAGGCATAAAATTGAGTTCCTTCTGAAGTCCGAGTTCGGCAATTGCTGCCTGCAGAGCTGATAAAGTTTGCCGGTCACTTTGAAGAGCTTCAAGTTGACGCTTCTTATAGGCATCGATGCTGGCGATCCAAGCGGCATAATCATTCTTTTGTTTATCAGCATCACGTAAAGAGCTTGCAGCAGCAATATCTGACTGAGGACGCCCTCCATTGGTATCAGGTTTTAAACCTGGAATAGGCGTGACTTTAGGGCTTGGCAGAAAGCTCATACGCACATCAAGTGGGCCAACCTCTTCTTCGCCATCAACAGTGCTTTTTCTTTGATGACGTTTAGCGACTTCTTGTGCGTTTTGCCAATTGCGTTCCAAAAATTCGACTAAAGGTTTGGCCTGCATGTTTGTGATGTGTGCGACGGGTGGTTTATCATCTTCAGTTGTACCAACGCGTACATCGAAACCTTTATTGGAGCCAGGCATCAGAGGAGGCGCTAAGGGCCGTGTGGGTGGTGCAAGTGCAGGCGATCCATCTGCTGGTATTTCAACTTCAGCATAGGGCGTTGTAACTTTAGGTTGTACCTCTACAACCGGCTCAGGTCCCTCATAGGTTCCATTTTTAGCTTTTTCTTTGTAACGCTCAAAAGACATCCATTGTTTCGTGTTTGTCTCAAAAGGATCAATAGAATTGCTTGCAGCATATGTTTCCAAAGGCTGCACGCAAAAAATCATGAGGAAGGAGAGAAAAAATATTCCTCTCTTTACACAAAATTTATATGGCGCCGCCTGCAACATATTCTGTGGATACCTCTGATAAGCCTCTTTAAATCCTATCGCTTTATGGCTAACAAAGTCTGAAAGAAGGGCAGGGTCTGGCGCCCTAATTTTGTCCTAATCCAATGGTTTTCTTGGGGTTAGCGACTGTCCTGATTGAGGTTTTTCACATTTTTTTGCTTTCTCAGCCCCTCTACGAGGGTAAGCAAAAAAGAAGCTGGAATCTTTATCAGGCCAAAAGCTAATAAGACTAAAACCAGTCCGCTGCTTTGAAGCGGTGAAATGGAAACTTAAAATGAAGGGTAGTGCTTTGTCATCATTCGATTCTTTTTCTTCACACGATCAAGGTTTTCAAACAGAAGCCGTGGTCAAGTGGTTTAACCTCACAAAGGGTTTTGGTTTTGTTGCTCCGGCTGACGGATCCTCTGATGCGTTTTTGCATTCATCCGTTGTAAGCCGCATGGGCATGCGCGATGTAGCCGAAGGCACTAAGCTTTTAGTCAATATTGTAGACGGTCCTAAGGGACGCACAGTATCTGATATCGTCCAGGTTCTTGGTATGTCTGAAGTGCCACAACAGGTTCGTCCTCTGCCATCAGGTCCTGAGGTTGATATGACGGGTACCGTGAAATGGTTTAAGCCAGATAAAGGCTTTGGCTTTGTCACACCTGATGACGGTGATCGTGATGTTTTCGTACATCGGACAGTCGTTCAGAATGCGGGCTTGATGCAATTGGAATCAGGGCAGAAGGTTAAGATGAAAGTGCATACGGCAGCAAAAGGCCGTGAAGCAACATCGATCGAAGTCCTCAATTAATCATTGATACGTAGAGTAAAGGCGCGCCCCTGGTTGAGCTCTTGCTTGCCAGAGAGATTACGCGTTTGTACGCCGGAAGCACGAAAACTACCGCTGCGTACAGCTTTGACCAAAACGGCACTGCGCCAAGCTCCACCACTACCTTCTTTGCGCTGCAAAAGCACATCCACCTTGCCGCCACTTTCTTCACACGAAGTAAAAGGTGATAAAGTGAGTGCTGAAATCCAAGCCAGTGATTCATTGACGGCAAGTGTAGGACTTAAAGCACAACTGACGGGTTGCAGGGCTGGTGCCGCATCATAGCTGACAAGCAAAGAGGCAGACGCATCACCTTCGGGCCAATTGCCTTCACTTTCCATCAAATAAACTTCACCACGCTTAAGGGCATCGTCAGCAGATAAGCTGCTTCCATTCATACGGTAAAAACGTTGAGTTATGCCATTGTCGTTATCGCTGCGGATAAACTCACGCGCTGTCATGAGATAAAGTTGGCGGTCGCTGGAATTATGAACATCAACCGAGCCATTCTTGTTTTGTAAGTTGACAGTCAAGATGCCTTTTGTGTTTTGCTCACCCTTATTGATTGAAACACGCCATTGACCAGCATTATTTTGTACATACCACATAGTCTGCAAGAAAGCAGATGCGACAGCGATGTTGGTTGCGGTTTTCTTAATTTTCTCAGCCGATATTTTTTGTAAAGCAGGCAGTAAATCGCGTGTTTCAAACACATTGCTTTCAGCCACATAAGGCAAAAGTTCAGAAGCAAGATCTGCATTCTTCTCAAGTTGAGCCTGCGCGATCCATAAAGCTGATCTGTCTTTATCATTGATGCGAGCAAAAGCGCTGGCAAGCTGAACGGCTGCCAAAGACGGTAGGTTTTTATCCTTACTAGTATCTGCGAAATAGTGCAGATTGGAAATGTCTAAACGATTTGCAGCAGCAAGGGCTGCATAAGCTCCCGCACGTTCTGGACGTTCCTTTTCATCAAACCAGCTATTGTCGAGGCGGTGCTTGAGCCAATCTGATGCTTGATCTAAGGCTATTTTGACTACGGGCTGCTCAAGAGGACTAAGGGCCGTAATAACCAGCGCCGTCGTAGCTAAGTCGCCATCGGCTCCTGGCATTGCGGGAAAACTACCATCTGCTTTTTGTCGAGCCAAAAGGCGCATAACATCGTTGTTTTGTCGTAAAGCTATTTCTTGGGTATTGAGAATATCGGCATGCGTGATCATATTGCGCCATAGACGCAAAACAATCAGATCATCTGCTAAAGCGCGCGTCGAGAAGGGACGTACATGCAAAGTTGCCGATAAAATCTGCGGCAAATCAAACATCGGCTCCGGTGCTATAAAAAGATAATCACTCTCTTTAGTGCGGTCTTTCCCCATCTCTGGTTGCTGCCAATTTTGTTGTGCATCCAAAGTCTGGCTAGCGGTAGTTGCCAATACAACATCACGTAAAGATATGGCTAAGGGCCAATTGCGATTAATACGCAAATTGCGTGGACCCAACAATTCAAGCCGTACTTCGCTGTTGGCGATGTCTAAAGCTGTAAGGCCAAGAGTAAGAGTTCGACTTTGTCCAGGATTAAGGGTGATAGTCCCGCTGGTATTGGAGAGTTTAATTCCTGCTGTACTTGTGAAGCTGTAGCGATATGTGCCCGCGATGGTGCCATTGTTTTTAAATGTAAAAGGTAATTGAGCGCTCTCACCTTTGTATAAAGTTGGCAGCACATCACCCTGAATAGTCAGACCTTGAGAGGTTTCGGGAACAGCTAATTTTTCAATTCTATCTTTATCTACCGTTTTAAAGGGAAGACTAATTTGCCCCATGGCAAAGGGTGTTTTGATGGTAACAAGAACGTCACCCCAATCTTCTTGTGGAGCAAAGGAGATGGAGTGATCACCTGCATTTTTAGCCTGATACATCACCTGACGAATGTGATCATCAGCTATTATCGCTGTGACCATACTCGGCTGATCAAGATGAAAGCGAATTTCAACATCTTTGCCGGCTGCGAGTTTGGCTGAAGAGGCTGTCACTTTTAGAGGTGTAGTTGTTTCCTCGGCATTGGTTTGGGTCGCACCCCAACCTGCACTAAAACTATATTGAGCGCGCAAGGTACGGTTTGCATCAAAAATTTCTAACCGATATGTTCCCGACGTAACAGGCCAATCTAACCCAGTGCCATCAGCTCTAATGGAGAGTGCGCCTTTGCCGATGCGACGTTTTTGTTGCTGGGCTTTATAATCCCAACGTCCTTCAGCTTGATACCAATCAAAACTGCGTCCTTCTTCTGAAATCTGGTAATTTAAATCCTCCACATCTCGTTTTTTTCCATCTGCATCAAGCGCAATAATATCGAAATGGGCTAAACTGTTTTCCGTGAACTTTCCTTCTGTGGCGCGCGGTGCGATACCAATCACATAGTCTTTAGGACGTAAGGGCAAAGTTAAAGGTGGTGGATTACCCGAACCTGTTGCTGCATCGCCCTGGACATAAAGAGCTGCCATATGAAGCTTTGTGCGATCACTGGGTAACGCAAGATTAAGATGGAGCTGACTTTCGCCTTGAGCATCTGTAATAAAGCCCATTAAGGGGGTTGGCGGCGCTTCATCTGCTCTATTGGCACTGAAATGAAAATCGTTCCAGCCAGGAAAAATGCGCTCAGGGGTTGTCCAGGCGGCGGCAATTTGCCCAGCTATATAGGGTAAAGGTTTGCCATTCTTATCAAGAGATTTGAGCGTAACAGTTACAGCACCATCATCACCCAAGAGAGAGCGATCGGCGCTGATTTGAAAATGAGATGCATCAGTATGCGCACTCAAATGCAGGGGTGTTTCTGCTAAAAGACGACCATCATTTTGTACCCATACCAAAGGCCAAAATCCCGAGCCAACGGGTGCTGTAAAGCTGATCTTTCCATCCTGCTCTTTGGTCACGACATGGCTGCTGTAAACGCTGCGATCAGGGCGAAGCACTTGTAAGCGGCTATTGTCAAAAAACACAGCATGCCCACGTGCATCATGAGCACCGAGAACAATATTCACAGTTGCATGAGGAGCATAAAAGGCTTTGTCGGTTGCAATGACCGCATCAAAGCCCGAGCGCGTATAAACTGCGTTACTGACTTTAGAAACATCTGAAAAATGTACATCGCCCTGTTCTGACAATCCAAAGAGCGTCGTAGCATTGCTCTTCTTTTCCGAAGAGAGGTTGGCTTGCCACAGACCATTATCACCTGTTTTACCCTCAAGAAGGATGTTTTGATTTTGGTCATAAAGAGAGAGTTGGACATTCTTGAGGGGCTCAGCAGCGCCCCATTTTTGAGCCAAACCATAGAAGCTTTCATGGCCCCGAATGGCGCTTATCTGTAATTCGGAGCGCAATAACCACATAGCGGCAAGCGGGGCAAAGCTCTTTTCACGTGGCGATGCCTCGGTTTGATAGGCTGTGGCTGTGATGAGATAAAATCCTGGCTGCAAATCTTTAATCGCTGCATGCAGAGGAATTTTTTGCTCAATGTTCTTATTGGGGATATCGCCCATTACTAAATCGCTCTGCCACAAGAGCTTGCCATTATGACGGGCAAAATAGGCAGACTCAGACGGTGCTAAAGAGGTTTGCATGCGTTGCCGCCATGCTTCGACCATCTTCTGCGGCTCACTGATGCGATATAGCTCAATTTTTACTTTTTTGGCATTGATGGCACGCAAAAGAGGATCGTTATCTTTCCAGCGTGTGATGCCATCGCTTAATCCATCATTTGCAAAAGCAAGTGAAGGTTGGCGATCGGGTATAGTGAAAGATAAGCGATAAGGCTCAGCGAGTTTCTCTCCATCACTGCCACGGATTGCTGTTATAGAAAGCCGATATGTGCGCTGATGCTCAAGATTTGGAATACAGAGCAATGTGCCTGCAATATTCAGATTCTGTTGGACACTGGCTATGGATTTGCCATTGGCCTCAAGTTTGAGGTTTAAAGTGGATTTATCATCTTCAAGCCCATGATCGAACTCGAGACACATTTCTGGCTTATCTTGTTCAGCATGTATGACAGGACGTGTAACATGAAGCTTGCCATCACCTTGGGCCAAGACAATGCTGGGCAGCATCAGGAGTAAAGGCAGAAGCTGAAAAAAGGGCTTGGGCTGAAATGTCATTGCATCCTTCTAGCAAAGAGATTACCCAATAAAAATAGCCAATGGAGATGTTATGCGCCTTCTGCGTTATGGTGAAAAAGGCAAAGAAAAGCCCGGTTTATTGGATAACCAAGGGCAAATCCGCGATATTGCCGGGATTATGCCGGATATTAATGCCGATGTTATAGGCAATGGTGCTCTTAAAAAACTACGCTCCGTTAATATCGAAAAACTACCCCTTGTTACGGGA
>JBASWO010000070.1:0-44771 GCA_049276515.1 Alphaproteobacteria bacterium
GCCTTCTGCTGCTGCTCCTCCTAGTGTCGGGTCTCCTGCTATCACAACAACTACAACAGAGATCTCTGTCAATTATCAAAATGAGCAATCAGCTAAAGGATCTTTTGCCATGGCAGCCTTGGGGATCATCCTTCTCATCCTTGTTTGTCTGATTGTTGTCGCTTTTTGTGTCGTGCCACTGATTGTGATTGTTCGTTGCATCATCAATAAAGAATTAGACAAGGTAGAGAAGACTTTGTGGGCAGTCTTTACTTTTCTCATGCCTTTGGTTGGTTTTGTTTATCTCATCGTGGTTGAAAAATCACGTTTTTGGAAAACCACAGGCGTGCTTTGCCTTGTTGCCTTCGGTCTCTTTGTCGTTGCGATTATAACGGCAGGAGTTGTGGGTGTAGCAGGGCTCTCGCCTGATGAGATTAAAACCATGATGCATACCGCAACACAAAAGCGTTAGTCAGCTTGTTGTTTATGCAGTATCTTCCGGCGATAAATAACATCCTCTTTTGGGTGTTAGCGACGCTTCTTATCATTGATGCCTATTTTGTTATTTTCCATGGCGGCATCCCCAATATCCGCACAGCGCCTGCTATCCGCAAAAAGATCATTGAGCTTTTGAAGGAAGATTTTGAAGCTAAAAAGAAAAGCAACTATACGATTGTAGATGTTGGCTCAGGCAATGGTCTTTTTACACGTGAGATTGCTCGCGCTTTGCCAGATGCAAAAGTCGTTGGCATTGAACTCGCACGGCAGTCTGTTTTTTGGTCAAATTGTCTGAAGCGTATTATGGGTCTCACAAATCTCGAATATCGCCGCATGAATTTTCTATCATTTCATTTTGGCGAAGCCGATGCTGTGACGATGTACCTGTTACCTTCGGTCATGGTTTTGCTTGGCAAAAAGCTGAATGAGGAAGCCCGCCCTGACACACTCATTACATCTAACAAATTCCCTTTAGGGGATGGCTGGGAGCCACAGCAGGTTCTGGATGTGAACACACTTTATATTCACCAAAAGAAGCTCTTTATTTATAGGAAAAAACTGTAGCGTTTTTAATTTCAGATCTTCATGTTAAAGATCAAGTATAGTGCCGCTAAAGATTATAGAGAAAAATATGTATAGACGTATTGAGGTAGATGATTTTTCATTGCCAATTTGTGGACCTTTATCGGTTACAATTACGCGTGATGATTTGGAAAGCGTAAAAAGATTGCCACCGCGCCTTGCGGTTGCTATCGCGCGTGCCTTTCATCGTCGCAAAATCAAGTATGGTGATCTCAAAGCAAAATGCCTTGCTGCTTATCCAGAAATCACACTGGCTATTAGTTATAAGGAGTTGGGGGATTTAGAGGCGCCTGTTCATCACGGTTTTCGTCTCGCTGAACAGATTGAAGATTTTACTATGCTATCTATTGACGATCCTGATCGTCAGAATCGCCGCCATAAAATTCATTCAACGCTTGTCTGGCTCTCAAAAATTGTTGAAGCAAAAACTGACGGCCGCTATTCGATCGGCTTTCGTGAAAACCATATTGTGATCATTGATAGGCATAGAGAAGCATTGGATCTCACGGTCCGCGGTAAAATCTATCCTTCTGTCATACCCACCTGTGATTATGGTGCAGGTAGGCGCGGCAAAGAAGCCATCAAAGTGAAGGCGGCCTATCGGGGTTTTCCGAGTGATGTTTTGATAGCGGTCGCGGCTGCTGGTCTTTCTGGCCTTGATATTCGCGAAAGACGAGCTGGCTACCAGATTGAAGGTATCCCTCGCTTTTACACTTTTTCAGCTTTGCGTTCTATGGCTTCTGAGACCAATCGCTATTGGCAAAGCTTTACGAATGCTAAATCACTTGCTCTGACATTAGCTGGCAGGCGTATGCGGCTCTTAGATTTCAATGTGCCTGAGGATGTCGTGTTTTATGAAGGCTTGCTTGCCGATCCCTCAAAGAATGTCGCCTATGCCTTTGCGCTTGCCAAAGTCATTGCTGAGCAAGGCATCAGTCAAGAAGGACGTCGCCATCCAACCTTGCGGCGAAATAAACTGCTTTCTGAGCTTACAAGCTAAGGCTTGTTAAGCGTTAGCGGCTGCCTTCTTGCGGCGTGCCGCATAGGCTAGAGCCAATAAGCTGCCGCCAAAAAGAGGCAGAGCCGCAGGCAATGGTACTGTTGAGAGTGGGCCACCACCGCCAGTGCGGATTGCAGCAATGTTACCAGTAGAGCCAGCAGGACCAATAACATCAGCTGAGAAGAAATAACCTGTGCTGCCATCTTTCAGAAGATTGGCAACAAAGTTAGAAATGCTCACACCTGAGCTATCCATAACTGAGAATTCCAAGGGACCAGGTTTTGCATTGCTCGCACCAGGACCACAACCAGGGCAATCAATACCATTTGTGAAGACGCCGTAAGGTGTGTTGGTGGGATTAGGTCCAGATAATGTGAAGCCGCTAAGAGGGCTTGTGATGCTGACTGTATAAGGTGTCAGCAGATTTAAATTGAAAGTGAAAGCATGGTGGGGACCACCTGTTGATACAAAGGCCGTGTTGGCAGCCAAGGTCACTTTAACATCAACTTGATTAACGCCATTTTGCGTCAACATGACTGTGCCGAGTGTACCGCTACCAATGCTTGGTGATGAAATCACATCTAGCAAATAAATGATGCTCGCATGTGCGGGTGTGGTGAGCGTGATAGTAAGAAGCAAAGAAGCAATAAAAGATAAAATACGCATAGGGCACCGTCCTAAAAAAACTTATTGAACCTATGGAGGATTGCAAAAGAAGAAGGGGGTAGGCAAGCCCTTATATCCTTCAAGAAAGTGGTTATTAACCAAGCCTTTCCTTGCAAAACAAGGGCATGGCTAAAGTTTAGAAATTAAAAAATATCGATAGCACTTATAGCACCCGCAACAGCGCCCCAGACGAGCAGGCTCGCTATCAAAGAGACGAGATAACCAAAGGCAATAGCTAAGCCATCATGCTGAACAAGACCAAGCGCAAAAAAGATGAGCGCAAAACTGGGAATGATATTTCCAAAAGGTACAGGCAAAGCAATCGTCACAGCTAAAAGAATGCAGACAACACCAATCGGGATTGCCATCCATTTACTGCTCAGCCAAGCCAATCTTGGCTTCAGTAGTTTTTCAAGGCCGCGCAAAAGAGGCATGATGCGTTTAAAGGTGCGTACAAATTTATCGCGGGAGAAAGAACGCTTTTTAAGAAATTTTGGCAGCCAGACTGTATTCCGTCCCATCACAAGCTGTATGGCAATCAGAATAAGAGGAATGCCAAAAACACCAGAAAGAGCAGGGGCTGCCAATGGCACTGTTAAGGGAAGTGATAAGATAAGGAGTAAGCCACCGATCGAGCGATTACCTAAAAGCTCCATCAGATCTTCGAGAGATATGCGGCTGGCTTTGACATTATCGATATAGTGGCCAATAAGATCAGATAAATGATGCTCTTTTTTCTTAGGCGCTGCAGATTTTGATTTTTTTGCCATGGTTAGGGCTGGACCAGGCAGGGTATTCCATCTTGCTCTTCGATATAAAGAGTAGCCTCTTCGCCTTTATTCCAAAAAACTAAATCGGGAAGGTTCACTTGAGTTTCAACAGGTATGTAGCGAACCCCTGAAGCCGATGCACCTTGCTCGATTGTGATAGGTCGGCCTTGATAATAGATGACGCCTTTATCTTGGTCGTAGCGCATGTGAACTTTGTAGGAGCCACACACATAATGTGTCACAGCGTCACGGGCTATGGTGTGAGATGGGGCTGAGAAAAGAAAAATCAGAAGTGGAAGAAGAATACGCATATTACTTTGGCAAACCCAAATGATCCCACAACTGTTCCATTTCAATTAAGCCCAGTTCGATCGCATTTTCAATATTCTTAATGGTACCGGGCTTTTTGCCGCTTTTTTTCTGATTATGGGCAGCACGTAATTGTTCTTCGAGTGTGAGATCTTGCGTCGGCAAAGAGTCTTCATCAGTGATGAGATCCCACCCCTTGGTCTTCAGCAACTTGGCGTAATCTTCGAGATTGGATTTCGTCATACTCTCTCCTTATATTACTTTTTCTTACCGCCAACACGTACGGGGCGTTCAGCGAAGGATCCCAGACTAATCATTCGGTCATAAATAACCAATGATCCTGCGATGCCAACATTAACGCAGAATTTCATGGGGATTTTGACGATATGATCGCATCGTTTAACTAAAGCGGGCGAGAGACTGCCTTTTTCAGGGCCTAAAACATAGGCAGCACGCAAGGGATGCCGAAAGCTTGGCAGATCAACCGCATCATCGGTGAGTTCGATGCCAACAAGGGAGCAATCTTTTGGCAAGGTAAAATCAGAGATATTTTTGTAGGCATAAAAAGGCATATGAATATCGGCATGCGATGTATCGGATTGTTTGACATCCTGATAGCTAACCGATGCATTGATCGTGAAAAAAAAGCTCGCGCCAAAAGCATGCGATGTGCGCACAAGATTACCAAGATTAAAGCTTTTGCTTATTTCCTCAACGCCGACAGCAAAATAGCCACGCGTTTTAGGTGTACTTGCCTTGTTGGGACTGAGATCAGGATTATTTTCGTGAGCTTTACGCATGGAGGTACCATACACGGGCTTGCGCTCCTGTGCAAAGTCAGGATTTTTTAACGGTGAATGCGCTCGCCATGTAAATTAACATCCAAGCCCTCACGTTCCACATGTTCGGGGACACGCAGGCCAATCGTATGTTCAACGATCAGCAAAATACCGTAAGTGGCAACGGCACACCATCCAATCGTGAAAGCCATGCCGATAATCTGGGTTACAATTTGAAATGAGTTACCATCAATAGCGCCAGATTGTGTCGCAACACCGCTGATGGCAGCTTTTGCAAAAACACCCGTCAGAATGGCGCCTAGCATGCCGCCAACACCATGCACGCCAAAGCAATCTAAGCTGTCGTCTAATTTGAAATATTCTTTGATTGTATTGGCTGAAAGAAAACAGACAGCACCACCCAAAGCGCCAATGATCAGAGCACCTGTCGCATCAACATAGCCTGATGCAGGCGTGATAACGACAAGTCCTGAGACAGCGCCTGTGATCGTGCCAAGAACACTTGGCTTGCCTTTAAATTTCCACTCCACAATCATCCAAGCAAGGGCGGCAATAGCAGCGGCGATCATTGTTACCATCATAGCCATGGCGGCTCTGCCATTTGCGGCACCTGCAGATCCAGCATTAAAGCCAAACCAGCCGACCCAGAGGAGAGAAGCGCCCACAACGCTATAGGCAGGATTATGGGGAGCGTAGGTTTCTTCGAGATGCACGCGCTTACCAATAAAAAGAGCGGCAATCAGACCAGCAACACCGGCATTGATATGAACAACAGTGCCGCCTGCAAAATCTAAAACACCTTCTGCAAAGAGAAAGCCATGGGGATGCCAGATCCAATGTGCGATCGGTGCATATACAATCAATGACCACAATCCCATAAAAACCAACATGGCTGAAAATTTGATGCGGTCACAAAAAGCACCAGCGATAAGAGCAGGTGTGATGATCGCAAAGGTCATTTGGAACATCATGAAAAGAGCTTCAGGAATTGTGAATGTAACAGCACCTTCACTGCCAGCACCTAAAATGAAAGCATGGTTCATGTCGGTGTTGGAGAGTAGGACGCGGCTAAAATCACCAACCCATTTATTGCCATCACCAAAGGCAAGTGAGTAACCAGCAATTGTCCAGATTACAGCGACAAGACAAGCGGTCGTAAAACTTTGCATAACCGTTGCCAGCACATTGTGCTTACGAACCATGCCACCATAAAAGACGGCGAGGCCGGGAATAGTCATCAGGAGTACGAGGGCGGTAGCGGTGAGCATCCATGCTGTGTCACCCGAATTAATCGCCGCCGTCATTATGCCTCCAGAGAATCAAGCCAATGAAGCTTTATTGCTGCATAGCAACATAATTTGGTCAAGGACTTTGAAAAGTATAGACAAAATGCCTGTGGATAAAATCAGGGGCTGGTATTTTATTGCATCTTCAGGCCAGATAGAACCTCAACATTTACGAGGTCGTTATGGATGACGCGCAGCGTTTTGATATGAGCCGATATAAGCACTGGATTGAAGATCATGTGCGCTTTAGCGATCTCGATCCGCTTGGCCACGTCAATAATAATTCGATTAGTCAGTATTTTGAAAATGCACGCGCGGCTCTTTATCAAGAGGTCACACCTAAATGGCCGCACCGTGATCAAATCTTTGTTCTTGCCCGCACCTCAATGGATTTTCGCCGCGAATTACATTATCCAGCAAAACTCAAAATCGGCACAGGCGTAATCAGCCTTGGCCGCACCTCGATGACGACATGTAATGCGCTGTTTCGTGGAGTTGATGGTCTTGCTTATGGTGAAAGTGTTTCCGTCTTTATTGATAACACAACGCGCAAACCCATCCCAATTCCGGATGATTTGCGTAAGACGCTCGCAAAATACGGATCTTAAGTTTTTTTGCGGCGATCAGCGAGCGGCTGCGTGAATTGCGGCTCAACATCCCATGGGAAATAGACCCATGTGTCTTGGCTGAGCTCAGTTATATAGGTATCCACCATAGGCCGGCCCATGGTTTTGGCATAGACGGTTGCAAAATGCGCTTTGGGTAGCATCTCGCGTAAAACAGAGATCGTGCGGCCCGTATCAACGAGATCATCAATCACAATCCAACCTTCGCCATCACCTACATTGGCGGGATTTTTCACAATTTGAACCTCTTCAGCTTGTTGAGGCTGGCCATCATTTGGTTTGTAGCTCACAGCAGCGACAGTTTCGATGACGCGAATATCAAGCTCGCGCGCAACAATGGCAGCAGGCACCATACCGCCACGGGTAATAGCAACAATACCTTTCCATGGGCCGATATCGATAAGGCGCCAAGCAAGTGCTTTCGCATTGCGATGGAGTTCTTCCCAGCTCACAGGAAAGAATTTTGGTGAGGAGGTGTTCACAGCAATTCCTTTAAAAGAGTGGGGTTAGCTTGGCAGAAAAGAGTTTAAAAATCAAAAAGCCGGGCCTTATACGGGCCCGGCTTTCGAATAGTGACTTCAAACCTAATTACTTAGTCTTAGCTGGTGCCTTTGCAGGAGCTGGTGCATCGGCGGCAGGAGCTGGTAGAGCAGCATTATCATTAACTGTAATGCCAAGCTTCTTCATGCGATCGATGATCGCTTTGGCATTTTTATTACCCTTACCGGCTAGCTTCTGGGTGCCAACAGCAAGTGCGTCAAGTTGCGTTTGAACTTTTTGTGCTTCTTCAAACGCTTTGCTCTGGTTCATGTGAGCAGCTTGCAGATTTTGGCGATCGCGTAAGATTTGCGACATCTGGAAAGAGAGCAT
Organism: Alphaproteobacteria bacterium; assembly: GCA_049276515.1. Lineage (GTDB taxonomy): Bacteria > Pseudomonadota > Alphaproteobacteria > UBA9219 > UBA9219 > JAATFY01. The sequence continues at coordinate 7,387 of JBASWO010000070.1, forward strand.
GATGAAGAGAACAAAGGAAACAATACCGACAGGAACTAGAACCTGCGTAACGGATATTTTTCCATCTTTGTTGGATGCGAATAACATGTGCGGTTCTCCCTTATTCTTTAGCAGCATCGGCGTCAGCGTCAGCCTTGGGCTTTACGGTGATGCCTTGTGAATTGAGAAGATCCTTGATCGACTTGTCATTTTCCTTAACCGAAGCATCGGCAAGGGCCTGAACAAGCGCTTGGTTGATTTGGCTGAAACCAACGGCATTGTTGATCGTGGCCTGGCGTTGATTGACTTCGGCTGTGAGACGGCCATTGCCGTTAACCAAAGCAACATTGATGACCAGGAGCAGAAGCGCTAGCGCGCTCAATGCAACTGATGCCCAATAAGCGACTTTATCGTCCATAATCAGAACTCCCCGATGTGGTTGGATTAGGAGGGTGTGAGGATCCCTTAAGGTAGAAAGAATCCGGTAACATGGAACTTGTTGATTCGCAACGCGTTTCGCTTTTTTGGAGTCGCTCTTCAGGCTTTACTTTAAGGTAAAAAATCGGCATCAAGTGGTTGTTTTTGACCGAGCTATCCGTTGATAACGATGAAAAAACTTTTCTTTGCCCTTTTATTGATCAGCCTCTTAGCGGGCTCATCCAGCGCTTATGCAAAGCGCCTTTATGCTGATGCGAGTAAACCTAAAGACCCCGTGAGTGGTTTTTGGTACACGCAGGATCATGATGGTGTCATTCAGCTCTATCGCTGCGATGGCAAAATATGTGGTCGCTTTTATTGGCTGAAATCCTCGTCTCATGAAAATGTATCGTTGGATATCAACAATCCTGATCCTGACAAAAAAAGCAGGGGGCTTTGTAAGCTACAATTCATGGGTGATTTTGAGGCTGATGGCCTAGGGCATTACAGTGATGGCTGGATTTATAGTCCGCGCCATGGTCAGACCTTTAGCGCTGAGATGACGCTCCTTGATAAAAATACATTAAGTCTACGCGGCTATGTCCTCACACCGCTTCTTGGTGAAGAACAAATTTGGAAACGCACGACAAAAACACCTTCGTGTAAGGAGAATTCATGAACGAAGTCTTGCTGCTGACGGGATTGGTTATCATCGCAGCTTTGGCTTTTGATTTTGTGAATGGTTTTCATGACGCCGCGAATTCTATCGCAACCATTGTGGCGACAGGTGTCTTGAAGCCAACGCATGCGGTTATGTGGGCTGCGTTTTTCAATTTCATTGCTCTGTTCTTTTTCGGCACTGGCGTCGCCAAGACCGTCGGCAGCGGCATGATCAATTTGGATATGGTGACGCCCGTAGTTATTTTGGCTGGCCTTATTGGTGCTGTGACGTGGGGATTGATCACGTGGTGGTTAGGAATACCAACCAGCTCATCCCACGCTTTGATCGGTGGTTATGCGGGTGCAGCTATGTTCAATAGCGCCATCAAAAACGGTATCGATGCCACCTATGATCCCATCATTGTTGCTGGTTGGACAAAGGTTCTTCTTTTTATCGTGATTGCTCCGATGATGGGGCTTGCGCTGGCATCCTTGCTGATGAAGCTCACTCTTTTTATGAAAAAACGCTATTCTAAAGCAGGTAGCGACAAGCTATTCGGTCGGTTGCAGCTTTTCTCATCGGCTTTCCTTAGTCTTATGCATGGTAGCAATGATGCACAGAAAACAGCCGGCATTATTGCAGGTGTCTTAGTTACAGCCGGATATTTTGAGACTTTTACTCTGCCCTACTGGGTCTTATTTGTATCCTACGCCACTATGGGCTTAGGCACTTTGGCGGGTGGTTGGCGTATTGTGAAAACCATGGGGCGTGATTTAACGCGCTTTAAGCCAAGTGGTGGATTTGCTGCCGAGACATCTGCGGCCCTTTCTATTTTGTTTGCCACAACATTACATATGCCCGTATCGACAACACATGCGACCACGGGTGCGATTTTAGGAGCAGGGGCTGCACGTAACTTCAGGGCCGTGCGCTGGGGACTGGCTGGCAACATTTTATGGGCGTGGGTCTTTACGATCCCAGGCGCTGCTGCGATTGGTGCTATTGCTATGGGTATAGGCATTATGTGCGGCGAATAAGCTAAATTCGCGTTTTGACGAATTTGAAACTATGTTATGAGACCAATACTGAGAGCGCGGGTGTAGCTTAGTGGTAAAGCTCCAGCCTTCCAAGCTGGCTATGAGGGTTCGATTCCCTTCACCCGCTCCAGTCTCCCATTCTACTTAAGCGTGATAAGCCATTTTCAAGCGGTGTTGTACAAACGTCGATTGTGTTGGCTTGTCTACCTGATGTGCACAATGGCGCGTGTGCCTTTTAAAAATTTGTGCAAACTCTTTTTCAGAGCCCATATGAGCAAAGAGGCCAACTTTTCCTAGTGGAAAATCGGTTATAATTTGTTTGCTACGGAGAGCTCGTTGAGCCCCTGAAAAACCATTTTCAGCAAAGGCAATTTGCATTTGTGTAACAAGATCAGCTTTTGCATCAGCTGTAGCTTCAATAACGCCTAAGGGCAGGGCTGTGCAGCGTGCCATAAGGGAATAATCATCTGGGTAATCACTTGGGTCACCATGCAAAATGTAAGTTGCACCTAGAAAACGCTCGCTATGAAAGAGTCCATTTTGTAATTCTGTTGTAAGGGGTTTGGCACCAAGAAGAATTCTATCAATTTCTGCAAAATCGGCATGCATGCGCACATGCGTTTCTTCAAGATCTTTGTCGACATAAATGGAAGAGCCCGTCTTGCCCTTAAATAATCTTTTGGCATTCTGGTCACCACGGTCATTTTGGGGGTGTCTTTGAAATGTAGCAATTGTCTCATCTTTAAAATCAGCAACAATGAGGGGAAGCACCTGACGTAATTGACCATTGCGCGTCCCATGCTCAAGAGCTTGCCAAGCGGCATCTGGCAGCCTGACACGGTCCATGGTCTCAAGCTTGAGATCATCCCATTCTTCGCGGTGCGAAAGATTGGAGTGGGTACAAAAATCTCTATGAAAAAAGGCGCGCATAAATGATGAACTATAAATCCATTGAATATAAGCCACTCTATCAAAGCTAAGGGTGTTGCAGGAAGTGCTTTGTGACCAACATGGTTAGCGACGTTAGCTATGCCCATCTCGGCATTTAACTAACGGGCATCCAACGCTTATTTGTTGTGTGTTGAGATTAAGCATTTGATCTTATTGGGCCCTCTGAAGTCCCCTTTTTCTATTGGCAAAAGAGGGGCTTTAGGTTACAAAAGCTCATTCCCTACAAATTGAAAAGTCAGTCCGAGCGCGATCCGCCGGACGACGCAACGTGGGCGAAAGAAGGTAAGTAAGGGCTTTAGGAGTGTAGCTCAATTGGTAGAGCGTCGGTCTCCAAAACCGAAGGCTGCGGGTTCGAGCCCCTCCACTCCTGCCAGCCCTGATGATGAATGATGTGAGGATGAAGGAGTACGCCGGTGAGTACAGAAGATAAAACAAAGGGCGGCTTTAACCCCGTTGAATTCGTGCAAGAGACAAATCGCGAAATCAAAAAGGTTACATGGCCAACCCGCAAGGAAACCGTGATGACGACTGTCATGATCGTTGTTATGGCACTCATCACAGGTGTGTTTTTCTTGGCTATAGACTCGGCGCTTGGTTTTGCCATCAGCCGCATCCTTGGCATGAAGTCGTAAGAGAAAGTTGAAAGGAATTTACTATGTCGCATCGCTGGTATGTCATTCACGTTTATTCAGGCTTCGAGAAGAAAGTCGCTCAGTCTGTTCGTGAAACCGCTCTCAAAAAGGGCTTGGAAGATTTTTTCTCAGAAATTCTGGTTCCGACCGAAGAAGTGGTCGAAGTTCGTCGTGGCGCTAAGGTCAATGCTGAGCGCAAGTTTTTCCCAGGCTATGTTCTGATCAAAATGGATCTGACCGACGAAAGCTGGCATCTCGTCAAAAATACGCCAAAGGTTACCGGCTTTTTAGGTGGTGGTGGTAAACCTGCGCCGATTTCTGAAGCTGAAGCCCAACGCATCCTCAATCAGGTTCTTGAAGGTGTTGAGCATCCAAAACCATCGGTCACATTCGAAGTGGGCGAACAGGTTCGTGTTGCCGACGGTCCTTTCGCTTCCTTCAATGGTACGGTGGAAGAAGTCGACGAAGCCAAGGCTCGCCTCAAAGTGGCAGTCTCGATCTTCGGTCGCGCGACACCGGTCGAATTGGAATACAGCCAGGTTGAGAAGGTTTAATCAGCTTTACGTTGTTAACCGATTCTTGCTGCATTGCACGATAAGTGAATTGCCGTAAGAGCGATTGTGCAACATGCTTACTCCTTATTGTTTGAGGAGTGAATGATGGCCATAACAGCTCAGCGCACAGCAATCACTGTTGCTTTAGCTCTAGCGGCAGCGGCCCTCGCTGTTACCCAGCGCGAGAAACTCGTATCGTTTGTGTCAGCGAGAGGTGAAACCACACAACCTCTCGACGTTAATCGTATGATTATACGCGAAGCCTTTTGCAGAAATCCGTCCGCACCAACATCACCGATTTGTAATTAGCCAAGTCGCGTTATCAATTCTTGGATAACACTGTTCCATTCGCCGTAACGCGGTTGACGCAAAAGCGTCATATTTTTGTACCATGGCGTGATGATGTTGTGGGTTCCCCAACGCCAATCAGGACAATAGGGGAGAAGCAAGAATGTTTTGACGCCCATAGCACCCGCTAAATGCGCAATGGCTGTATCAACCGTTACGATACATTCAAATTGCTTTAAGAGAGACGCTGTATCCGCAAAATCTTCAATTTGCCCAGCAAGAGATAAAACAGGCGTGTCATTTTTAATTTCTTCAATCCCAGCGCCTATGAAAGGCGCATAAAACTGCATGGTGCTCATGCGCAGAAGAGGTTGGAACTCTTGTAGCGGAATTGAGCGCTCGTGATCGCGCTCATGTGTCGGTGACCCGGACCACACCAAACCAATTTTGCGAAGACCTGGCTTTTCTTTAGGTAATTCTGTTGTCGCCGAAGTTACAATATAGGGAGATCCTGAAACATCAGGTGGCATTTTATTGGTAACACGTGGCAAAGAGAGAAGGGGGATATAGAAATCTGCAGGTGGCAGCTCATCCCCTTCAACCATAATGGTGCCAGGCACATTGCCCTGTAAAACCCATTGCAAAGGCTTTTGCACAACCCAGGTCAGCTGAGCACCGGCTTCTTGCAAATAGGTCCCATAACGGCAGAACATAAGTGTATCGCCATAGCCTTGCTCAGCAATAAGTAAAATCTTTTTACCATCGAAAGAACCGCCGCTATAAAGCGGGCAATTGGGCTTAAACCGTAAAGCTCCAGGCACGCTGAGACGTGCTTCATAAAGCTCAAAACCTTTTTGATAATCCCCTGTCAGGAGACGTGCCATACCTTCATCACGGCGAATGATGGCATCATCACTTAAAGAGCGCGCTTTGGCAAAAAGGGGCCAAGCACTATCGAATTTTAATTGATCAACATAACAATTCGCGAGATTGGCATTGATCTGAGGGTTGTTGGCCTCTAGCCGTAGAGCTTCACTAAAAGTTTTTTCAGCAGCGTCATACTTACCTTGCTTGTTGAGAGCAAGACCAAGGCTGTTGAGCGCTTGTGCATGCGGTGCACCCAGCTCATAGGCGCGGTGTGCCATTTTTTCAGCTTCGGTAAAGCGCCCCAATTTTCGGTAAACATTGGAGAGATTGCCGCAGGCATCGGCTTGCTCGGGTTTGAGAGCAAGGCTGTGTTCAAGACTTTCGGCGGCTTCATCAATATCGCCAAGATTTTCTTGGGCGACACCAAGATTTTGCCAGATCTGCGGTTGGTGCGGGAAAAGGATCGAGGCTTCTGAAAAAGTATTTTCGGCAGCTTCCCACTCTAAGAGAGCTAATTCCGAAAGGCCTTTAATCATGTAATGTTGGAACTCCATTTCATGATCGACAGCGAAGGAATTAATGGCCGAGCGTGCCGCCGCAAAATCTTTTTGCCGTAAAGCATTGAGGGCAAGGGCTATGTAATCTTCGGTCATTTCAGGGCCACTCAAGGGGGATTGGTATGGCAGAGCAAGGGACTGGAGGATTGTCTTAAAACAGAAACAGAATAGGAGAGGTTAACAGCCAGAAATATATCAAAAATCAAAGTGATAGGGAACTCCTTACCCCTTAAAATTACCAGAAAAGGCTAGACTTTTGGGTTTTTTGTGACTACAAAACGCCCCATGACGCAGGTGTGGAAGGTCCCCCTCGAAGATGGCCTGAGGAAACCGTACCACGCCAATGCACCTCAAAAAGGTGCATCATAAGGGGCAAAAATTTTCCCTGTCATAGATGAAACCGACTGAAGACGTGCTTTGGCGCGGCTTGAGTCATTTGTATATGCGCGGCTTAAGCCTCGCAATGAGAGGAGTAGAAGACAATGGCAAAAGAAATTATCGGCCTTATCAAGTTGCAGGTACCAGCAGGTGCTGCCAATCCGTCACCGCCAATCGGTCCGGCTTTGGGTCAACGCGGCCTCAACATTATGGATTTCTGCAAGCAGTTTAATGCAAAAACGCAGAGCATGGAAAAGAACACGCCTATTCCAGTCGTGATCACAGCCTATTCGGATCGTAGCTTCACTTTCATTACGAAGATGCCACCGAACAGCTTCTTCATCCAAAAAGCGGCCAAGATTCAAAAGGGTGCAAAGACAACAGGTACAGAAACTGTTGGCAGCATCACCATGGATCAGGTTCGCGAAATTGCGAAACAGAAGATGCAAGATTTGAACGCTAACGATCTCGAAGCTGCCTGCAGCATGATCATCGGCTCAGCACGCTCAATGGGCGTGCAGGTGAAAGGATAATCACATGACACACGGTAAAAAGTTCCGCAAAGTCCTGGCCAATGTTGATCGCAAGAAAACCTATGCGCTCACAGATGCTGTTAAGTTGGTGAAGCAAAATGCCAAAGATGCACAGCGTAAGTTCGATGAAAGCATCGAAGTTGCGGTGAACCTTAACATCGATACCAAGCAATCAGATCAAACGGTTCGCGCGATGATCCAGCTGCCGCACGGCACAGGTAAGAGCATGCGTGTTATCGTTTTCGCAAAAGGCGAAAAAGCCGATGAAGCGAAAAAGGCTGGTGCTGATGCAGTTGGTGGTGATGATCTCGCTGATAAGGTCAATGGCGGTTGGTCAGAGTTCGACCGCGTTGTTGCCTCACCTGACATGATGGGTGTTGTTGGTAAGCTGGGTAAAGTCTTAGGTCCTCGCGGCCTGATGCCAAATCCAAAGCTTGGCACAGTGACGCCGAATGTTGGCGAAGCTGTTAAGGCTGCGAAAGCTGGTTCGATCGAATTCCGCGCTGAAAAGGCCGGTATCGTTCAAGCTGGTATTGGTAAAGCAAGCTTTTCTGATGACAAGATCCTTGAAAACGCTAAGGCGTTTATTGGAGCTGTTACGAAGGCTCGCCCACCAGGCGTTAAAGGCACCTATATCGAACGCATCACATTGTCATCGACAATGGGTCCGGGCGTGAAGGTTGATTTAGCTTCACTGGTTGAAAGCGCTTAAAAGCCTAAGAAATAACGGTATTTTGTATTTGCCTTTGTAGCCCTTCAGGGTTACAAAGGCGCCGTTCCACTGAATAAGTGGGACAACCTGTCCGAGACTGCGGGTACCCTACTTAAAGGGTTTAAAGTTGCCAGCAATAGATAGGATCGAAATTGATCAAGACGCTACGGCTAAGCCCGCGCGTTTCATTTCGCTCTTTTTCTCTCGGATAAAACGGAATTGAAGACAGGCCCAGTTATCTGGGCATAACGTTTGTTTGGAGAGAAATATGACTGCTGCTGCAAAAGCTATCGTCGAAAACAACAGCGCCAATCGTGGCGTGAAAGAAAAGCTCGTCACAGCTTTGGGTGAAGAACTCAAAGATGTTGAATTGGTTGTTGTCACCCAACAGCTCGGCCTCAATGCTGACGAGACCCGTAATCTGCGCGTTCAACTCCGCAAGGAAAATGTCGGCCTCAAGGTTGGCAAGAACACGCTCATCAAGCACGCCATCAAAGGCACCAAGCTTGCTGCTCTCGAAAAATTCCTTCATGGCCCAACAGTCTTGGCTTACTCCAAAGATCCTGTTGCTGCTGCGAAGACCACTGTCGAATTCGCTAAGAAGAACGACAGATTCAAGATTGTCGGCGCCGCTATGGGCGATCAGGTATTGGATGAAGCGCAAGTTAAAGCGCTCGCCACACTGCCATCGCTCGATCAGCTGCGCGGCAAGATCATCGGCCTCATCCTGGCACCAGCCACGAAGATCGCCGGCGTTCTGCAGGCACCGGCTGGCCAGCTGGCGCGTGTCCTATCGGCTCGCTCGAAACAGCAGGCCTAAGTTTTTAACAAACAGTAAGTTCAACAAAGGAGAGTACAATGTCGAAGTTAGAAAAATTGGTTGATGATCTTTCAGCTCTGTCGGTTCTTGAAGCCGCTGAACTGTCAAAGTTGCTCGAAGACAAGTGGGGCGTTAGCGCTGCTGCTCCTGTTGCTGTTGCTGCCGCTGCTGGCGGTGGTGCTGCAGCCCCAGCTGGCGAAGAAAAGACGGAATTCACCGTTGTTCTCGCTAAGTCTGGTGACAAGAAGATCGAAGTTATTAAAGAAGTTCGCGCGATCACAGGTCTTGGCCTCAAAGAAGCCAAGGATCTCGTTGAAGGCGCTCCAAAGACCCTCAAGGACGGCGTATCAAAGGCCGATGCTGAGAAGTTCAAGAAGCAGCTTGAAGCCGCCGGCGCTGCCGTCGAAATCAAGTAAGCTTTTTAAGATAAGAATAGGAAAGGCGGGGTTTAAACCCCGCCTTTTTTATTGTCGTTAACCATAGTCAGGTCTTGTCGCTACCAAAAGCACTGTTTACCATCTCAAGCTTCAAAAGCCGGAGCATTTTATGATGATGACACCAGATGAACTTTTTCAGGATGTCGCGGATCGGACACTCAGTCGTTCGGCGTGGGGCTGCCTTACAGTAGAAGAGGCAAGAGAATTCCGCGGCCATCTTGAAGCGTTAAGAGGCAGGAATATAGGGTTCAATTACTCGGAGCCCGATAGGCCAGTCGATGGTCATGAGATGGGAATGATTGTCCATTTTTCCAATGATCCAAGGAAATCGGGAAAAATATGGTTCGAGAAGGATACAATTCAATTTACAACTCAACCCCATTTTACCTATTCAAACTGGTCAGCAGCACGCACGGAGCAGATGGGTTCTAGTCCTGTGGTAACAATTCCGCGAGACCAGAACTGGATAGAAACGGTCATGCGATCTGTTATTGAGCAGGTTTTCAAAGAATATGGCCCTGGATCCATCTGGCTAACAAACGGTAAGCCTAGGCTTCAAGTAGTGCCTGCGTGAGTATTGTACAGTTAAGAAGACAAAAGATGCGGGTTCTATATTTGGAAAGATTGTTTCATTCTAAGAGAATTTTATAGGTCTTAATATGATTGAAGGTACTTTTCAGACATTTGATGATTGGGCTCGAGGATTTCCTGATCGTATGGATAAAAAGTTCGATCTTATTGTAAATCCAAAACCTGCAGTTCTTGAGGCTATTTGGAATTTAGATACATCAGCCGATAAAGCGCTTTTGCCACATATCGAAAGATGGATGGCTCATTTTTATCGGCAGTGGGATATCAGATCACTCAAAGATTTCAACGGCATCCTTGAGGAAGCTGGATTACCTGAAGCCATCAAGCACTATCAAGAAGATCCATCACTCATTTATGATGGTATTCTTGATACTCTCCAAGCTGCCAAAACAACCCTATTACCTCGTCGTAGAAGAATGCAGACGTCCGCGCCTTCGCCTTTGGATAGAGCGGGCGTAAATGGCTTTGTGGCTCAAATTAAACAGCAAAAACAGCGCAAAGACCGTCGTGATCCTACGTATGTTAAGCTACGTGATGAGAAGTTTATAGGATCAGGCGAGGCAGAATTACTGCATGAAGCGCCTACATTCCGTATTTATCATTTGAAAACAGCCGCAGCCTGCAAAACTTATTTTAATCCCGAAACCTACAGTAGGGATGCTTTTGCAATTGAGACAGAGACGGGTGCCATCTTTAAATATGAATTACCCACGACTTATATGACGGATGAGCGTGAGCGGCCTTATAGCTATAAGCAAATCGAAACCCTTTTTCCGGGCTTCTTTGAGATCGTAAAACCAACACTTATTAAAGAGCTTGCTAAAGTTGAGCCGGGTGATCGCAACTATTTTCTGACTTCTATTGCATCAACGCGGCGTTACTTTTCAATCTGGAGTGATTTAGCAAAAGCAGAAGATGTTGCTGCATATTTTAAAAATCTCTATCTCGGTGCTCCTAAGAGTGAACGTTGGGCCTATACAGATTCTGTAAAGATCTTACAGACCATGTCTCTATTTCCAAATGCTGCTCAACAGCTCTCAGGGGAAGATGTTCGCACTGTTTTCAACCATATCGTGCGCTTGCGACAATGGGGTGCGGCACAAGAATATTTAGCGCGCGCTGTAACGGTTAAAGAATGGCGTGATGCAATTACAGCAGAAGATATAGCGCCCGTGTTTGATGGGTTATCGCGGGCTCGCAGCTATGGTGCGCGCGAGATGTGTATGGCTTATATGTTTGTTTTAGGCGCTCAGCATCCGAAATGGCTCACAGGCAATGAAGCAAAATATTTGCCAGCTACGCTTAAGTATCTATCAAAAGATCATATGCTTTTCTTTAAACGTGCACGTTACAGAACTGCCGATCCAGATTGGCCAAAGGTCAAAATTCTTTTACGACGCGCTGAAAGCTATGCCCCTTGGCGTGCCCAAATAACACCTGATCTATTGAGCGATATTGAGCCCAATCCAAGTGATAATCGTGTCAAAACACTTTGCTTGCCACAATTATGGGCGCGCTTTACGGCGGCTTTCCGTAACGACTCCACGCCACGGGCACCCCTTGCGGAATTAACTCCTTAATCCACTTTTTGTGCAGTTGCACTGTGATCAATGTCACAAAAGTTTGATGTGCTTGTGATATCCCTCACAAAGAACTGCATTCACTTTTAGCTTTCAGCCCGCTTTGAGCGACTTCTGCCGCTGGCTTCTCTTTATCCATGCTCCAATTGATTGGACAAACGATCAAGGAGGTGAAGCATGATGAGTAATCGAGAGGAGCATGAAAGAGAGACCGAAGACTTAGAGAGCATGTTAAAGCAAGTCTTTAGCGATGCTATTCTTATTCAAACGCAATATTCGACGCGAATGAATGATATAGGCGATCCTAAGCCTCATGCTTGGGAAATGGGCTACCAAAGTGACCATGCATATCTTGAGATTGACCTCCCCGAAAGCAGAACGCATGAGATTGTCGAGAAGCTCAGAGATTCTTTGCGCTTTGCAATCAAGGAAACCAAGAAGAAAAAGAAAGGTCCTAGAGCCTTTCTGATGAGCCTTTTGCCATCGCCCAATGAGGTTATTAAGGGCGGTAATGGTATTTTCGTTTATATCGAGCCGCTCAGACAGCTTGCACAAGCAGGCGTCAGAATGCCTGGGCAATTGACCAAATTGATGCAGGACATTTTGGATTGTGAGGATGGTTGGATCCAGCTTAAAGAAACAATGGTCATGCGCGCCAACCAGAAAATTTTAGGTTTTGCTGATGATCAAAAAGCATGGGGCTTTGATTTTTGGGAAGACACGCCAGACCGAAAAGGTGTGCAGCTCCATTTGAATGTTGATCTTGAAATGCCTCAGGGACTTTTGCGTGGTACGGAGCATGAGGGCAAAAAATACAGCGAAGCTTTGCAGCCCATCAAAGATGAAATCTGTAAACGCGCAAAGGCATTAGGTATTGAAGAGTATTTTCAATATGACAGCTATCATTACGGGACGCATGGCGCCATTTATGGAGAATGGATGGTCTTACGCGAGCCTAACATAGAAAAACTATTGTCTAAATTGGATAGGCTTGAGCAACGGCCTGGCCATCTTGAAAATACCCGAACTCTTTTCAGAGACGTGATTTTGGCCTTACCAGCAAAATCAGTCGCTCCTCATTGGCCCATTGGGTTTTTTGAAGAGGTAGATGAGCGATATCCCATAACTGACGATATGCAGGGAGGTGTATTGCACCAAATGCAAGAAGAGAGACGCATTTTTATGGATGAGCTTTGGGCGCGACCAGAAAATGCAGCCTGGAAGGCTATTGTTGAAACTTTTCAAAAAGACGGCGTATTTATTAGCGATGCTATTGAGATGATAAAAAATCCTCCCGAAGGATGGGGCGATTTCTGTCAGGAGATGAAGGGTAATTTATTAAACGCCTGGCCTCTTTTAGCGTCTAAATTTGAGGAGCCAGAGGTGCCGGGGGCTCTCCTTAGAGAACAGACCAAAGCCCAACCAACTCTTTAATCTCACGCATATGCTTTTGCGTAAGGGCATTGGCATGTTCTGCACCGCGAATAAGGACCCGGTCAATTTCAGCCTTATCTTTCATTAAGTCGCGCATACGAGCCGTAATTGGCGCAAGTTTGGCTGTTGCTAGGTCGGCGAGTGCTGGCTTGAATTTGCCCCAACCGGCACCCGCATATTCCTTAAGGACAGCGGCTTTGGTCATGTCATTGAGGGCTGCATAAATTGTGACGAGATTGTCAGCTTCAGCGCGTGCTTCGAGAGCTTTGAGGTTATCGGGCAGGACATCAGGATCTGTCGTCGCTTTTTTAAATTTAAGCGCAATAGCATCTGCATCATCTGTTAGGTTGACGCGCGAATAATCGCTTTCATCAGATTTGCTCATTTTCTTTGTGCCATCACGTAAAGACATAATGCGTGTGGCTTCGCCTAAGATTTGAGGCTCAGGTAATTTGAAATACTCGTTTTTCACAAGACGATTAAAGGCTTGAGCAATATCGCGCGTCAGCTCGAGATGTTGTTTTTGATCTTCCCCAACCGGCACATGCGTTGCTTTATAAGCAAGAATGTCAGCAGCCATAAGAACGGGATAGGCATAGAGGCCGAGCAATTCAAGATCGCGGCTGTTGGATGATTTATCTTTGAACTGCGTCATACGATTGAGCCAGCCAAGTGGCGTCAATGTTGAAAAGATCCAACTGAGTTCGGTATGGGCAGGGACAGCGCTTTGGACAAAGAGTGCGCTTTTGGTCGGATCAATGCCAGCTGCTATGTAGGCAGCAGCAGTTTCCCGGACCGCATTTTTTAATTTTTCTGGATCTTGCGGTACCGTAATAGCGTGCAAATCAACTACGCAAAAATAGCATTCAGCCGTATCTTGTAATTTGACCCAGTTTTTAAGCGCGCCCAAATAATTGCCCAAATGCAAATTACCGGTCGGCTGCATGCCTGAAAGAATGCGATTACTCATATTACTCCTCACTGACCGGGCTTATTCTAGGTTTGCGCTTCAAAATCGCAAGAACTTCATGGATGCGCATAGCCCCACTAATATGCAGGAAAACGCCGTAAGCAAGGCTAGAACAGCCAATAATGATGGCAAGCGCTAATACCTCATGGGCAGCTTCACCTACAAACCAGCTGCTGAGATACCTAACAAGTCCATAGGTCACAGCGCACATGGCAAGTGATGAGGTGATGAGAGGTGGTAAGCGCTGACGAAGCTTAGCATCCATAATCTCAATCTTACGTTGCTTAAGGCCGATAAGAAGCAAAATGGCATTCGTCCAAAGTGCCGCGCTGTTGGAAAGAGCAATACCGATATGCTGCAAGGGTCCAAGGAGAGCTACAGAAAGCACAATATTGACGACCATAGATATGACGGCAATTTTTACAGGCGTCACAGTATTGTGACGCGCAAAGAAACTGGCAGTGAATACTTTAACTAAAAGAAAAGCGGGAATGCCGATCGCGTAAGCCGTCAAAGCCTGCGAGGTTGCAATCGTATCCGCATGCGTAAAAGCGCCGTGCTCAAACAAAGTTTGAATAATATACTCAGACGCAAAAAGAAGACCAATTGTTGCAGGCAGACCAAGAGCTAAACAAAATTCAATAGCGCGGCTTGTGTAATGCAAAACGCTATCTTCTTTGCCTGCTTCCACTTCGCGTGAAAGGAGTGGGAGAAGTGTTGTGGCAACAGCAATGCCAACAATACCTAAAGGTAATTGATTAATGCGGTCCGCATAAAAGAGGAATGAAACGGCGCCTGTTGGTAAGCTTGACGCCAAGATTGTCGAAATCAATAAATTTATTTGTCCAGCACCAGCGCCAATTGCGCCTGGCGCGATGCGCTGGAAAAGACGCTTGCCCGCTGTCGTTAGGCGCGGAAAGACAATCGGAATACTGACGCGCGCGCGATAACAACTCACAATAAGCCAAACCATCTGAACAATACCTGAAATCGTCAGGGCCCAAGCAAGAGTATAGCCCATATGAAGATTAAAATGATGTGCAACAAAGAGGGCGATGATAAGAACAAGATTGAGAGCAATGGGAGCAGCGGCACCGGGGCCGAATTTACCATGGGCGTTCAGAACACCACTTTGAAGGGCAGCTACTGAGATGAGCGCAAGATAAGGAAAGGCAATAATGCTGAAATCGACGGCAAGATTAAATTTTTCAGGTTCATCCTGAAAGCCAGGTGCCAAGACCAACATGACCTTTGGCATAAAAAGCATCATAAGAGCTGAAAAAGGGATCAGAACAGACAGCAAAAGTGCTAGTGCTTCGCCTGCAAATTTGCGGGCCGCTTCGATACCATGACGTTCATGCTCAGTCGTATAAAGAGGCACAAAGGCTGAAGAAAAGGCGCCTTCAGCAAAAAGCGTACGAAAAAGATTAGGAAGACGCTGGGCTACAAAAAAGGCGTCAGCAATAGGGCCTGCACCAAGGAAGGTCGCCGTAAGTGTATCGCGGACAAATCCAGCGACACGGCTCAAAATGGTCAGGCTGCTGACCGTAAAAAGGGAACGGGCAAAGTTCATACTGATATTATGGCATTTGCGAGATCTGGTACAAAACGCAAATTACCAATGCCGCGCAAAGAGAAGGGGCAAAAGGCGATTCTTCCGAGCCTGTGATCCGCTTATTGATGATGCCTATCGTGGCGCCAATAAAACCGGCCATTGCTAAGAACCAGGGTGCCATTTCGGGCTGGAGCCAAAAGCCAGCGGCTGCAAAGAATTTAACATCGCCAAGGCCCAACATTTCACGCCCGCGCCAGCGGCTGTAAACCAGGGCGCAGAAAAGCCCGAGTGCTAAAAGGGCGGCAACCATCATGAGGGCTATATAAATATTGCCGCCACTCATAAAAACCCAAGCAATACCCATCACAGCAATCAGAAGATTGAGACCATCTGGGATGATGCCAAAATGAAAATCAATGAGAGCGATGGCAACAAGTAGGCCAAGCGCAATACAAAGAGGGATAAACATCGGATGCCAGCCGACGAGATAGATAGCACCCATGCCTAAAAAAAAGCCCAAAAACTCAGCTAAAGGTAGGGCCCATAATTCTTTTCTCTGTCCGCAAGGGCAGGGAAGATTGAGGGTATCGGATCTTAGCATCCAGCCAAAGAGGGGGCATACATCCTGCCAGCGAAAGGGCTTTAAGCAGTAGACGCAGGTGGGCCAGCGGCTCTCCCCTGGAAGACGATCCGCTGAGCGCCACCCAAAATGCATAGCGAGTGATGCTGCAACTAAGGCAAGGGCGCCGCCGGCAAGGTAATGAAGAATTTCAGAAATCATATGAAGGCTAGCGGATCACAAAAAGAACTTCGGCCCGAGTGGGGGAGAACCATTCGAGCCGAAGTCACACTAAAGTGCAAATGTTTTTAGGGGCTTGGTGTGAGGCCGCTAATGCCAAAGCCATTGCGTGAACCAGGATTACCGCCACGAACAGGGCCGGATATTTCAATAACGGGTGCTGGGCCTGCTGCTGCAACTACAGGTTCGCTTGCCGCACCCAAAACGCCTGTTGAGCGTCCGGCTGCTGCCGCTAAATCGCCTGAAACGCCTGGGGTCGCTGTAATGGATAGCAACAAAGCGCCAGCACCAGCTGCTAATGTTGAGCGCGCATCCAGAGCATTACCCAATTTCTGGGTTATAGCAGTGATGCCATTTAATCCATTTTCTACGACGTTACTAAAATCAGTCATGATCATGCTCCAATGTCGAAATAATTGTTTTGGCGCGTTGAACATGTACGGGGACATCATTCTCGCTCACCACGACGGCGCTTTCTTCTAAACTTGAGAAGTAAGCGTCATAAATCTCGCGCAGCTCCATTAATTTAGCTGCTACCTCAATACGGGCTTCCAAAGTGCAGTTTGGAAGTTCGCGTTCCATAATCTGAAGCTGGCTATAAAGATGCGTTTTCATTTCCGCATCAACGGCGCGCTCAATCTTCAAATTCTCATAATCTTTGGCAATGCTGTGAACGGTGGCATTGATAACAGGCCAATGGTCGCCTTCGCCCATTTCTGTGCCGGCCACAAGAAGAGCATTGCGGACGACGTTGACCGCTTGCTGTTCAGACATTTTTGCGACTGCGTTCATGATGCCCTCACTTCTTTTGACTTAACTAATCGTATCACGCTTTACCGAAACTAATTCGCTCAAAGTGGATTCTGTGACGCCTCATCGGTAGCATTTCTATGCTTAAGGAAGGCTTAAAAACCCCTATTTTTATTGAAGTTTTATGTGGCAACACAAGGGTTTCGACCGATCCTTGCGCGGTAAAGCCATGCAAGTATTTTTCATGGCTGAAAAGAATAAAACTTTATGAAAAGTTAAGCGAGATCGAACAGCAGGATTTCGCTGTCTTCTGCTGCTGTGAACTTTACAGTGCCGCCATCTTCCCAATTCACACCATCACCTGCTTTCAGGGTTTGACCATCAAGCATGGCATGACCTTTTGCCATTTGCGCCCAAGCACCGCGACCTTCACGCAATGTGAATGTCGCTGTATCGCCTTTCTTCAATTTTGCGAGATAAAGGTCAGCATCTTGCTGCATGCTAATGGATCCATCTCGTCCATCTTGTGATGCAATCAAACCGAACTTTCCTGTGACAGATTCAACATTGATCGGTTGCTGTGCATAAGAAGGGGAATGGCCGCGCCTGTCCGGCATGATCCAGATTTGTAAAAGATGAACCTGATTTTTATCAGAGGCATTAAATTCACTATGCGTAATGCCTGTACCGGCACTCATGCGTTGAATTTCGCCAGGTTTAATAGTGGCGCCATTGCCAAGACTATCTTTATGGGCAAGCTCGCCTTCCATCACATAAGTGATGATTTCCATATCCCTATGGGGATGCATCGGAAAGCCGCCGCCAGCTGCTACGTAATCCTCATTGATCACGCGCAGATTGCGAAAGCCCATATGAGCAGGATCGTGATAATCCGCGAAGGAAAAGCTGAAATAACTATCCAACCAATAGGCGCCGCCGCGGCCTCTTTGATCAGAAGGGCGAAGTGTGAATTGTGTCATGCAGGATATATGGCGATCAAAGCGCACAATAAAAGATGCTGATTATTAGGATTGGGCGTTTACGATTTGGTGAGATTAGTGAATCGTGCTGTCGCCACGGTGCGTGTCAGCCTGGCTATGCTCAAGCTTCGTTGACACATTCACCAGCTCTTGGCGTAGCCGCAAACCAGCCTGAGCCAAGTTCTGCAATTGCTGGTCATAATTATGTTGCTGCTTTTGCACCTGGGCGATCGCATCACCAAGACGTTGAGCGGTACGAACCTGTTGGTTAGCAGCTTCAGTTAAGGCTGTGCCCACTGTTTCCCGCAATTTGCGCAGCCATAGAACAGCCACCACCACAAAACCTGTGGCAGAAAACGCTGTAACGGCGGCAAATATTAAAATCCAGTCCTGCATGGGAGGGCTCCTGATAGGTCACTATCCTAGCAAGAATCGTACGTGTTTGGCTACCGCTTTAAGTCCTTGATAATCAAGAGAGGCGCCTGTCCACCATTTAAACGTGCACGGTAAATCTGCGTACTTTCTAAAATTCGCTGCACATAATTCCGCGTCTCAGAAATAGGGATGAGTTCAACCCAATCGACAGGATCGATATTTCCATCGCGCGGATCGCCTAATTCACGCACCCATTGGCGTGCCCGCGCAGGACCAGCGTTATAGGCTGAGAGGGCCAAAATATAAGAGCCACTAAAAATGGCTAGCTGGTTTTGCGCAAAAGTGGTGCCGAGGCGAATATTATAATCTGAATTACCCAAGCTGCTTTCATGGAACTTAATCCCAATTTTTTTGGCAACTTCCTTAGCCGTACGCGGCATTAGCTGCATAAGGCCATGAGCTCCAACAGGACTTTTAGCGCTTGGGTTGAACATGCTTTCTTGACGGATCAGCGCGTGAATGAAGGCAGGCTCAGGATTGGATGGTAGTTTTTGATCGAGGATTGGATAACCACCAACCGACATCACCATATTTTTTTGGTTTGCAGCCTTGGCCGCTTCAATGGCTAAATCGGGGCGATTAATCTGATAGGCAAGCTCTGTCAGGAGCGCAAACTCAGAACGCTGTTTTGTATCTTCAGATAAGTTCTTAAAGAAAGTGCGGGCACGGTCTTCTTCGCCAATACTATGTAAACGCTCGACAGCACGCACCATATCGCGACTAAAAAACTTTTGCCGCACAGACGCAGGAATTTGGGGCTCAGGCATCGCCTGAATAGTTGGGTTGGCATAGAGGCGTGCCGCGGCTAATTGGCCGTAGTAAGTTGTATTGAGTGCAGCAGCAACTTCAAAAGCTTGGTTTGCGCTTTGTTTATCACCCAAGGCCTCGTAACTACGGGCTAGCCAATAAGCACCGCGCGAGCGGGAAATAGGTGTTGATGAGCTATCATACAGGATCTGAAAATGCCGTCTTGCGCGCTCAGGCTCATTGAGAAAGCGTAAAGCAAGCCAGCCCGCTAAAAATTCGGCTTGGGTAATTGTCTTATTATCGAGCTGGCCATGATCTGACGAAAGACGGTAAGCCGTATTAAAATCACGCTGCTCGATGCTGCGGCGGATCATAATATTGCGTTGATCCCACCAAGGCTCAGCCCTGCCTAAAACATCAGGCGCATTCCGCAGAATATCCAGAGCTTCATCATTACGGTCATTACGGACATACCAGCGCAAACGTTCATAGAGAAGGCCGGGATCGCTTCTGCCATAGCCTGTAACGCGGTTGAGAAAGGCATCGGGATTGCGATTTTGATTGGCAAGTGCCAACCGTGCATCAGCAACAGCTTGGGCAGTATCATCAACATAGGCATACATGCGACGTGCGCCGATGCTGTCATTCTTCCAGAGAAGACGATCGAGCTTAGCTCTGTGATCATCAGCATTTAAAGAGTTGCCATAACGATTATAAAAGCTTGATAAATCGTCATTGCTAAAATCACTTTCAACCCAACGCGCACGCGCAAGTCGCTGGATACTTTGTGTATCGCCCAATGCCGCCAAGGCTTCCATATAGCGGTTAAAACCAAATAAGGTTGCAGGTGGATAAGCTGTAAACCAATTGACCGTTTCTGTTGGCCCCCAGTTCGGCATTTTCTGTTCTGCAATCATCAAAATTCCCTTTTGGCCGGGCCATTCAGGGTTATTTTTGAGGAAGGATGCCATTTCAGTAAAAGGCACATCATTACCAGGCTGTGCCATGTAATAGGCTTTGAGGACTTTATTTAAAACCGTATCACGGCCACGGAGGGCGAGAAGTATGGCTGGTTCAGAGCGGCTCGAATCTAAACTGTCAAAAGCTCGTTTATAATTCTGGAGTTCAGAAGGAGCTGCTTTTGCTGGTTTCTGCGCTTTGCCAGGTTTCGTGGCACCCATCAGGAGTGGTGCGCATAAAAGGAGCAGGAGGGCGAGGGCAAGGCGTTTCATGGATTGAGGAGTTAACAGATTATTCCCCATCCGTCACCCCTAAGAGCCCTCTCTATGACGAATATGTTGTTGCGCCTGTCCGGGTAGGCTAAATCTCTTTCTATGAGTGATAAAGCAACCGAACGAGCTAAGGCCCAACGCTATGTGGCGATGAACCGCAAGGCGCGCCATGACTATTTTATTACGGATACCGTTGAAGCTGGAATTGTATTGGTGGGCACGGAAGTAAAGTCTTTACGCACTGGCCAAGCGAGTATTCAAGAATCTTTTGCAGGTCCTAAAGATGGCGCGCTCTATCTCCTCAATTGCTATATCCCTGAATATAAGCAGGCTGGTGAGCATCTTCAGCATGAAACGCGTCGTCCACGGCAACTTCTTTTGCACAAACGCGAAATGAGTAAGCTGATGGGACAAGTCAAACGTGAGGGTGTAACGCTCGTCCCTTTAGGTGTTTATTTCAATAAACGCGGTATAGCGAAGGTTGAACTCGGCCTCGCCAAGGGCAAGCACAAGGCCGATAAACGCGAGACGATTAAGAAACGTGAGTTTGATCGCGAAAAAGCAAGAGCTATGCGTGCGAAAAATTAGCGTGCAATCGATCAAGCACTTTTTGTAAGCTTTCGATTGCACGAGGTGTAGTGAGGCCCATCTGATATTTAGCTATTTCTAAAATACTATCATCTTTCGGCACGAGAGCGTGAGGATGTGCATTGAGGATTTCTGTAGCAGTTGCAACGAGCTGGGTTTCTAGCCTTTCCGCATTCGTTACATCTTCTAACTTATAGAGGAGTCGTCCTGCTGTTAAAGATATACCTGTTTCCGCAAAAGCGCGAACGATAGCTCCGGCTGGGTAGGCAGCTTCAATATAAGGACCAAATTCGGAAGGATTGAGAGGTGAGTTCCATTCTTCTTTAGCGCCTGTATATCCAGCAAGTTCAATAATTTTTGCATGCGTAGCGTGTTCGTAAAGCTCTTGCGATAAAGCTTGAGTTCTTGAGCGTTCATCTTGCTCTTGGAGCGTTAATGGTGTTTTGCGGTCTAGCTCAAGAATACGCATAGATGCTTTCATCATATGAGATGCGTACACATCATAAATAAATTTAGCGGCGATTGAGACGTCAACCCAAGTACTCGGTGCCATTTCAACCACTTCACTTATTACAGAAACTTGCGAAATATTGCTCATGTTCGATCAGTAGAAAATTATATGAATATCCCCACAAAATAGCATATTTCGGGCATGAAAAATACTTTCGCAGATTGACGGGTCAATCTTTAAGTCTCTGATATTGAAGTGATTAAGCAGTGGAAAAAGCTATTTTTACGCTCGATGCCGGGTTTCAAGGTTAAGGGCAGCAGCTAGAAGTGTTTTTGTATATTCTTCTTTGGGTTGCGCAAAAAGTGCGGCTGCAGGCCCTTGCTCAACAGCTTTTCCATCTTTCATGACAACCACATAATGTGAGAGCGCTTTGATGACGCGTAAATCATGACTGATAAACATAAATGCAAGATCATGTTTACGCTGAAGATCCCGTAAAAGATCAACAATCTGCGCTTGCACGGACATATCCAAAGCAGATGTTGGCTCATCAAGCACAATAAATTTAGGTTTTAGAATAATGGCACGCGCAATCGCGATACGTTGACGCTGGCCACCAGAGAACTCATGCGGGTAACGATTGCGCAAGGCTGGATCAAGTCCAACTTCTTGTAAAGCATCGCTGATGCGTTGATCGCGATCTGTCTTTGACATGCCAGGCTGATGAATATCGAGACCTTCTGCAATAATATCACCGATCGACATACGGGGGCTAAGGCTGCCGTAGGGATCTTGAAAGACCACCTGCATCTCACGGCGCATAGGGCGTAAATCACCACGGGATAGGTTCTGTAATTCTTTTCCCATAAAAACAATTGTGCCCGTGGACGCAAGTAGACGTAAAAGGCCAAGGCCCAATGTAGTTTTGCCTGATCCAGATTCACCCACCACACCAATCGTCTGACCTGCCTTCACGCTGAGGGAGACGCCATCGACAGCGCGAATAAAATCAACCGTTTTGCGTAAAATGCCCTTCTTAATAGGAAAATGAACTTTGATATCATCGCCACGCATAATTTCTGGCGCATCGGCTTTGATTGTGAGGGCATCACCTTTGGGCTCGGCTGCTAATAAGAGTTTTGTATAAGCATGTTGAGGGCTTGCGAATAATTGGGTGACAGAAGCCTGCTCAACAATCGCACCTTTTTGCATAACAGAAACTTTATCAGCAACTTTGCGGACAATGCTGAGATCGTGCGTAATCAGAAGAAGCGCCATACCAAGACGTTTGGATAAATCTTTCAAGAGCGCCAGGATTTGCGCTTGGATAGTAACATCAAGGGCTGTTGTAGGCTCATCCGCAATTAAAATGGCAGGATCATTGGCAAGCGCCATCGCAATCATCACACGCTGACGCTGGCCACCTGATAATTCATGTGGGTAAGCATTGAGGCGTTCTTCCGCGCGCGGGAGGGCAACAAGCTTGAGGAGTTCAAGTGTGCGTGCCCGTGCCTGATCGGAATTCATTTTTTTATGAATGAACAAAACTTCACTGATCTGTTTCTCAATCGTGTGCAAAGGATTGAGTGAGGTCATAGGTTCTTGGAAAATCATCGCTATGCGATTGCCACGAATGCTACGCAAAATATTCTCAGATGATCCAACCAGTTCTTGGCCTTCAAACTGAATGCTACCGCTGGGGTGCCAGGCATTGGGATAAGGTAAAAGCTGCAAAATCGATAAAGCTGTCACGGATTTGCCGGAACCAGACTCGCCAACTAGGGCCATAGTCTCGCCACGCTCAAGTGTGAAAGAGATCTGCTTCACAGCCTCAAAAGCCGAAGATCCATGGCCAAATGTTACACTGAGATTATCGACTTTGAGCAGGGTCATGACTTACCCCCATGCATCTTGCGGGGATCATAAGCATCGCGCACAGCCTCACCGATAAAAATCAGTAAAGTCAGCATGAATGCCAGAACACAGAAGGCGCTAATGCCAAGCCAAGGGGCCTGAAGATTGTTTTTACCCTGATTGAGAAGTTCACCCAGTGAAGGTGAGCCAGGTGGCAAACCGAAGCCAAGAAAATCAAGAGCTGTAAGCGTCGTAATTGATTGATTGAGGATAAAAGGCATAAAAGTCAGTGTCGCCACCATAGCGTTTGGCAAGACATGCTTAAACATGATGTTGATATCGCCACCACCTAAAGCTTTGGCTGCGCGTACATAATCAAAATTGCGCGCACGTAAAAATTCAGCGCGTACGACATGGACAAGCGACATCCATGAAAACAACAACATGAGAATGAGAAGCCACCAAAAATTGGGCTGCACGAGACTGGCCATAATGATGAGGAGGTAAAGCACGGGCATACCGCCCCAAATTTCAATGAAGCGTTGCATCAGAAGATCAGTAAGGCCACCAAAATAACCCTGCACCGCACCAGCTGCGATGCCGATGATGGATGAAAAGAGAGTGAGGGTTAGGCCAAATAAAACGGAAATACGAAATCCGTAGATGACGCGTGCTAAGACATCACGGCCCTGATCATCTGTGCCCAGCCAATTTTCACGATCAGGAGGTGATGGCGCGGGCTGGCTCAAATTATAATTGATCGTGTTGTAAGAATAGGGAATAGCTGGCCAAATCATCCAGCCTTTTTCAGATATCAGTTTTTTGACATAAGGATCGCGGTAACGCGTCTCTGTTTCAAACTCACCACCAAAGGCCGTTTCTGGATAGCTCACAAATGTTGGATAATAATAACGTCCATCAAATTTTATGAGCAGGGGATTATCATTCGCGACAAATTCTGCAAACAAAGTAACCGTGAAAAGAATGAGAAAAATCCACAATGCCCAAAAGCCCCGCTTATTAGCACGGAAATTGGCCCAGCGGCGCTGGTTGAGCGGCGTCCAGTTGCGTGGTGATAGGCTCATGTACCGCGTGCCTCAAAATCAATACGCGGATCCGTTGCAACATAGGCTAAATCACCGACTAAATTCATAATGAGGCCGAGCAGTGTAAAGAAATAAAGCGTGCCAAACATAACCGGATAATCACGGTTGATCGCAGATTCAAAACCCAAGAGGCCCATACCATCAAGCGAGAAAATCACTTCAATGAGAAGCGAGCCCGTAAAAAGAATGGAAATAAAGGCGCCTGGAAAACCGGCAATGACAATGAGCATAGCGTTCCGAAACACATGGCCATAAAGCACGCGGTTTTCTTTGAGACCCTTGGCTCTCGCCGTCAGCACATATTGTTTATTGATCTCATCTAAAAAGGAATTTTTAGTGAGCATGGTAAGGCTGGCAAAGCCACCGATGACCATAGCTGTTACAGGAAGGGTAATGTGCCAGAAATAATCCAAAATGCGATGTGGCCAATCCATATCGCTCCAATTATCGGATATCAAACCGCGTAAAGGGAACCATTCGAAATAACGACCGCCCGAAAAAACAACAATTAAGAGAACGGCAAAGAGAAAACTGGGGATCGCATAGCCAGCAATAATAACGGCGCTACTCCAGATATCGAAATGTGTTCCATCTTTAACAGCTTTGCGAATGCCGAGCGGAATAGAAATGAGATAGACGATCAAAGTTGTCCAAAGCCCTAAAGAAATCGAGACAGGCATTTTGCTGACAACAAGATGAAAAACACTTTCATCACGAAAATAGGATTTGCCAAAATCAAAGCGCGCGTAATTCCAAAGCATCAACCCAAAACGTTCATGAAGGGGTTTATCAAAACCAAACTGAACTTCGAGTTCTTTGATCAGCTCCGGATCTACACCTTGCGCACCTGGGTAACTTGAATTGGCACTTTGCTCGCTTTTCATTTGCTGACCACCAGGCATGGCAGTATCGCCTGTTGCGGACCCCCCAAAACGTGCCGTGGCTGCTACGTCTGTACCTTGAAGTTTGGCGACAATTTGCTCAATGGGGCCACCTGGCGCTGCCTGAACAATTAGAAAATTCAGCACCATGATCCCGAAAAGGGTGGGAATAATGAAAAGGAGGCGGCGGAGGATATAGGCAAGCATGGGATGGACATTAAAGATGGCAGGTGATTTGTTCAACAGGTGCCTTATAATGGGGAAGGAGGCTTTTTATGACTGATCCATCGACCCGTCGCGCTGATCCAAGGCTTTTGGAGATTCTTGTTTGTCCGCTGACCAAGACAACTTTGCGGTATGACGCGGTCAAGCAAGAGTTGATCAGTGATAAGGCTAAACTCGCTTTTCCTATTCGTGAAGGCATCCCTATCATGCTCATTGATGAAGCGCGAAAGCTGGACGATTAATGCCCTCTTTTATGGAATTGGCTTTTCTCGAAGCTGAAGCTGCCGCGCAGCGTGGTGAAGTACCCATAGGGGCTGTGATTGTGACAGCCGATGGCACAATCTTATCAAAAGCAGGCAATCGTACCGAAGAAGATAAAGATCCAACAGCCCACGCCGAAATTTTAGTTATTCGGGAAGCGGCGAAGACAAAAAATTCTCCGCGCCTTACGGATTGTGATCTCTATGTGACGCTTGAGCCTTGCGCTCTATGTGCTGCTGCCATTAGTTTTGCGCGCCTGCGTCGCGTTTATTTTGCTGCCTATGATCCTAAGGGTGGTGCCATCGATCATGGTCCACGATTTTTTAATCAGCCCACATGTCATCATAAACCAGAGATTATAGGTGGTATTGATGAGCAGAAAGCCGGGGATTTACTCAAGAATTTTTTCTTAGATAAGCGTTAAAGCTGCTTTCTATGGTTAACAGCAGAGCGCGCTTTTTTGTTTAGAATATTTGACGAGTCTTACTTTTTAGTTCTAGCCTAGAGATCCTTATTAAGGACTCTTACACAGTAAAGAAGTGTAGGTTCGTAAAAAGAATTGTGCAGATAAAATTTTTTAATAAATAACCATAAAGATATGGAAGTTATTATGGCCGAATTAAATAAAGCAAATGAAGATCAAATTCTCCGTGAAATGCAAGCAGCTCTTGATGAGCTTGTGCTACCGCTGCGCGCTGCTGGTATAGTCGATGAAAACAGAAACCGTGCCCATAACGCTTTATCCTTAGCTAAAATTAATCTATTTGATCTTTTTGATACTCCTATCGGCACGTCACCTGTAGCTTTAGAGACGAATGCTTTTTATGAAGAAACAAAAGCACGCATATATGAAGCTTTCCGGGAAGCGCGACCTCACACTACATCGCGCGAAACTCAATGGGCGCTTTCAAGTGAAAAAGCTATGACTATTGAGGCCTATGCCGGCATGCTGAGATTGCAAATTAATGCGATGAGAAAATCAACAGTACCAAAATTTAGGGCTGCTTGATATGCTGCAAACTTATAATCCTCAACATGCTGATCAACATATTCGTGAGATGTGGGCTTTTGCCGCAGAATTTGTCTGTGACACTGCTCCAGATGATCTCAAGGCTTTAGCTCAAGCTGCCCATCAAAGTATCCGGGATGCGCATTGGCTCTTACGCGAGGTGCCAGGCGCTACTCCCGAAGCAAAATGGGCGAATGCTGTGCCTGAAGGTTTTGTTTCCCGAGCTTTGCAGCAAGCAGCTTACGACTTATTTGCTGATGATCATTATTCAAGGGCCATCCGCCTGGAAGCCATTGCTGCCTATGCTGGATTTTTCAAAGGTCCAAAGCCTGCGCCAGGCTAATAGCCAACATTAACTGTGATTGGCCGCTAATTACTTTCAACAGTTTACTGTAAAATCTAACACATAAATTATGCGGATTGGGCCATAGATTAGGCCTAAGCATTCATAAGATTTAAGGAGATTATTATGTCTCTTCCACCACGTAGCTTTGTAGATCGTCCTAAGAGCATTCCAGAAATTTTAGTGGAAATGCATCAGACGGCGACTGAACTTATGGGTTTAGAAAGTGTGAAGGCTGACTTCTCACCTGAAGGCAAAAAACTTCAGACTGATATAGCAGAGGCGCTTATACATGTGAGATCTGCTCTTATGTTAGTTGCTGATTTGAAAGATGTGAGTGAATACCAGAAAGGCTCCATTGATATAGGCGAGTTACATAATGCTATGTATAAGGCGTTTCAGGATGCAAAGAATGCCCTTCATAGAAATGTAACATTAACTCCAGATGAGGCAGATAAAGCCGATAGAGAAAATCGTAGTCTTACGGCTCATCTTGTTGGTGCTTATGCAAGATCGGTCACATCGATTGTTTTAGCAACAAAGGGCTTTCATTAATTAGGCGGCTTTAGTTTTGCCAATTGCACGCCAGCCAATATCGCGCCGACAAAAACCTTCAGGCCATTTGATCGCATCTACCGCCTCATAAGCTTTGGCTTGAGCTTCAGCAATCGTTCCGCCAATACCGGTTACAGCAAGAACGCGACCGCCAGTGGCTGTAATCTCGCCCGTTATAGCGCGCTCGGTACCTGCATGAAACACAACAGTACTTGAAATTTGTGCGGCTTGATCAAGACCATTAATCACGCTGCCTTTTTTGTAACTTCCCGGATAGCCGTTCGCTGCCATGATGACTGTGAGCGCAGCATAATCATGCCATTGTAGAGTGATGCCATCGAGCATCCCTTTGCTTGCTGCAAAAAGAACCGATAAGAGATCAGATTTTAAACGCAAAAGCATAACTTCGGTCTCGGGATCACCAAAGCGGGCATTAAACTCAATGAGTTTGGGGCCTGTCTTTGTCATCATAAGACCTGCGAAGAGAACGCCGGTAAAGGGACAGCCCATGTCCTTCATCGTTTTAATGGTGGGCTCAATAATCTCTCGCATAATACGGCTTTGCATATCAGCATCAACGATGGGTGCTGGTGAATAAGCGCCCATACCACCGGTATTGGGTCCCTTATCGTCGTCATAAACGGCCTTATGATCTTGAGCGGCCGCAAACGGCAAAGCCACCTCGCCATCACAAAGCGCAAAGAAACTGACCTCTTCGCCTTCCATACATTCTTCAATGACGAGAGATGATCCTGCATCACCAAAAATATTTTTGGTCATGGCATCATCAACCGCGGCAAAGGCTTCTTCCATTGTATGAGCAACTGTCACGCCTTTGCCGGCAGCAAGGCCATCGGCTTTCACGACAATCGGTGCGCCATGTGCGCGGATATAATCTTTTGCCGATGCTGCATCTGTAAAGCGCTGATAGGCGGCTGTCGGTACACCGGCCTTGGAGCACAAATCTTTCATAAAGCCTTTAGAGCCTTCTATGGCAGCTGCAGCCTTGCTTGGGCCAAAGCAGGGGATGCCTTCTTTGCGCAGTTCATCTGCTAGGCCAAGGGTGAGAGGAAGTTCAGGTCCAATCACCACAAAATCAATTTGGTGTTTGCGGCAGGCCGTCAAAATCTCAGGAATTTTATCAACGGCTATAGAAAGACATTCAGCGACAGCCGCAATTCCTGCATTACCAGGGGCACAATAGAGCTTTGTTAAAAGGGGAGATTGAGCCATGGCCCAGCACAGCGCATGTTCGCGTCCGCCGCTGCCGATAACTAAAACTTTCATCACACCCTCGCTTTTAGGCTCACCAAAGGCTATGTTTTCACCATGCCTCGAGCCAAGACACAACCCCCTTCAGATTTACCCCCATCACAGGGCTCATTGCTAGATGATCCTCGTCCCGGCAGCAACTTGCCCGAATTTAGCGTGGGCGAAATCTCAAAATTGCTCAAAAGAACGGTGGAAGAAAGCTTTAGCCAGGTTCGTGTCCGCGGTGAGATCAGCGGCCTCAAAGTAGCACCAAGCGGCCATGTTTATTTTGATCTGAAAGACCAAGATGCCTGCCTCGCTTCTGTTTGCTGGAAAGGTCAGGCAGGTAAACTCGGCCTCAAACTTGAAAATGGTATGGAAGTGATCTGCACGGGCCGTGTGACGACCTATATGCAGCGATCCAACTACCAGCTTGTTGTTGAGCGTGCTGCGCTTGCCGGTATGGGCGCTCTCCTTAAACTTTTAGAAGAACGTAAAAAGAAATTAGAAGGAGAAGGCCTTTTTGATCCTGCGCGCAAACAATTGCTTCCTTACTTGCCGGATGTGATCGGTGTTGTGACCTCGCCAACAGGTGCTGTGATCCGCGATATTTTACATCGTCTAGCTGATCGCTTTCCAAGACATGTTCTCGTCTGGCCGGTCAATGTCCAAGGCGAAGGTGCTGCTCAGCAAATTGCAGCTGCCATCGAAGGCTTCAATGCTTTAGAAGAAAATGGCTCTGTTCCACGCCCTGATATCTTAATCGTGGCACGAGGTGGTGGCTCTGTTGAAGATCTGATGCCCTTTAATGAAGAAATTGTGGTTCGCGCAGCAGCCAATAGTCATATCCCTCTGATTTCAGCTGTTGGGCATGAGACGGATACAACCCTCATTGATTTTGCCTCCGATATTCGCGCACCGACCCCCACTGCTGCCGCTGAGATGGCAGTGCCCGTGCGAGCTGATCTCTTGGCCGCCGTTATGGATAATGGCCGCCGTATCTTTGATTGTATGAACCGTATGATCGAAGATCGCCGCGAAAGGCTTCATCTTGTGCGCCGTGCTTTGGGCGATCCCATGCGGGCGATTGAGCCCTTATTACAAAGACTTGATGAGCGGGCTGAACGTCTTTCTTTAGCTTGGCAGGGCTATTATGACCGGCGCCTCAGCCGCACCTTGGAAGCAGGGGGCAGGCTTCGCCATCCTCGCGATCTTTTGCAGATAGCTTCCCAGCGCTTAGACCATTTAGGACATAAAATGGGAACAGGCTGGCGTGAAATCTATGTCAGAAAACACAATCAGCTCGAAAGCCTTGGTAAAGAGTTGGGGCATTTATCGCCCAAAGCTGTTTTGGGTCGTGGGTACGCCCTCATTCAAAATACTGAAGGGCAGGTCATCACGAGTCGCAAAGAAGCCAAGAAAGGCGATAAAGTTCGGATCGAATTTTATGATGGCTCGAAAGGCGCTGTTATCGAGGCTGATTAATGGGTGTTGCTTTGGCGCGCAACATCACCCGCAAGACATCTTCAGGAACAGATGGGGACCAATGTTCTTCAGCGACATAATGAGAAATTTGGTTGGGTGCTGGGAAAAAGGAATTTGTAAATCGCGTTGGGTAGCGATCCGCCACGATATAATGACGTGTTATTCCTTTGGTGAAGGCTGGAATATCATCACGTACTTTAAAAGGATAGGCTTCACCGCGCCTAAAAGTTTCAGCTAAAGCTTTGACATAGTTCACTCTACCATAACTACTGTCACGATGCTTGCCTTTAGGTCTTTGTGTTGCATGACGTCGGACGTGATTGATTTGAACTGTAAAGTACCAATCAAGCTGAGACTCGCCATAAATATGCTGATCAATATCAATGATTTGCTGACAGGGGCCTACGAGAAACTCAAACTCATCAGGCAGAGCTCCGAAATGGGGACGGAAATTGCGTTTATAAATATAGCGTGGATCAGCTTGAGCTCTTTGATAGGCTTCAGACCCATAAATTGTAGCAATATCCTCAGCCGTTAGATTGCCGGCTCCAAAGGGAAAACCAATTTCTTTATAAGCAGGCTGATCAAAAGGCTGATCACTGTTCCAAAAATCTTGGGTGAGAAGGCGGCGTGCTCGTTCGGCCTGCTCTTCAGAGATGGTTATCCAATTAGGCGATGTCGCCCCTGCAACTTTTTCTCTAGATAAATTTAACATTAAATGTCTCTATAATCTGAATATGTGTTAAACCGGTGTTGCTTTGGCACGTATAAAACATCTTGTACCTCTTTTTGGCGCGAGAGGTGATTCATGCTTTTCAGCAATATAATGAACAATTTCCCAAGGCTTAAAGGGGCGGCCTTTGCTAAAATGGGTTGGATAAAGATTTGATGTCACATAATGCCGGGTTGGACCTTTGTGATACATGGGTGCATCCGAATTACGCATATAACAATTAGCTCTTTTTGCGCGCATAGCTTCGACAAGAGTTTTTATATACTCTTCATCACCCAAATCGCTATCACTGTGCTCTGAGCTGCCTCTGTGTCTTTCACCTTTTTTGAGATTGAGAATATCTAAGGAAAAGATCCAAACAACTGTTGGGTCGTCATAAGTGATGCCACCATTATCAAGATATTGAGTTGCAATCCTATGATCTCCATAAAGAACGCGATCGGCCTCAACCATTTGCTGACAGACTTTTTCTATAGACAGCAAATCTTGTTGTTTGGGATCACTCTCAGCTTTAGGAAAAAGATTAGGACCAAGATCAGACCGGATACGGTCAATCAGTCCTGTTTTAACAAATCTATATGAGTTTGATTGGTAGACACCGCGCTTTGCCTGAGCCGATACATTACCTACACTGAAAGGATAGCCAATTTCTTCATAAGCAGCTTGCTGAAAAGGGGTATCGCTATCCCAAAAATCTGGCGTGAGGATGCGTCGCGCTTTATCGATTTGCGCTTTGGATGTGGTAACCCAGGTTGGTTCTGGCGTTGTTTGTGCGGGATCTAATATCGCCCACATAAGTAAATCCTTTAAAAAATCTTGCCCTTATATAGCGCGAAAACAAGAAACTAATTTCTGCAAAATATCTTTATAAATCAAAGTCTAGAGAAGGGCTTTCATGGTCTCGAGATCATCGAAACGCAGACGGATAGGGAAGGTTCTAATCCGACTACGTGCTTCATAAGGCAGGCGTATCCAGTCTTTCTCCGTTGTGAGAAGCTGAGCACCATTAGCTTCTGCACTCTTATGAAGCTCTTCAATATCTTTCGCTGTGAACGGGTGGTGATCAGGAAAATCACGTGTACCGCTGATCATCAAATCAACGCGCGCACATGACTGGTAAAATTTATCTGGCATGGCGATACCAGCAAAGGCAAAAAACTTTTGCGTCTTAGGAAAATCGGCCGGCAAATGAGGTTGGATACGGGCGCGTATAACGGGGCAATGAATACGCTCGGCGATGTTATGATCGTCATGATCACCAATGAGAATAACAGCCGCTGCTCGCTTCATGGCATCTGATAATGGCTCGCGCATTGGGCCTGCTGGGATCAGTTTTTCGTTGCCGAGGCCTGACGCCGCATCAATGACTAAAAAAGAAAGATCCGGTTTTACATATGGGTTCTGAAAACCATCATCCATAATAATATGCGTGCCGTGGGTCTCAGCAGCTTTGAGACCAGCTGCACGGTCGCGCGCCACCCAAACAGGCGCAGACCTTGCTAAAAGCAAAGCCTCATCACCCACATCGGCAGCTGTATGATGGCCAGGATCAACTTGCAAAGGACCTTTTTCAAACCCGCCATAACCGCGCGTCACAAAAACAGGTCGAGCACCGCCATGTTTGAGAACTTCCGCTATCGCAAGAGCTGTGGGTGTTTTACCAGCACCACCTGCCACAACATTTCCTATACAAATCGTTGGAATTTTAGCTTGATAGGGTTTTGCAAAATGGCGTTGTAATTTACTCCCTAAGCGATAGAGCCAAGATGCAGGTGTAAGAACAAAGGCCTCAAACCCACTTTGCTTGTGCCAAAAATCAGGTGCTCTCATGCAGCCTTCTTTGCGTTAGGTTTGAGCCAAGGCTCAAGGGCATCGACTGTTTGATCTAAAACATGACGCTTTTGATCGGCGAGAGCTCTGGCGCTGATTGTGAATTGAAGACGTTCATTGGTATTGCTCAGCAACCGCTCAAGCGTAAAGGCAATCTCATTGCCACTTTGCAATTGAATGCCAGCTTGATGGCGCACAAATTCTTTCGCCATTTCGGCAAAATTATACATATAAGGGCCAAAGATAATGGCGCAGTCTAATTGCGCCGGTTCAATAAGATTATGACCGCCAACATTGACGAAAGAGCCGCCCACACAAGCAATTGGACATAAGCGATAAAAGAGACCCAACTCCCCCATGGTATCGGCCAAGTAAATTTCTGTTTGGGGTAAAAGTTCACCTTGTTTTGAGCGTTGGGCATAAGGGATATGAAGTTCAGCCAAGCGTTTTGCGATTTCTTCACCGCGCGTAGCATGGCGTGGTGCAATAATCGTGAGTAGGTCTGGATAGCGGGCGCGCAGCTTTTGATGCGTTTCAATGGCCATGTCATCTTCACCGCGATGTGTTGACGCCATGATCCAAACAGGGCGCCCGCCTAAGCTCTGCTTGAGGGAGGTTAAGTGCTGCTGATCGCAGGGCAGAGGTTTGGCAGAATATTTTAAATTGCCAAAGCAACGTGCGGGTTTGGCGCCCAAGGCAACAAAACGCGCGCGCTCATCTTCGGTTTGGGTCAAGACAAGCGCAAAACTGCTGAGAATTTCTTGGGCCCAACTTTTATATTTGTACCAATTCTGAAAAGATTTATCTGACATGCGACCATTGAGAAGAACGGCAGGGATATGCCGCTCACGCAAAGCTGTCAAAAGATTTGGCCATAATTCTGATTCAATCATCAACGCAAAATCAGGTTTCCAGTGATCAAGGAAACGTTTGACATAAGCGGCGCGGTCAACGGGTATATATTGATGAATAACGTGAGGCGGTAAACGTCCGTCTAGCAAACGCGCTGACGTCACAGTCCCTGTGGTGATGAGGATATGTGTTGCAGGGTGGTTTTCCTGTAACCGCTCAATAAGGGTGAAGAGAGATGTCGCTTCGCCTACGCTTGCGGCATGACACCAGATAAGATGACCATCTGGCCGCGTCTGTGATGCGTGACCCAAACGCTCAGAAAAACGCTTTTTATCTTCACGACCTTCCATGCGCCGCTTCAGCAAGTAAAGGCTGATTACGGGTGCGCCCAGGTCAGTCAGACAACGATAAGCAAAACCTAACATGGGATGAGAATGCCAGAGGGCTTAGACCCCGGCAACCATCATGCCTTCGAAGCGAAGCGTAGGGGCATCGACACCACGTAAGAACTCCAAATCATTGGCGGGTGTTAGGTTTTTAAACATATCTTTCAAATTACTAGCGATCGTCATTTCTGAGACTGGAAAGGCAATTGTGCCATTCTCAATCCAAAAACCGGCTGCCGCTTGGCTATAATCGCCTGTAACACCATTGACACCCATGCCCATGAGTTCTGTAACATAGAAGCCTTGCTTAATGTCTTTGATGAGCTCGGCAGGGCTTAGTTTGCCAGCTTCCATATAGAGATTGCTGGCTGAAGGTGAGGGCGTACCTCCTGGTGAGCGAGAAGCATGGCCTGTGCTCGTCATATTCAATTGGCGTGCTGAGCGTAAATCCATGAACCAGGTTGTGAGTTTACCTTGGTCGATGATTTTACGCTTCATCGGCAGAATGCCTTCCGCATCGAAGGGGCGAGAGCGTAACCCCCGTTCACGAAACGGGTCGTCAATAATTGTAATGTATTCTGGAAAAACCATCTGACCTAATTGGTCTTTCAGAAAACTTGTGCCACGCGCAACGCTCGCACCTGAGATAGCACCAGCTAATTGTCCTAAGATACTTCCTGCGATGCGAGGCTCAAACACAACCGGTACTTGCCCTGTTGGCATCTTGCGCGGATTGAGACGTTTTACGGTGCGCTCAGCTGCACTTTTACCGATGCTGGCGGCGCTTGGCATATCATTGGCAAAAACGCGTGACGCATAATCATAATCCGTCACCATGCTTGTGCCATCGCCAGCGAGAACAGATGTGCTCACGCTATAGCTGGTGCGACGATAGGAACCTTTGAAGCCATTGCTGCTGGCAAGTACAATTGTTGCTGCACTTGCATCGCTATTGGCGCCTTCAGAATTGGTGACACCTTTGATGGCAAGCGCTGCGTCCTCAGCTTCTTTGACTTGTGCGATAAGTTTTTCAGCTTCGGGTTCAAGATTATCTGCTAACTCCATCTGTGGCCATGATTTTGCAATCTGCGAGGGATCAGCAAGACCACAATATTGATCTTCGGTCGCAACTTGAGCCATGGCGATGGCGCGGCTTACAAGTTCTTTTAAAGTTTGAGGCTTACGGTCGGTGGCCGAGACCATGGCTTGTTTTTTGCCGATGAGGACTCTCAATCCCAAATCCCCTGATTCTGACCGTTCCAGACTTTCGATCTTGCCAAGCCGGTAGCCCACCGAAAGTGAGGCGGCATCAATCAGCATGGCATCGACTGCATCGGCGCCTGCCTTTTTGGCCTGCGTTACAAGATCGTCAAGAAGGTCGACAGCGGTTTGGGTCATGAAAGCTCGCAAAAAGGCTAAGGAACTATGGTGTTTATCTGTAGATGCATTATTTACGCAACTGAATATGGTATTTTAGTGCTGTATTTAAGTAATCTTTGCCAGAAAAGCATGAAGCGGTTATAAGCTGGCCTGCCATTTATATACCCATTTCCGACTGATTCACCGGAGTTGAGAGCGTGCCCATTTTTTCGCATAAATCAGCCTATACCAAGGCTTTAGCCTTTTTCACTTTTATAGCTCTGCTACTGACCTGTTCGTCAGCCTTTGCTGGTAGTCCCCAGCCCTGGGGCCTCAATTTGCAGGAACCTGGTTCGCCTGTTGAACGGCAAATTCATGATTTTCATGATGTCCTTCTCTGGATCATCTCTTTGATCACCTTATTTGTTTTGGGCCTCATGATCTATGTCATGGTTCGTTATAATAAGTGGACCAATCCAACACCAACCATGACAACACATAATGTTAAGTTGGAAATCGTCTGGACGCTTTTACCATGCCTTATTCTTATCGGCATTTCTTTGATTTCCTTCCCGCTTCTTTATTACGCCGATCGTCTTCCAGAAAAAGTTGATCTAACACTCAAAGTGACGGGCCACCAATGGTACTGGAGCTACGAGTATCCCGATAATGGCAATGTTGCTTTTGACAGCCACGGCATTTGGGATTCTTCAGCTGTTACAGCTGAGCAAGCCGCAAAGCTCATTAGTGAATCCTCAGGCGGTTGGCTGATCAAAGGTGAGCCTAAGCGTTTACTCGAAGTTGATAATCGCGTTGTTCTCCCTGTGAATGCCGTTGTTCGTGTGCAGATTGCAGCAGGCGATGTTGAGCATTCATGGTTCATGCCAGCGCTCGGCGTCAACCAAATGGCTGTGCCTGGCCGTCTCAATGAAGTTTGGCTCAAGGTCGATAAAGAAGGTCTCTATTATGGCCAATGCTCAATGATCTGCGGCAATGGCCATGGCTATATGCCGATCGTCATTGAAGCCGTATCGAAAGAAAAATTCGATGCTTGGGTCAAATCCAAACAGACTTCAGTTGGCGCAATCGCACCGACCACCCAATTTGCTGCCATACACTAATTCAGTTTAACTAAGGACGAAGCCCATGACGACGACACACCACGATGCCCATGATGATCACGCGCATGATCACAAGCCGGGTTTTTTCACCCGCTGGTTCTGCTCGACCAATCATAAGGATATCGGCACGCTTTACCTGATCTTCTCTGTTCTTGCAGGTTTAATCGGCGGTGCTTTCTCAGTCTGGATGCGCCTGGAGCTTAAAGATCCTGGCATGCAGTATTTTGCTGATGGCCAGCACTGGAATGTGATTGTCACGGCGCATGGTCTTATCATGGTGTTCTTTACCGTGATGCCAGCGCTCATCGGTGGCTTTGGTAATTGGTTCATTCCTCTGATGATCGGCTCGCCCGATATGGCGTTCCCACGCTTGAATAACATCAGCTTCTGGCTGCTTGTGCCCGCTTTTGCTTTGCTCTTAGGCTCAGCTTTTGTAGGTCCAGGTGCCGGTACGGGATGGACGATCTATCCACCGCTCTCAGCCGCTATTGGTCATCCCGGTGCCGCTATGGATATGGCGATCTTCTCACTCCATTTGGCCGGTGCCTCATCCATTTTGGGTGCGCTTAATTTCATCACCACCATTTTCAACATGCGGGCACCTGGTATGACGCTGCATAAAATGCCGCTCTTCATTTGGGCTATGTTGATCACAGCTTTCTTGCTTCTGCTCGCTGTTCCCGTCCTTGGTGGTGCAATCACGATGTTGCTGACCGATCGTAACTTTGGCACCAGCTTCTTTGATCCAGCTGGTGGTGGCGATCCATTGTTATTCCAACATCTCTTCTGGTTCTTCGGTCATCCTGAAGTGTACATCATGATTTTGCCTGCCTTCGGCATTATCAGCCAAATCGTCTCAACCTTCTGCCGCAAACCAATCTTTGGTTATCTCGGCATGGCTTACGCTATGGTTGCGATCGGCGTCATCGGCTTCGTCGTGTGGGCTCACCACATGTATACAGTTGGTCTTGATGTTAATACCCGTGCTTATTTCACAGCTGCGACCATGATCATCGCGGTGCCAACAGGCATCAAGATTTTCTCATGGATTGCGACCATGTGGGGTGGTTCGATGGAATTTAAGACACCCATGCTATGGGCACTTGGCCTTATTTTCCTTTTCACAGTTGGTGGTGTAACAGGCGTTGTTCTTTCAAACGCTGGTATCGATATCGCTGTGCATGACACCTATTATGTTG
>JBASWO010000071.1:0-19963 GCA_049276515.1 Alphaproteobacteria bacterium
CGGAGTGCGTCGCCAACGTCGATTTGCTTGCCTTTAACGGAAAGTTGCATAGAGATCTCGCTTGTTTTTCTTCGTTTGTTTCAGAGAGTGGCGTAGGTGCCACGGTTACTTTAATCACCCAGTTTTATGGCTGGACCTGCCTCAATTACTCTCCCCGGCAGTTCTTAAAACATAGGAATAAATGTTAACGTAAAAACGGCCCGGAAGATAGAAATATCTAACGGGCCGTGTCAAGAAAACGTAAAGTTTATAAGGAATTCAGAAGGTTAAGCGTTGGCCTCGGGGCCCCTTACCTTCATCTTACGGCCTGGAGTACGAGCGGCTTGAGCTAAAAGAGCTTCGATTTTACTACTATCTCTCACAACGAGGCGAGGATCTTGAAATCCTTCACATGTATGAGTGCGGCACTGTGGATTTCTACGTCTTGCCCGCGTCTCATCACCTTCGGTGGCTTTTCTTGCGGCTTGTTTAAAACCGCCGTGAACAAGTTTGTCGGTTGCACCTTCTAAGGCCGCAGTAAGATCCATTTTAGCTGATTTGCCCCTTTGCTGTGCAGGAGAGGCATTGGCTGTGCGGGTATCGCCAAGAGAAGCAACTGTAAGACCACTGCTACCTATAAGACTACGTATGCTAGGCTCTCTGCTCATAAGGTCCTCCGAAATGCATGTGTCCAATATTCTTTAAGCTAAGGCCAGGTTTGGCGGCTCGTCAAATGCTTTAATCTCTTAACTATTTGTGATTCGCACCCACAGCTTCGCTGACCGATTTAAAGCCATCGCGGCGTAAAAGCTGTGAAAGTTCATGATTAATGCGCTGGACGAGCTCGGGTCCTTCATAAACCAAAGCTGTGTAGAGCTGTATGAGAGAGGCGCCAGCCCGAATTTTTGCATAAGCGTCCTCGCCACTACTTATGCCACCACAGCCAATCAGCGGGATTTTACCGCCGGTTTTTTTGTACATGGTGCTCAGCATTTGTGTTGAGAGATCGAAAAGGGGTCTACCTGATAAGCCACCCACCTCATTGATCCATCTTTCTGACAGGCTTGATGGGCGGCTGATGGTTGTATTGCCAATAATCATGCCATGGACACCGCTTGCTAAAACCACTTCAGCAATATCATCTTGCTGTTGTTCGGTTTGATCCGGCGCTATTTTGACAAAAATGGGTGGTTGTTTTTGTGAGGATGATTGTGCCGTCATCACTTCGCGCAAAAGATGGCTGAGTTGTTCACGACCCTGTAAGTCGCGCAGACCCGGCGTATTGGGTGATGAGATGTTCACTGTTATGTAATCGGCGTAAGGCGCGAAAAGCTTTATGCCTCTTACATAGTCAGCTGCAGCGTCCGTGCTCTCTTTATTTTTACCTATATTGATACCAACAATGCCATGACCTGTTTTGCCAAACTGATAACTAATGATGCGAGGCAAGCAAACATCCATGCCTTGGCTGTTAAATCCTAGACGATTAATAACAGCGCGAGCCTCCGTCACACGAAACATGCGCGGGCGTGGATTGCCCGTCTGAGGCAGGGGCGTGATGCTTCCCAGTTCCGTAAAGCCAAAACCAAGCTTAAGAACCTGATCAATGACCTCGCCATTTTTATCAAAGCCTGCGGCAAGACCTACGGGGTTGGTAAAATGTAACCCACAAATCTGCGTATGTAAGGACCTGTCATAGTCACTTTTTATTGTGGGTCCGAAGCCCTTTTTAAGAAGTGTGAGTGCCAGATGATGCGCTGTTTCAGCGTCCAACTGGAATAAAAAAGGGCGGGCCAAACGGTACAAATTCATCTGAAGGGCTCAGGGCTCAGGTTCACAAGAGAATGACGCCCCACATCCCAGATTGCAACCGTCCGTGCCAAATAAAGAGAGGCTCTTCACCATGGGCTGGCCAATAGGGGGTTGTTTTAAAGCACAATCGCCTTCAGAATGCGGCTTTCTTAATGCTTAGACGAGTTTTCATGAGTAAGCCTGCAGATACACCTGTGACTGATGCACCTGTTGAAGATGAGGGCGTACGCCGCCTGATGCGTCTTGGAAAATTCACAGAGCGCTTTGGCAATCCCTATCATGCCACGCAATTTGGCAAGACCTATTCCGCTACAGCCGTTAAAGAAAAATATAACGATCTCGCGAATGGTGAGAAAACAACCGATACCGTAAGTGTCGCTGGCCGTGTGATGGCGGTGCGTAACGGTGGTATGTTTATTGTCATTTTAGACGATACAGATCGTTTGCAGATCTTCCATGATTTGAAGACGATTACACCTGAGCAAACAGAAATGCTGGAGTTCGTTGATCTCGGCGACATCATCGGCGTCCACGGCGTCGTGCGTCGTACGCCGCGCGGCGAAATCACTGTCGATGCTACAGAATTAAAAATTCTTGCTAAGGCTTTAG
This sequence comes from Alphaproteobacteria bacterium, assembly GCA_049276515.1. Classification (GTDB taxonomy): domain Bacteria; phylum Pseudomonadota; class Alphaproteobacteria; order UBA9219; family UBA9219; genus JAATFY01. The sequence continues at coordinate 2,401 of JBASWO010000071.1, forward strand.
AGCCACCGCCCGAAAAATTCCATGGCTTGAAAGATGTTGAAGCACGTTTTCGGCATCGCGAGCAGGATTTAGTCGCAACACCCAAGACGCGTGAGACTTTGCGCTCGCGCTATAAAATGATCGCGGCAATCCGACAATATCTTTATGAGCATGGCTATCTTGAAGTCGAAACGCCAATGCTCCATGTCATTGCTGGTGGTGCTTTAGCAAAGCCATTTGTAACGCATCACAATGCACTTGATATGCCGCTTTATATGCGTATTGCACCCGAGCTGCATCTCAAGCGATTGGTTATTGGTGGCATTTCAGAAAAAGTTTTTGAGATTAATCGTAACTTCCGCAATGAAGGTATAAGCCCACGCCATAATCCTGAATTCACAATGCTTGAATTGTATCGGGCCTATGTCGATTTCAACGCAATGTTGGAGATTACGGAAAACATCATCCACCATGTTGCTCTCACACTGCACGGCACCGCCAAAGTCAAATATGCGGAAGTCGAGCTGGATTTCACACCGCCCTGGCCGCGTAAAGGGATGGTCGATCTCATTAAAGAACATACCAAAACCCATCTTGATCTCTACGCTTTCCCAGATGCTGAAGCCGCGCGCGCTGAAGCTGCTAAAATTGGTGTGAAGCTTGAACAAGGCGTCAGTTGGGGGCAGGTGGTCGAAGCGGTCTTTGGTGAGCGCGTCGAAAGTAAGCTTATCCAGCCAACGCATGTCATCGATTTGCCCAAAGAAATCTCACCCCTTGCCAAAGCTTGGCCTGATCGTCCCCATGTGGCTCAGCGTTTTGAGACCTTTGTTAATGGCTGGGAAATCGCTAATGCCTTTAGTGAGCTTAATGATCCACGCGAACAACGTGCGCGTTTTCTAGAGCAAGCTGAGCAAAAACGCGGGCCCGATGACCCACCCCACCCCATTGACGAAGATTTTATCAAAGCCATGGCTTTCGGCATGCCACCCATGGGTGGCATGGGAATGGGTATGGACCGCCTTGCTATGCTCATGACCGATAGCCAAACGATCCGTGAAGTCATCGCTTTCCCCACCATGCGTCCACACGATTAACCTTAATAAGCTGTGGCATAAGCAATTAATTGAATCGCTGACTTTTCTGTTCCTACCCGCTAAAAGGCTGGCGAGGAAAGATCATGGCTGTAAAAGCAGTAGAAGTATTTCAGGGCAATAACTGGCTGACCTACCGCTGGTCGGTAGCGCAGGTTTTTGACACGCTTGATCGTATGCGTGAATTGTGTCGCCACACGCCTGCAACGATGACCCTGCTCCCTCAGGCGCAAGGCATGAATTTGCCACGCTTTGATCTCCTCGAAGCTGATTACTCAGAAATCTATAACTGTCTTGTTGATTTGTGTGACGACTTATCAGGCGAACTTGATGCGGCTCTTGCAGATCTACATCACCATTTGCAGCAGGACATCACCCATAATTGGATGAGTTTTGAAATACGGCTCCATGTTGCGGAAATGCGTGAAACAGCAGTTTTGGAGCAGCAAGCGATGGACCCTGCCGGCAGTGCCGTTGATACAATTGTAGCGTTGATTGAACGGATTTGTGATTTGCTAAAGCAGATCGATCAATAATTATTGAGGATAGCTTTCGGGCTCGTCTGGATTACGGGCTGCCCGCTTAACAGGCATAGCTTCCATTTTATTATGAAGCGTCATGATGCGATCATGGACAGCATTACGACGTTGTTTGAGCGTGCGAAATTTATCGTGGCAGACGGTGCGTTCTTGACCTTTGGCATTCATGCACTGAATTTTTAAGTGATCGCGCTCAGCTTCAACAGCGGCATGTTCGCTGCGAATACCTTCCATTTCTTCACGAAATTCTTGTCGCGCCATATGCTCTTCTGTCCATTTGCCATCACTCGCACTGATTTCATCTTCGGCTGCCAGAACAGGCGAGCAAAGGAAAAGCAGAGTAAGAGCAAGGAACGCGTAACGCATAAAAACTCCGGAATGTCGGGTCAAAAAAAGACTACTCACCAATCTGGACAAAACTGTGACTTAACACTTAAGGGCTGAAAACCTGAATTTCCGTAACGATTTTGTCAAGCTTCGCGTCATGTGAGCCACAGCGTAAAGATGCAACTTCTTGCCCCTGATAGCCAATGCCTACAGCAATAATTGTTTTTGTTTGGCGCAGCTCTGTAAGCGTTCGATCATAAAAACCACCACCGTAACCCAGACGGTATCCTTGCTTATTAAAAGCCAGCAGAGGTACGAGAAGGAGATCGGGTACCACCACTTCTGCTTGATCGGATGGTTCTGGAATATTCATAACGCCTGCCACCAAATCATCACCTGGATTGTACAAGCGAAAACCAAGGGGCTTACTGCGCGCCCGTAAAAAAGGCAGGGCAATACGAAAGCCTTGGGATCGCAAGGCATCGGTTAAGGGAGTGGGATTCATTTCAGATTTTTGTGCCATGTAAGACGCGATCACGGCCTGTGAGGGCAAAGAAATATGCGCGAGGAAGTTATCGCGTAACTGATGTGCGGCTTGAGGATTTTTGCTGGAAAGCACTGAACGCTTTTCCTGCATGATGATGCGCAATTCGCGCTTGGCTAATAACAAGTCACTCATCAGGCGACTATAAGGAGTTTTGGGGATAAAGCGGAAGGCCCCACATCAGCCGGTGGCGTGCGATCCTCCATGGCCTGCATAAGCAGGTGGGCGCCATATAACCAAACCACGGTCTGGTCAGAGACAGCTCCCTAGGAGTTCTAATTATCGGCCCTGGGGATTGTGCTACCTGTCGCGCTGCGCAGAAGCCTTCCACACCTAATTTAGGCGCGACCTACCTGAGATGCAATGTTTGCAACACGCTGGCGGAGGTGTTCGACGGCGGCAACCATCAAATCTTCGTCTTGAATCAACTTGTTATGGGCTGTTTGATGGACATCAAATAATTGATCAGCAAGCGATAAACAGGTCAACATAAGGAGGCGTGGCTCTGTGGTATTGCCAACTTTTGAGGCTACTTCCTGCATTTTGCCTTCGACAAACTCGACCAATTGTTTGAGGCGTTCTTCTTCGCCAGGGCCACAATTGACAGTATATTCACGGCCATAAAGGGTAATTGCGATTTTTGACATATTAGTGCCTCAAGACATTTTCAACATGTTCAATGGTCTGATCAAGCCGTGCAGCTACTTTCTGTGCAACGGCTAGAACATTGGCTTCGCGATTGCGGGTCTGTTTCATAATTTCAGCAAGTTTTTTCGCGGTTTCGCGGCGGCTGGAGGTATCAAGGCCAACTTTGTCTTCTAAAGCAAAGATAAGCTCATCAAGCTCTTCAAGTTTTTGTTTCAGGCGTTGCATGATGATCCTCCCGAATCTGTGATGATTAAGACTAGGACTTGGATGTGAAGGCGTCAATCGATTCAAACGCATAAGAACCCGCTAAATAAGGGCTGGTATTAACTGTTGCGTGATCCGAATGATTTGTGCATTTTGCGCCTATATTTTAGCCCCTTGATTCAGGATTTGATGATGCCATCAGCCGCTGCCGCAATGCCCCAGACACCTGCGCAAAATTCCCTGCACAAAGATATGGCCAATGCCATTCGCGCTCTATCGATGGATGCGGTCGAACAAGCCAAGTCTGGCCATCCTGGTATGCCGATGGGTATGGCAGATGTTGCCACTGTCCTCTGGTCACAATTTTTGCGATTTGATCCTGAAAATCCAGCTTGGCCTGATCGCGATCGTTTTATTTTGTCGGCTGGCCACGGCTCCATGCTGCTTTACTCACTTGCGTACCTGACCGGCTATCAAAAGATGACGCTGGATGAGATTAAGAAATTTCGTCAGCTCGGAAGTTTAACGCCAGGTCATCCTGAGCATGATGTGGGAATTGCCGCAGAAACAACAACAGGACCTTTAGGTCAGGGCTTTGCCAATTCTGTGGGTTTTGCTGTAGCTGAGCGCATTTTAAACGCTCGCTTTAATGACGAGCTGGTTAATCACTACACTTACGTTATCGCATCAGACGGCGATTTGATGGAAGGCATAAGCCATGAAGCTGCTTCGCTTGCTGGTCATTTAAAGCTTGGTCGCCTCATCGTTTATTATGATGACAATAAAATCTCGATCGATGGTTCTACATCACTTTCCTTTACTGAAGATGTGCAAGCGCGTTTCCGTGCCTATGGCTGGCATGTGCAAGCGATTGATGGCCATGATCCTGCCGCTATCGCTAAGGCAACGCAGGAGGCTCTCAAGGTTATCGATAAGCCATCCTTGATCGCCTGCAATACAATCATTGGTTATGGTGCACCGAAGAAACAAGGTACGCATCATTCGCACGGCGCTCCCTTGGGTGCAGATGAAATTAAAGCCGCGCGCGAACATCTTGATTGGAAGCACGAACCTTTTGTCATTCCAGATGATATTTTAAGCGCTTGGCGCAAAGCAGGGCAGCGCAGCAAGACAGATTATCAGGCTTGGCGTAAACGCCATGACGGGTCCGAGCAGCGTGGTGAATTTGATCGCACCATGAAAGGTGACATCTCACCAGCCGTCACAGCGACCTTGGCGCAGCTCAAGCAAAAGATTGCCTCTGAAAAACCAAAACATGCAACGCGCCAATCATCAGGCGCTGTTTTGGAAGCCATTCTGCCTGTTATGCCAGAACTCATTGGCGGCTCAGCTGATCTGACGCCATCCAACAATACCCAAGTTAAGAATTTTGGCCCCGTCACAGCGAATACCTATGGTGGTCATTATCTCCATTTTGGTGTGCGTGAGCACGGTATGGCAGCAGCCATGAACGGTATGGCTTTGCATGGCGGCATTATTCCTTACGGCGGCACTTTTTTGCAATTTGCTGATTACTGCCGTCCAAGTATTCGACTTGCAGCCTTGATGCATCAGCGCGTTGTATTTGTCATGACGCATGACAGCATTGGCCTTGGTGAAGATGGCCCAACCCATCAACCGGTTGAACATCTTGCTGCCTTACGTGCGATCCCCAATCTTCTCACCTTCCGTCCTTGTGATGGTATTGAGACAACCGAATGTTGGGAACTCTCTCTTCAAAATAAAAATCGCCCAAGTTTGCTGGCACTTTCACGACAGGGCTTGCCAACAGTCCGTGGTGCTGAAAAAGAAAATCTCTCAGCAAAAGGCGCTTATGTTTTGAAGGATGCAGAAGGCGGCAAACGTCAATTGACCCTTCTAGCAACAGGCTCTGAAGTCTCACTTGCGCTTGATGCTCAGGCTCTTTTACAGAAAGATGGAATCAGTGCGGCCGTGGTTTCCATGCCTTGCTGGCAGCTTTTTGAAGAACAATCGGCTGATTACCGCAGTGCGGTATTGGGCACTGCACCACGGATCGCAATTGAAGCCGGTATCCGTCAGGGATGGGAACGTTATATCGGTGAGAAGGGCGCTTTTGTCGGTATGACGGGATTTGGTGCTTCGGCTCCGGCTGAAAAACTCTTCGTTCATTTCGGCATTGCAGCATCGAATGTTGTCGAAATCGCAAAAAAACTGATTTGAAAATATAAAAAATGAAGTAATTTTTCCCCGCAATTTTAAGGGGAAATATTTATGAGCGTTCAACCCGATAGTGACTTTCATCTGTTCGATGCAGCTTTAGATGATAGGGCGCCTTGCCCTGAAACATCAGCTGCCGTCGCTGCTTTGGCAGAAGACATAAGTACAAAAGTACGCGAAAAAATGCCCGCTCACATTTTATCGGATGCGCCACTACCTGCGCCCCGTATCAGGCGTGATATTGGATCCATACCTACAGTCGGAAAATTAAGTAATGATGATTTGAGTGCTTTAGGCGCAGGTCTAGCGGATCATGCTGAAGCACTAAGAGCAGCGGCGAGCGCTGCTTGTGCTGCACGACCCCCATCGATACCAAAAGCTCCTCGACGTGGGGCACTGCATGACAATGCTCATGTGCCTACAGGAGGCCCATTGCCTACAGAATATTTAGGGTTGTAAAAAATTGTGTAGTACAATTTGCGAATTGAAATTTTTTTCAAAAGCTTTTTAAGGATTTACTTATGCCAAGCCAAGAAATCACTGCAGCACATATCATTGAGCATGCCCCACGGCTTATAACCGATACGCAAGAAATACGCGCAGCTCAAATAGCAGCCTTAGGCTATGACCCAGCTGCAACGTTATGTACAAATGCTAAGATCCCCTTGGCCGAGGCTGCGCTTCGGGAACTGATGACCCATTTACCTAAAGGCTTTCCTAGAGCCCTTTTAGAGGCGCATCCTTAAGCCCCTTGATCCCTTAGGCCATTCTCCCTAAAAGTACCTTCCCATAAGGTATTTTAAGAAGGAGAAGCCCTGTGACTATCAAAGTTTCCATTAATGGATTTGGCCGTATCGGTCGCCTTGTTTTTCGCGCCCTTGTGGATTCGGGCCGCACGGATATTGAAGTTGTTGGCATCAATGATCTGGCTGATGCAACAACCAATGCGCACTTACTCAAATATGACTCTGTTCATGGCCGCTTTAAGAGTGACGTGAAAGTTGATGGCAACGATCTTATTGTGAACGGCAAGCGCGTTAAGGGCTCGCAAGTGAGAGATCCAGCGCAGCTAGGTTGGAAAGATCTCGGCGTTGATATAGCTTTTGAATGCTCGGGCATTTTCACGAAGCGCGCTGACGCTGAAAAACATTTGCAAGCTGGTGCTAAGAAGGTTTTGATCTCGGCTCCTGCAACCGATGAAGACCTCACAGTTGTATATGGTGTCAACCATGATCAGTTGAAAGCAAGTCATACGGTTGTCTCAAACGCATCCTGCACAACAAACTGCCTCGCACCTGTCGCTTATGTTCTGAATAAGGCTATTGGTATCGAGCGCGGCTTTATGACGACAATCCATTCCTATACAGGTGATCAAAGCACCGTCGATACAATGCATAAGGATTTGCATCGCGCTCGCGCTGCAGCTCTTAATATGATCCCAACCTCAACTGGTGCTGCGGCAGCTGTAGGCAAGGTTTTGCCAGAGTTGAAAGGCAAGTTAGATGGCACATCCATTCGCGTGCCTACCCCAAATGTCTCTGTCGTTGATTTCAAATTCACGACAAAGAAACCGACAACGGCTGATGAGGTCAGAGCGGCTATTAAAGCTGCGGGTGATGGTCCTTTAAAGGGTATTTTGGGCTATTACACTGAGCCTCTGGTCTCAACGGACTTCAATCATGATCCACACTCATCGATTTTTGCGATGAACGAAGTCAAAGTCATCGATGGCACTTTCGTGCGTGTTATGAGCTGGTATGACAATGAATGGGGCTTCTCGAACCGCATGTCAGACACAGCTGCGGCGATGATGAAGGCGAAGTAAGCCTCTTCCTATTAACCAAAGAAACGCTTTTCCCTCTGCATCTCCTAAGGTGCAGAGGTGAAACTATTGCCTGTGATTGTTGATCTTTTATCATCGTGCTAGAAAAGCGCGGTATTTTTAAACAATTACTAAGCCCTGAGATTGAACGTGTCTGCAGATCGTTTTCAAATGGATTATGAAAGCTTGGGCCTCGATAGAGAGGCTCTCTATGCACGCATCCACAATTTAGTTTTGCATACACGTTTAGATTCAGCTGCTGCTCTTTATTACAGTAAATCTGCTGCAGATAACCATGTTCTGCATTATCAAAAATATCTTGATGAACTTAAGCAAAAGCTACCTGCACCATCTTTTGCACGCTTGTCTGACGATAAGTTTTTTCTAAGTACAAGGCTTAAAACTTTTATTCAAAAAGCAACTGATTTGAATAGTCCTGAAGTTACATGGCATTCAAAAAAAATTACGGATTTAAATATTGAAGATTTGAAAACTTTATTTGAAACACGCGGTGTTGGCCGTGTTGCACAATTTGAAGTCGTTGCTCTCGTAGCCATTGTACGTGAGTTGTTTGGTGCTCCTCATGAGCCAGGGCTAGATGCTAGCTTTCAAAAGGAGCCCAGGGCTTCGGGATCAAAAACAAACTCTGATGCTATTACATTTGCCTACCAACATTTAGGTTTGGACCAAGTCAAATTTTATGAGCGTGTTGATGAGTTAGCTGCAGCGCATGCCATAGCAAGTGTCGGCGCTAGAATTCGCGGCGATCGAAAAGCTATCGACGAAGTAGTCGTTCGTTTCTCACAAATACCATTTGAAGAATTGCAGGGATTGGTTGGAACAGTACCTTTGACGGCAGAAAAAATTGTCCAGAAAGCACCCCTGTTTAGTGATGCTCTTTTGGAATTAGTAGCCAATGGAGACTATGCGTCCATTCGCGACGTTTTCTCAAAAAATTTCCTAGATTTAAATAAGGCAGACTACAAAATAGTTATGAATACACCGACTGTAGCGTGGCGCGCCGTGGCTGAAATGCTTGCCGCGCGCGCCCTTTTTGAAATGAATGTGACATCAGCCGTGGATGAAACTTTCGAGCGTGCAAAAATTCTTACTGAAGTTGAACGGCGTTTGCCGGACAGTTCGTTCCGTGAAGCACTTCGGGGGCTCTTTACTCAATTTCCTACGTCAAATCTTTAAGCCGCTTTTTGACGCGGCAAATGGCGTTGTTGCCATAAATAATCTAATGCACTTACCAATTCATCAATCATAGCATCACTATGAAGAGGTGATGGTGTGAGACGTAAACGCTCTTCTCCAACAGCAACAGTTGGATAATTGATCGGTTGCACATAGATATGAGCATTTTCAAAGAGCCAATCAGCTACACCTTTGCAACAGTGAGCACCACCAATCATGAGCGGCACGATATGGCTTTGTGATGCTAAGAGAGGAAGGCCTGTTTGACGCAATTGATCGCGCAAACGATTGGCTTGGCGTTGCTGGCGAGCTCTTAAATCATGAGCCATTTTGAGAACACCAAGACTTGCTAAAGCACCTGCTGCAATGACAGGAGGCATGGAGGTCGTAAAGATAAATTCAGGTGCGCTCGAGCGGATGGCATCAATGAGTGTTTGTGAGCCTGCGATATAACCACCTGAGAGGCCAAAGGCCTTACCAAAGGTACCTTCAATGAGATCGAACATGTGGCTCACACCATCGCGATCAGCGATGCCTGCACCTTTCGGGCCATAAAGGCCAACGCCGTGCACTTCATCGAGATATGTCATGGCGCCATATTTTTGAGCAAGCTCTGCAATGGCTTGAAGTGGTGCAATGGTACCATCCATTGAATAGACACTCTCACAAGCAATGAGCTTGGGTGCTTTTGGATCAGTGGCTGCAAGCTTCTCTTCCAGATCCTTTAAATCATTATGAGCAAAAATATATTTCTGTGGGTCATGTTTTTTAATGCCTGCAATCATAGAGGCATGATTTTTAGCATCTGAGAAAACGATGCAGTTCGGCAAAAGTTTAATGATGGCACCAAGTCCAGCTTCATTAGACACATAACCGCTTGAGAAAAGAAGTGCCGCCTCTTTGCCATGCCAAGCTGCAATTTCTTTTTCTAATTGTGTGTGTATGAGGGTTGTGCCGCTAATGTTGCGTGTGCCGCCCGAGCCGGCGCCCCATTTTTGTAGAGCATCTTTCATGGCATCTAAAACAACGGGGTGTTGTCCCATCCCTAGATAGTCATTTGAGCACCAAACAGTAACGCGCTTTGAGCCTTGATCTGTGTGAGCGATGGCAGATGGAAATTCTCCGCAGATGCGCTCAAGCGTCGCAAAAGAGCGGTAACGCCCGTCCGTTTTCAAAGCATCAATGTGGGATTGGAAATGCGTTTGGTAGCTATCGGAAGTCCAGGACATGCGCGGCTCAAGTAGGGGGTCACTGCTGGCCACATATGCCGCCGATTATTTCTGGGAAGCAAGAATAATGCGGCAATAAGGTGCGCAATATTATTTCGCGTAACGCATCTCAAACGAAATAATTTGACGTAAAGCGCTTGCTGAAGTTATGATCATAACTACTTAAGCCACCATGAATTTTGCTGCGTGAAATTGTGCCGAAAGGTGATTTGTTGCGTTGCGTAAAGCCTGTGGATTGTTTTATTTGAAGTGCCCGACGGAAGTTTAAAAATGAAGAACGCAACAGCTAAGGCAGCCCCAAGCGTGGTCAAAAACCCCGCCTCATCAGGCGCCTCTAAGCCTCAGGATAAAACCTCACCAGCCGTCGCTATGACCGGTGCTGAGATCATCATCCGTGCCCTTATCGATCAAGGCGTCGATACAATCTTTGGCTATCCTGGTGGTGCGGTACTTCCCATCTATGACGCGCTCTTCAAACAAAATAGCATCACCCATGTTTTGGTGCGGCACGAGCAGGGTGCTGCTCATGCGGCAGAAGGTTACGCACGCTCAACAGGTAAGGTTGGTGTTTTGCTCGTGACCTCAGGTCCGGGTGCCACCAATGCCGTCACGGGTCTTACAGATGCTTTGTTGGATTCTATTCCGCTGGTCTGTTTAACGGGACAAGTGCCAACACATCTCATCGGTAATGATGCGTTTCAAGAAGCGGATACGACCGGCATCACGCGTCCTTGCACCAAACATAATTATCTCGTGAAAGATGTAAACAAGCTCGCACAAACCGTGCATGAAGCTTTTCATGTTGCGCGCTCAGGCCGTCCAGGTCCTGTTGTCATCGATTTGCCAAAAGATGTTCAATTTGCTGAAGGTACCTATCAGCCGGTGCAAATTGCTGAGGCGTCACATTATCAGCCGCGTACTCAACCCGATCGTGCCCAGATTGAAAAAGCCGTTGAGTTGATGGCCAAAGCTGAACGCCCCATTTTTTATACGGGTGGTGGCGTTATTAATGCAGGTGCAAAAGCCAGTACCTTGCTTACAGAATTTGTACGTTTAACGGGCTTTCCGTGCACCAGCACATTGATGGGGCTTGGCGCTTACCCGATGTCCGATAAGCAGTTCCTAGGTATGCTCGGTATGCATGGTACGTACGAAGCTAATTGGGCCATGCATGACTGTGATGTGATGATCAATATCGGCGCGCGTTTTGATGATCGCGTGACAGGTAAATTATCAGGCTTCTCGCCTAAGTCGAAAAAGATCCATGCTGATATTGATCCAAGTTCGATCAATAAGACAGTCCGCGTCGATATCCCCATTGTTGGGGATGCTGGTGCCATTATCGCGATGATGATGGATGTATGGAAAACGCGTGGCTATAAGGCCAATCAAGAAACTCTATCGCGTTGGTGGAGGCAAATTGAAGAATGGAAAAAGCGTGACTGTCTTAAATACACGCAAACAGGAAATATCATTAAGCCTCAGTATGCGTTGGAACGTTTGCGCGAACTGACCAAAGGCAAAGATACCTACATCACAACTGAAGTTGGCCAACATCAAATGTGGGCAGCGCAGTTCTTGCGCTTCGAAGAACCTAATCGCTGGATGACTTCAGGCGGGCTCGGCACCATGGGCTATGGATTGCCTGCGGCTATTGGTGTGCAAATGGCACATCCTGATGCGCTGGTTATCGATGTGGCAGGTGAGGCCAGTATCTTGATGAATATTCAAGAAATGTCGACAGCTGTTCAATATAAATTGCCGGTGAAGGTTTTCATTCTCAACAATCAATGGATGGGCATGGTACGCCAATGGCAAGAAATGCTTCATGGTAGCCGCTACTCGCAAAGCTATACAGCCGCACTTCCAGATTTTGTTAAATTGGCAGAAGCCTTTGGCGGTGTTGGTCTTCGTGCTGAAAAGCCAAGTGATGTTGATCGCGTGATTGCTGAAATGATGAAGGTCACAGAGCGCCCCACAATCATTGATGTCTGTGTTGATCCTAAGGAAAATTGTTTTCCTATGATCCCATCAGGCAAAAATCATAATGAAATTCTTTTGGGACCTGGTGAGACATCCATAGGGGATGCCATCGAAGGTGACGGCATGGTGCTGGTATGAGTGGCAGTGTTTACGAAGAAGGCGTGCACGAAAAGCCTTTGCGCAATTGTATTGCAGTTCTCGTCAATGACGAGCCTGGTATTTTGGCGCGCGTTGTTGGCCTCTTCTCGGGTCGTGGCTACAATATTGAAAGCCTCACCGTGGATGTGGTGGATAAAGAACAACAGCTCTCACGCATCACGATTGTTACAAACGGCGAGCCTATGATCATTCAGCAAATCGAAGCACAATTGGGACGACTTGTTCCAGTGCGTCGCGTGATGAATTTAACAACGCAAGGCGCCTCCGTCGAAGGATCGCTCGCTTATATCAAGCTGGTTGCTAAACCAAGCGATCGCGAAGAAGCTAAACTCATAGCCCGCAAACTAGGTGCGCGCATTGTTGATACAAAAGGTGATGCGGTGATATTTGAGCTTACGGCATCCACCGGTCATATTGACCAAATGATCAATGAATTGCGGCCTTTAGGACCTGTTGAAATTGCTCGTACGGGTAGCGTTGCCATGGCTTGTGGCGAAAATATGCTTGAGCTTTCATCCTCACTAGTCGAACGCAAAACAGCCTGATATTAGTCAACCGAAGAACCCCAAAACCCGAGGACACCAATGCAAGTTTATTACGATAAAGACGCTGATCTTGGCATCATCCGCAGCAAAAAAGTTGCGATCATTGGTTATGGAAGCCAAGGCCATGCGCATGCGCAAAATCTACGTGACAGTGGTGTACGCGATATCGTGATTGGTTTACGTCCAGGTAGCGCAAGCGCTGAAAAAGCCATGAAAGTTCAGTTCAAGGTTGAAGAGCCTGCTAAAGCTGCTGCATGGGCTGATGTGGTGATGATTTTAACGCCGGATGAATTACAGGCAGCTATCTATAAAGAACATCTTGCATCCAACTTAAAGAAGGGTGCTGCTCTTGCTTTTGCTCATGGTCTTAATGTTCATTTTAATCTGATCGAGCCACGCGAAGATCTAGACGTATTCATGGTTGCACCTAAAGGTCCTGGGCATACCGTGCGTTCCGAATATCAAAAGGGTGGTGGCGTTCCTTGTTTACTCGCTGTGCATCAAAACGCATCGGGCAAAGCAAAAGAATTAGGCATGTCCTATGCAGCTGGTGTAGGTGGCGGCAAAGCCGGCATCATTGAAACCAATTTCCGCGAAGAATGCGAAACAGATCTCTTTGGAGAACAGGCAGTCCTCTGTGGTGGTGTACAATCTCTTATCATGGCTGGCTTCGAGACTTTGGTTGAAGCTGGGTATGCACCTGAGATGGCTTATTTCGAATGTTTGCATGAAGTGAAGTTGATCGTTGATCTCATTTATGAAGGCGGTCTCGCCAACATGAATTACTCGATCTCAAATACAGCTGAGTACGGCAATTATAAAACTGGCCCACGTATTGTGACCGAAGAAACGAAGAAAGAAATGAAGCGCGTTCTTGAAGATATCCAATCGGGTCGCTTTGTTCGTGACTTCATGTTGGAAAATCAAGCGGGACAGCCAAGCTTTAAAGCGACGCGTCGCCGTAATGCGGAGCACCCCATTGAAAAAGTTGGCCAAAAACTACGTGCCATGATGCCGTGGATCGCTAAGAACAAGCTGGTGGATCGTACGGTCAACTAAGCGATGAAGCGTTGGAATAAATCAAAACTTCCTAGCCGGCATGTAACGGAAGGTCCTGCGCGTGCGCCGCATCGCTCCTATTATTATGCGATGGGTTTAACGGAAGAGCAGATTGCTCAGCCTTTTATAGGTGTTGCAACCTGCTGGAATGAAGCCGCACCTTGCAATATTGCGCTCTCACGCCAAGCTCAGGCCGTGAAGAAGGGTGTAGCCGCAGAAGGCGGAACACCACGCGAATTTACAACCATTACCGTAACCGATGGTATCGCTATGGGTCATCAAGGGATGAAATCATCTCTTGTGAGCCGCGATGTGATTGCCGATTCCGTTGAGCTCACCATGCGCGGTCATTGCTATGATGGTTTAGTTGGCCTTGCGGGTTGCGATAAATCTTTGCCTGGCATGATGATGGCGATGGTACGCCTCAATGTCCCGAGCGTCTTTATGTATGGTGGTTCCATCTTGCCAGGAAAGTTTCATGGCAAAGACGTCACCGTTCAAGATGTGTTTGAAGCTGTAGGCCAGCATGCCGCTGGTAATATGTCAGATAAAGATCTGCATGATTTGGAGTGTGTTGCCTGTCCATCAGCTGGCGCCTGTGGTGGCCAGTTTACGGCTAACACCATGGCTTGTGTTTCTGAGGCTTTAGGGCTTGCTTTACCAGGCTCAGCCGGTGCGCCAGCTCCTTATGAAAGCCGCGATGATTATGCGCGTGCATCAGGCGAAACTGTCATGAAACTGATTGAAAAAAATCTTCGCCCTCGTGATATCGTGAGTTTGAAAGCCCTTGAGAATGCAGCAACAGTTGTTGCGGCATCAGGTGGCTCCACAAACGCCGCACTTCATCTTCCAGCCATTGCTCATGAATGTGGCATTCAATTTGATCTGCATGATGTAGCGGCGATCTTTAAACGCACACCTTACATTGCTGATCTCAAGCCAGGTGGCCGTTATGTTGCTAAAGATCTGTTTGAGATTGGTGGTGTACCAGTTCTCATGAAAGCTCTCTTAGATGGCGGATTCTTGCATGGTGATTGCATAACAGTCACTGGTAAAACCATGGCTGAGAATTTGAAAGATGTTGTGCTGCCGAAAGATCAAGATGTCGTGCGTCCAACATCAAATCCTTTATCACCAACAGGTGGCGTTGTGGGCTTGAGAGGCAATCTTGCAACCCAAGGTGCTATCGTCAAAGTTGCCGGTATGAAAAAACTGCAATTTAAAGGCCCAGCGCGTGTTTTTGATTGCGAAGAAGATGCCTTTAAGGCTGTTGAGGCGCGTCAATATAAAGAGGGTGATGTTCTCGTTATTCGCTATGAAGGACCGCGCGGCGGCCCTGGCATGCGTGAGATGCTCTCAACAACGGCTGCTCTTTACGGGCAGGGCGCTGGTGACAAGGTGGCCCTTATTACGGATGGACGTTTTTCAGGTGCCACACGTGGGTTCTGTGTAGGCCATGTGGGGCCTGAAGCAGCTGTTGGCGGTCCCATAGGCCTTTTGCGTGATGGTGATATCATCACGATGGATGCGGATAAGGGTTTGCTTCAGGTTGAGTTATCAGACGCAGAATTGGCTGAACGCCGCAAGGCCTGGAAACCGCGCAAGCATGATTTCCAATCCGGAGCCTTATGGAAATTTGCACAAACCGTAGGTGATGCTGAAAAAGGTGCTGTAACGCATCCTGGCGGTGCAGCTGAGACCCATACTTACGCTGATATTTAAGGTACGACCTCTTTTTACCTTTCACTTCTGGAGACCTTCATGATCAAGTCTTTAGTGGCTGTAGCGTTTCTTTTAACTTTACCCAGCATGCCAGCATCAGCAAATGATGCGGTCTCTGATACAGCCTATAAAAATCTGATTGAGAAAAACACGCTTCGTTGTGGTTACTCACCTTGACCTGATTTAGTCGATGTTGATCCCAACACAAAGAAACTATCTGGCGTTTTCGTTGATTATTTGAATGAACTTGGCCGTGTTATGAAGATCAAGGTTGAATGGACAGCCGAAATTGCTTTTGGAGAAATTCCTGAAGCCCTCAATCAAGGTCGCATTGATGCGCATTGCTCTGGTGCCTGGACAAATCCTGTGCGCGGTAAATTTGTTGATAGTGTTGTGCCAGTTGCCTACCAATCCATCGTTGCTTTTGCACGTACCGGCGATAATCGCTTTGACAATAACCTTACAAAAATAAATCAGCCCTCAATTAAAGTATCAGTGATCGATGGTGAATCATCGTCAGCAATCGCATCTACGACTTTCCCAAATGCCAAGACAATATCCAATCCTCAAGGCACAGACGGAACGCAAATGCTCATGGATGTCGTAACAGGAAAGGCGGATGTTGCCTTTACGGATATGCCAACGCTTCAGCGTGTTCTTAAAAACAATCCAGGAAAAATAAAGCAGGTCAAATCTGACTATCCTTTACAGGTTTTTGGCACGCCCATTTGGGTCAAAAAAGGCGAAATAAAGCTTAAAAACACGCTTGATGTTGCAACCATCCAGCTCATTAATGACGGCACGATTGATACAATTTTGGCGCGTCATGAGAAACTGAAGGGCAGTTTTTTACGCCCTAAACCGTCCTACCAATCCCAGCAAAAGCCCTAAAGGCTAAATGATTGCCAATTTACGGCACATAGCTTATTCATAGCCGCCATGAGCGAAAAAATTGCCATTATAGGTCTTGGTTATGTCGGTCTGCCCTTGCTGGCGGGACTTTCCAAGCATTTCGATGTCACAGGCTTTGATGTCGATAAAAAACGTATCGATGCGCTTGCATCTGGCCATGATTGGACAGGTGAGATTGAGGATGCAGCGCTTAAAGCCATCCGCGCAAAATTTACCCATAACGCACATGATTTGTTTGAGTGCAGTTTTTTCATCGTCACTGTGCCAACACCCATCAATCAAGGTAAGCAGCCTGATTTATCAGCTCTCAACAGCGCATGCCGTACGATTGGCGAAATCCTGGTTCAACGTAAAGCAACACCTGGCAGTCCCCTGCCACTGATTGTCTTTGAATCGACCGTTTATCCCGGTTTAACTGAAGATATTTGTGGCGTGCGTATTGAAGAGGTTTCCGGCTTAAAGCGCGGCAAACATTTCAAGCTTGGCTATTCGCCGGAGCGCATTAATCCAGGTGATAAGAAAAATACGCTTGAGAAGATTATTAAAATCATCAGCGCGGAAGATGAAGAAAGCCTGCAGCGCCTTGATAAAGTTTATGGCGCTGTCATCACAGCTGGCCTTCACAAGGCGCCCAACATTCGTGTCGCGGAAACAGCAAAGGTTTTAGAGAACACACAGCGCGATTTGAACATTGCCCTCATGAATGAATTGGCTGTTATTTGTGATCGCCTCAATATTCGTACGCAAGATGTGTTACATGCGGCTGGCACCAAATGGAATTTTCTCAAATTCACGCCTGGTTTGGTTGGTGGCCATTGCATCGGCGTTGATCCTTTTTATCTGACATCACGCGCTGAAGAGTTGGGATATCATCCTGAAGTCATTCTGGCCGGCCGCCGCATCAATGATCATATGCCCATTTTCATTGGTCAAAAGATCGCAAAGCTTCTGACGGGTAATGGCGCAGCTCGCGCACAAATGCGCGTTGGTATTCTGGGTCTCGCTTTTAAAGAAGATGTGCGCGATCTCAGAAATAGCCGCGTGCCTGAAATTATGCGCGAGCTTCAATCTTTCGGCATTACGGTTCTTGTTCATGATCCACTCGCTGATGCAGCCCATGCCAAGCATGAATATGATCTGACGCTTTCATCGCGTCAGGATCTGAAAGATTTGGATGCGCTCGTTGTTGCCGTGCCGCACAAAGTCCTCATGCAAGACATGGCCTCTCTTTGGACATGCCTGCGCCCCAATGGCCTTGTGGTTGATGTGAAATCAGCCATCGATGCCAAAACCTTACCGCAAGGATTGCGTTACTGGAGCCTTTAATGAAGGTGTTGCTGACGGGTGCTGCAGGTTTTATCGGTTTTCATACCGCTCAAGCTTTGCTCGCCCGTGGTAATGAGG
>JBASWO010000072.1:0-2816 GCA_049276515.1 Alphaproteobacteria bacterium
CGTGGAGGTTCGAGTCCTCTTCTGGGCACCAAAACTCCTGCGGGAGTGGCATCAAAATCATTGAAAAACCGCAGAAATCTGCCATTTTCAGGCAGTTTTTGATGCTCCGTGTTTCACGCCGTTTCAGCCCATGCCACGAGGATTCGTGGCATGGAAAGGGCCATCGGCCCGTTTTTGCCCTTTTCCAAGAAAGGTCATGCCACGAAATGTCGCTTAACGCCCTGCAAATCCGTGCCTTTTTGGCTGGAGACACCCCTTACAAGAAGACCGATGAGCGAGGCCTCTATCTGGAGGTGTTCCCGACCGGTTCGAAACTCTGGCGGCTCAAGTACAACTATGGCGGCAAGCAAAAGCGCATTGCCCTCGGCGCTTGGCCGGAAGTCAGCCTGCAGAAGGCCCGCCAGATGCGCGACGCGTTGCGCGTAAGGATCGCCAACGGCGAAGACCCCTCCCTCACGCGGAAGCGCGAAAAGGCCACGGCCAAAATCAGTGCCGCCAACACCTTCGAATCGGTGGCCCGCGAGTACATCGACGAAAAGATGGTCGGCGAAGGCCGGGCCGAAGGCACTCTACTCAAGGCGCGCTGGTTCCTCGACCTGCTCAAGCCAGCAATCGGCAACATGCCGATCTCGGATGTCGATCCGCAGATGATGCTGGCCCCGCTCAAAAAGCTAGAGGCGCGTGGCAATCGCGAAACAGCCAAGAAGTGCCGCTCGTTCGCAAGCCGTGTGTTCCGCTACGGAGCCGCAACCGGGCGTTGCGCCACCGATCCCACCGCAATCCTCAAAGGCGCGCTCCTGACACCCCAGGCGCGCCACTATGCGGCCATTCTCGAACCCGACAAACTCGGCGAGCTGCTGCGCGCCATCGACAGCTTCGAATGCTACCCAATCACCAAGCTTGCCCTGAAGATCGCCCCGCACATCTTCGTCCGTCCCGGCGAAATGCGTCATGGCGACTGGGACGAGATCGACCTCGAAAAAGCGATTTGGACAATCCCGGCGGGCAAGATGAAAGCGCGTCGCACTCATGCCGTGCCGCTGTCACGACAGGTGGTCGAGCTGTTCAAGGAGCTCAAGGAAGTGTCCGGCGGCAAGGGCTACATGTTCCCCGCCTTCCACACCCGCCTGCGCCCCATGAGCGAAAACACGATCAACGCCGCATTCCGCCGTATGGGCTTCACCAAAGACGAAATGACCGCGCACGGGTTCCGCTCGACCGCGTCCACCATGCTCAATGAATGTGGTCTGTGGCATCCCGACGCCATCGAACGCGCCCTGGCCCACGGCGACAGCAACGCCGTTCGCGGCACCTATAACCGTGGCCATTATTGGGATGAGCGCGTCCGGATGGCGCAGTGGTGGAGCGATTATCTCGACGAAATCCGGCTCAAAGGCTGAGGCGATTCACCCGTCATGGTGCGACCAGTGGACACGAGCACCCCAGTTCCGTACTATTCCGACAACAGAACCCGCCACGCCTCTCGACGATGCGCACCAGGCGGGTCTTCTTTTGCCCGAAGGCCGGGCGCTATGCGCCCGGTTGCTCTTTGGTCTCATCGTCGAGCGGCGTTGGTCTCATCGTCGAGCGGCGTGCGCAGGACGATCCGGCCATTGATCGGCACGACCTCCAGCTGAAGCGAAACGCCCTTGCGGTCGCGGTGGAACCAAGCCGCTCCGACCTTGTTCCAGTATGCCTTCTCGCCCCGATTGGCGACGTGCCAAGCGATGAAGTCCGGGGCCTTTGCTTCGGCTGCCGGTGCGGGATAGTTGCGGGCCATGGGTTTGTCCTTTCGTATCTGGTGGCTCGTTGCACCAAACCGATAGGCCGCACGGCCAAGGGCAGCCGTCATGCCCAACACGGGTGAGCGCCCGCGAACCGGTGCGGGCCGGGCATTGACGGCTGAACGCGTGCGGCCAGGTCCGGTGCTCAAGACGCGCCATCCGGGTCGAAAGGCCCCTCCGCCCGCTGTAAAACTCAACGCTCCCAAAGCCCTTGCGCCCTTGATGAGCCTCGCGCACAACGCCGCCATGGGGGACGAAGGCAGCCTACGGAAACGCTGGAGCGAGGAGGAGACGGTTCTCGCGCTCTACCTCTATTTCTAGTTGCCGTTCGGGAAGCTGCATTCGGGCAATCCGGAAATCCAGCAGCTAGCCGCCGCACTGGGCCGGTCAAGCAGCTCGGTCGCCATGAAGCTCTGCAACTTCGCCAGCCTCGATCCCAAGATCACCCAAAGCGGGCGCAAGGGCCTCGCTGGAGCCTCGCAGCTCGACCGGACAACTTACGCCGAGTTCGGCCAGAACTGGACCGGCCTTGTGGCGCGGGCGGAAAGCATGTGGGCTGCCCAGGTCGAACTGGACGAACCTGCGCCGCCGCTCAACCGGCTCAAGGATAAGCCGAGCGAGTTCAGGTTCGAGCCCTATCAGGGCGCATCGACCACGCAGGCATTGGTCAACCAGCGGGTCGGCCAGGACTTCTTCCGCCGCGCAGTCCTGGCCAACTATGAAGAGACCTGCTGCATCACCGGTATCGCCGATCCGCGCCTGCTGACCGCCAGCTACATACAGCCTTGGGGCAAGGATACCGAGAACCGCCATAACCCGGCCAATGGCCTGCTGCTGTCGGCAACGCTCGACCACGCCTTCGATCGCGGGCTGATCACCGTGGATCGCAGCCGCCGCATCCATGTCTCGCGGTACCTGCGCGAGAGCCAGAGCCGCGAGACTCGCGATTATTTCCGGCAATTTGAACAAGCTTCTCTGCGCCCCGCTATTCGTTTCGATCCCGATCCCGCCTTTCTGGACTGGCACAACAAC
>JBASWO010000073.1:0-1822 GCA_049276515.1 Alphaproteobacteria bacterium
GGCCTGGACATCATTGGAAGAAGTCCAAACAAGCTGCAAGAGAGATGGAGCAAGAACTTGGCCTTAAGCGACCCGTAAGTCGTAGAACCATAGGCATCAAATTAGGTAAGGCCGTACCAAAGTCTAAATTCTACAGCCCAACATCACGACCAACAAAACATTATGCAGGCATGCTGGGGGAACAATCAGAAATCGCCCTCCGAAGAAAGAAGAAAGGCGAGGGCAAAACTGATGGTTCTGGCGGCGGCGCAGCCTCAACTACGTCGGCACTTAAATCTAGCTCAAAATCAAACACCCCGCCCGAGAAGAAGTATTCAGGTAGCGATATCGGCAAAGGCAATGGGCCGGAACGCCGTCGTAAAAATATGTGGGTTCCTGTTGAACGCCGAGAACGGCGACCTAAGTGAGGCTAAGGCATCAGGAGCAAGGGCCTTGCATGCATTGTATCACCCACTTCAATTTGAACAGTCGTTTGCGCGCTCTGACATTTACAGTTGTTTAGGTTACTAAACTCAGCAGAAAATAAAGCTCTCACAATCAGCACATCCATTAAGTCATCAAAATTTATTTAGGACGAATTTCAGTCAGGATATATTTCTGATTGAAATTTTTAAGGGTGAAATCCACGTTTTCATTGATTTTTACCTCTTTTAGAAGCGCAGAAGACGCAGCTTCAAAGGTCTTAGTATCAGCAGGCCAATCCAAGTCGGCAATCGGTCGATATTCCAACGTGATGGTGACTTTATATTCATTGATCGCTTTGATAACTCCCTCGCCTTTGCCGACTTCGTGACCCGGATGTGCGTGAGCTAAGCCGTAGCCAGCAAAACACTGCAGCAAGGTAATTAAAGCTACGGCTAAGAACTTAGTTTTCATGACATAACCTTTCATAAGGACAAGGATGGACTATTGACCGGCTGCAAACCATGCAAGCTCTTCTGCTGTTTCTCGATAAAAACGATGGTACTCGCTTAACTCCGGCACTTTAGTCGTAAGCTGAAGCGTGTTAGCTGGTGCGACAATCGGAAACATTTGCCCGAAATTATTGGGTGCATGAGAATGACCGTGGTGATGTTCTTCATTGGAATGATTGCCTGTCATGCTTCTTCCGTCACCAATCATTTACTCTTAAATTTTAAGATACGCAGGCCATTAAAGACCACCAGAAGACTTGCACCCATGTCGGCAAAAACAGCCATCCATAGTGTTGCCATGCCAGCAAAATTCAGGACTAAAAACACGGCTTTGATGCCAATCGCTAATGTGATGTTTTGCTGAAGAACGCGGCTCGTCTTCCGGCTAAGAGATATGAATAGTGGGATACGCCGCAAATCATCCTGCATCAGCGCCACATCTGCAGTTTCAAGGGCTGTATCAGTCCCCATACCCATAGCAAAGCCAATGGATGATTTTGCCAATGCTGGTGCATCGTTGATGCCATCACCTACCATACCAACAACACCGTAGCGTTGACGTAGCTCTTCGATGGCCTTCAGTTTATCTTCCGGCAACACATTACCGCGCACGTCCTCAATGCCTGTCTCTTTTGCAATGGCATTGGCGGTAAGCTGATTGTCTCCCGTTAAAAGTACACAATGTATGCCGAGCGCTTGCATCTCGCGCACAGCCTGTACACTCGTATCGCGGATAGTATCAGCAACAGCAAAAATACAGAGCGGCATTTTCTCCGTGGCCAAAACCACCGCTGTCTTTCCTTCTTTCTCGAATTTCTCCAATACAGCTTCAACATCAGGGCTGCAAATACGCAACTCTTCGATCAAGCGGTGATTGCCGATATAATAAAGGGTGCTGTTGATAATAC
>JBASWO010000074.1:0-7264 GCA_049276515.1 Alphaproteobacteria bacterium
AAGAACGACAGCAACATAGCCGAAATGGGCCCATTTGCAATGCGACTCCTACTTATTATTTTCACGGTTTTGAGCCTTTTTACTGAGCCGGCTCAGGCCCAAAATGAAGCCTCTTTTTACGAAGTGACAGACGTAGCCGTCGATGTCACGGCGGATAGCGCTGCCAAAGCGCGTGATCAAGCGATTATGCAAGCCCAGCGTGCAGCCTTCAGCCAACTGCTTGAGCGGCTCGGCACATCAGCCTCACTCGCCGATAAATTAAAGAACGAAGATATCGCAACTTTGGTAAAAAATTTTGAAGTCCAAAATGAGCGCACATCACCGGTTCGTTATATTGGCACATTCAGCGTTCAGTTTCGCCCAACAGCAGTTCGCACCTATCTCGCTAACGAAAATGCTTCTTACAATGAAACGCAAGGCAAACCGATCCTTGTTTTTCCAGTCACTATAAGTGGCGGTAAACCCATTTTGTGGGAAGAGAAAACACGTTGGCGTAGTTCGTGGGAAACCAATGCCCGCAATGGAAGCGCACTCCCCATTATCGTACCCACGGGTAATCCAGGTGATGTGGTGTTGCTAAGTTCAGCAGATGCCGTCAGTGGCAAAAGCGAAGCGATCAAAGCCCTTATTGAGAAATATCAAACCAATGGCGCTGCGGTCGTCATTCTTGATACAGATCTTTCAAAACCCGGCACAGAATTAAAAGTTCGTAGCGTCCATTATGATACGGATGGGAATGCCGCCGAAGCCGTCAATTTTACGCTGCCTGCACCAGCTGATCAATTTGCATTGGACACTGCCCTCCTCAAGGCCGTGAAGCAAACCCGCAGACAGCTTGAAAAAGATTGGCAAGAATCTGTAACTGTTACGGAAGCGCCCGCACAAACCACAGTGACAGAAACAACGGTGATTGAAACCCGCCGCTCGGCACCAGGTGCTGCGCATTTACCTATCACCGTCCTTATCGATAGCCTCTCGCAATGGGCATTGATCAAACGTAAACTCGATAGCATCCCCTATATCGATTATACGAACGTCATTGCTTTGCAGCGCGGCTCAGGCCAAATTGAGATTGAGTTTCATGGCAGTATCGATGCGTTGCAATTGGCGCTGATGCAGCAGAATTTGACATTGAAGCAAGATAGTAATCGAATTTGGACCCTGCGGCAGACACCTGGCGCGATGCCCTATTAAGGAGAGTTATGATAACGGTTCAATCCCAGGTGCGTTTTTGGCTCATCGCCTTTGCCCTATTCATCTTTGTCATCTGGGTTTTAAGCCCCATTCTTTTGCCGTTTGTTGCCGGCATGGCGATTGCTTATTTTCTTAATCCTGCCGTCAATTATCTCGAACGCCAAAAACCACCTTTTCGTATGCCGCGCTGGCTAGGTACGACACTTGTCCTACTGGCTTTCATTTTGTTTGCCGTTCTTATTTTAACGCTGACCATACCTTTGATCCAAAGCCAAATCGGCGCCTTTATCAATGCTGTGCCCGGTTATATTCAGAAAGTTCATGTTCACTACATTCCTTGGGTTGAAAACTGGCTCTCTCGTTTTGCGCCTGAAGATGTTGAAAAATTGCGCACAGCCGCAACACAATCTGCAACTGAGGTGACGGGTTGGGTCGCAGGCCTCATGAAACAAATGGTCAGCGGCGGCTTTGCGATCATTGATATTATTGCCGTGCTTGTCTTAACACCTGTTGTTGCCTTTTATATGCTGCGTGACTGGCCGCAAATGACCCATACCATCGACAGTCTTTTGCCACGCCGTTATTACGACGTCATCCATAGCCAGCTTTACGAAATTGATAATACGCTCTCAGGTTTTATTCGTGGGCAAGCCTTGGTCTGTGTTGCCCTCAGCCTCATTTACAGTATCGGTCTTACAATTGCTGGTCTCGATTACGGCGCCACCATCGGTATTGTAGCCGGCATCCTCTCTTTTATTCCTTATGTCGGCACGACCTTTGGTTGGCTCACAAGTCTTCTCTTAGCCATGGTGCAGTTTGATAATGATTGGTCGCGCATTGGTCTTGTCATGGTCGTCTTTCTTATCGGCCAAGCTCTCGAAGGCTATATTTTGATCCCACGCCTTGTTGGTAATCGGGTTGGCCTTCATGCTGTATGGGTTGTCTTTGCGATGATGGCAGGTGGTCAGCTGATGGGCTTTACGGGTGTTCTAATCGCTGTGCCTGTTGCCGCTGTCATTGGCGTGCTGACACGCTTTGCCATTCGTCAATATAAGGCAAGCCCGGTTTATAAAGACAGCCTATGATCAAACAATATCCCCTGCCCCTGCCGCACAAGGATGCGATGGCCGCGGATGATTTTATGATCACATCCAGTAATCAAGAAGCGGCTGCTTGGCTTGATAAATGGCCAGCCTGGCCTGCACATTGTCTCGTCCTTCACGGCCCAAGCGGTAGCGGTAAAACCCACCTCCTTCATGTCTGGTGTGCCAAAAGCAAAGGCATGTTGATCACACGCGAGCAGCTTTTAGAACAGAATGCCGATCAATTAGCTGAGATCAATTGCAATATTGCTCTTGATAATGCCGATCAATGTGCAGGCGATGCAGCTGCTGAAGAAGCTCTTTTTCATCTCTATAATTTTTTGCGTGAGAATAAGGGCCATCTTTTATTGGCATCAGTTAAAGCGCCTGCTCAATGGATGATCAAACTCCCCGATCTCCGCTCGCGCCTTCTCTCCATTCAAGCCATTCCGATCACGGCCCCTGATGATGATCTCATCACGGCCCTCATCATCAAACAATTTAAAGACCGTCAAATCGATATCAGCATGGATGTCGTGAATTATTTACTGTCACGCGTCACGCGCACACCCCAGTCTGTACGTGAAACCGTTCAGGCACTTGATCGCGCCTCTTTATCTGAAGGTCGTGGAATTACAGTGGCTTTGGCACGCAAGCTCTTAGAGCATCAAAGCTTTCCCAATTCAAATTGACCCGCTAAACTCATCGCATGTTACGTCACATAGCATGGTTCACAGAGGCGCCAATCGCGCCCACAAATGATGGCAGCCTCGCATCTGAAAATGCAGAGGCCAGTAGCCGCTGCCTCATCCCAGCACGAGAATTAGAAAAGCTTGGCGTTCATTGCTCCGTTTTTGGCAATCTGAGCGATGCAGACCCCACCCATGTTAGTAAGCACTTACAAAAGCTCAACAGCGACATCGTCGTCATTAGCCCCTTTTCAGGCCCATCCATGCTGAAATTAGCGCGTGCCGCTAAGCATCTCGGCTGTTATGTGGTCGCCGATTTTGGTCATGAAAACACATTACTAGATGACCATCTCAAACTTGCCGATATCGCAGATCAATGTGTCGCAGCAACATCGAGTGCAGCAAAAGCGGTCATGGCAAAATGCGCTGTTCCTACCCTTGTTTTGCCGGATTGCGATGAGCGATCAACTGGCAAGTCAGCACCTGATCTGATTGCCCGTATGTGGATGGATATTTTTAATAAACTGAAACTAAGACCACCCGCCTGCGCGAATAGTAATATCCCGGCTTAGTGGCCAAGAACCAACCAGAAGCCCAAAACGATACCACCGCAAAAGAGCAGCGCTAAAAGTCCAAGATAGCGCTCTATAAAGTTTTTAATGGGCTCGCCGTAACGGCTTATGAGCCAGGCCAACAAATAAAAGCGCGCGGCGCGCGTGATGAGACAAGCGAGTACAAATTTAATCAGATTAAATTCGGCCAAACCGCAAGCGATGGTTACAAGCTTAAAGGGAATGATAAAAATCAAACCTTTGATCAGAATAATCCAGACGCCCCATTTTTCGAAGAGAACCTGAAAATTCTGCAAGGCTTCTTCGAGATGATATGTTGTGACAACCCATTGACCGATCGTTGCCATGGCAAGAGCACCGATGGCATAGCCGATTAAAGCACCAAGGACAGATCCGAGGGTGCAAATCAGCGCATAACGATAAGCCTTACGCCGATTTGCAATCGCCATCGGCACCAAAAGGGCATCAGGCGGAATGGGGAAAACCGAAGCCTCAATCGTAGCGATGACAAATAAAATCCATGCAGCATAAGGCTTCTCGGCCTGCTTTAAGACCGCATTGTACAATTTACGAATGGCCATTTATTGACTTTCTAGAGGCACATAAGCGCCTTTGGTCCAGCGATAGATGATGTAGTCGGGCTTTGTTACATCACCCTTGGCATCAAAAGCAATGTTGCCGACAACCGTGGGAAAGGGAGCCTCGTGTAAAGCCGTTATAACTTTGGGCAAATCAGTGGAACCTGCACGTTTAAGGGCTTCGGCCATAACCTGTACGGCTGCATAGGAATAAAGTGTGATACCTTCAGGATCGAAACCACGCGCCCGGATGCGTTTAACAGCATCTGCCGCTTCTGGCTTTGTACGAGGGTCAGTATTAAAGCTAATGAGAGCCCCCTCACCGGCTTCACCTGTGATGGCCCAAAATTGCTTGGTGGTCAGATCATCATCACCAATGAAGACTGTCTGTAAATTTTGATCACGCATCTGTCTTACAATCAACCCGGCTTCTGTGTAATAGCCACCATAAAACAGCACATCAATTTTGTTTTGTTTTAATTTGGATATCAGCGATAAATAATCGCGCTCGCCGCGTGAGACAGATTCAAAAAGTTTTTCCTGAATGCCACGCTTATTGAGATCTTGTTTGACGACATTGGCAAGACCCTGCCCATAGGCTGACTTGTCATGGACAATAGCGACGGTTTTGCCGGGATACTGTTTTGCAATGTGTTCGGCAACGACAGCCCCTTGCTGATCATCACGGCCGCAGGTCCGAAAGATATTATGAAAGCCCTGCTCTGTAAGAGTTGGGCTTGTCGCTGACGGCGAAATCATCAAAATATTTTCTTCATTATAGGTTTTAGATGCAGGAATGGCGGATCCCGAACACATATGGCCAATAACGCCAAAAATTTTGCTGCCGCTTAATTCATTAGCGATCGCCACAGCTTGTTTGGGATCGCAAGCATCATCACGAATGATGAGATTGATCTTTTGCCCTAATACACCACCTGAGGCATTGATTTCTTCAACGGCAGCCTCGGCACCGCGCTGCATTTGTTCACCCGTTGGAGCATCTTGCCCCGTGATGGGACCAACGGCAGCAATATTAATATCGGCAAAGGCTGGGCATGAAAGGAAAAGAAGGCTAAAAGCCAGAAGAAGCTTACGCATTACTGCCCCTCGATCTGGGCATATTTTCCATCATGCCAGCGATACATCGCATATTTAATATTGGCCATATCCCCTTTAGCATCGAACTCGACCGGGCCTAGGATTGTATCAATTGGTTTTTCGCGTAAAGCTGCCGCGGCCTTCAAAGGATTATCCCCGCCTCTACGAATAGCTTCGGCCGTGACTTGCATGGCCGCGTAGGCGTAAAGCGTAACACCTGCGGCCTCAAAATTCTTTTTCTGTAATGCGGCTACCACAGGCTTGGTGCCAGGATAATTTCTTGGATCGGCCGTATAAGACATCAAAGTGCCCTCACCTGTTGAGCCGGCGACAGACCAAAACTGATCTGTGGTGAGTGCATCACCACCTATCACCTGTAATTTTGCGCCATTTTCTCTTAATTGGCGCACAATGAGGGCCGCTTCGGGTGGAAAGCCGGCCAGATATAAAACTTCGGCATTAAGCTGTTTTAATTTTGAGACAAGGGCTGAATAGTCTTTTTCGCCGGGTGAGTAGGAATCGAAGATCACTTCCTTGCCACCACCTGCATTATAATTTTTTCTGATTTCTTCTAAAAGTCCAAGCCCCCATGCTGACTTATCATGAATGAAGGCAATTTTTTTGCCGGGATAGGTTTTGAGAAGATATTTGCCAACAAAGACACCTTGGTGATCATCACGTCCATAAACACGAAAGACTGTATCTTTAGCTTCATCCGTCAATTTAGGATTGCTGGCTCCATCTGTTACAATCAAGATGCCCTCCTCCATATAGACTTTAGAGGCCGGTATGCTAGAGCCTGAACAATAAAAGCCGCTGGCATATTTAATGCCGGCGCTCGCTAGCTTATTGGCAACCGAAACACCTTGCTTTGGATCGCAAGCATCATCACCGAGATAGAGAGAGATTTTCTCGCCATTGATGCCGCCTTTAGCATTGATGTCCTCAACAGCTTGTTCAGCACCACGGCGAATTTGCTCGCCGCCGAGGGCAATAGGGCCTGTAAAAGGAGCTACAAGACCAATCTTGATTTCAGCGTGCGCAGAAAGTGAAGGCAAAAGCAAAAGAACGGCAAGGATAAGAGTTTTTTTCATGGAAGACTCCAAAGGTTATGCGGCAACGCCGCCTTCAAGATAAGCGGCACGAATTTCAGGATTGTTGAGAAGCTCCTGTCCCGTGCCTGACATAATGATTTTGCCATTGACCAAAACATAGCCACGATGTGCTAAACGCAAGGCCATATGAGCATTTTGCTCGACCAAAAAGATGGTTGTGCCATCTTGCGTATTAATCTCTTTAAGCGTTGTGAAAATCTGTTTGACCACTAAAGGTGCGAGCCCAAGAGAGGGCTCATCTAGTAAAAGCATTTTAGGACGGCTCATGAGAGCACGTCCGACCGCGAGCATTTGCTGCTCACCGCCTGATAAAGTCCCCCCGCGTTGTTGAAGGCGCTCTTTAAGACGCGGAAAAAGCGCGCATACCCGCTCAAGATCTGATGCAAAATATTTCTCATCTGCTACAAGAGCGCCAAGTTTTAGATTTTCAAAGACCCTCATGCGCGGAAAAATACGACGGCCTTCAGGTACTAAAGCAATCCCACGTTTGACGATATCATCAGTAGGCAAACGTGTAATATCTTCACCATTAAAGATGACAGAGCCAGCCGCTGCGCGTGGCTGGCCACAAATCGTCATCATCAATGTTGTTTTGCCTGCACCATTGGCACCGATCAGGGTAACGATCTCGCCTGGTTTTACATCCATATCAACGCCGCCTAAGGCTTCAATGGATCCATAACGTGCGGTGATTGAGTGTAGTTTTAACATTAGGCGGCATCCTCATCAGGCTCACCTAGATAAGCACGGATAACCGCAGGGTCATGCCGCACTTCTTCCGCCGTACCAGCTGCAATGCGTTTGCCGTAATCCAAGACCACAACATGGTCTGAGATTTCCATGACGACATTCATATTATGCTCAATGAGCAGGATGCCAATTTTGAATTCATCCCGAATTTTTGCCAAAGCCTCACGCAGCATCACAGATTCAGAC
>JBASWO010000075.1:0-6888 GCA_049276515.1 Alphaproteobacteria bacterium
TCCTGCCCTTGGTTTGCGTGCCATTCGTTTGGGGCTCAAAGAACCAAAACTTCTCACAGCGCAATTGGCCGCCATTTTGCGCG
The DNA here is from genome assembly GCA_049276515.1 of Alphaproteobacteria bacterium. Taxonomy (GTDB): domain Bacteria; phylum Pseudomonadota; class Alphaproteobacteria; order UBA9219; family UBA9219; genus JAATFY01. The sequence continues at coordinate 84 of JBASWO010000075.1, forward strand.
CCTCAACGCATGGGCCAGTGCGGATTTTAATCCCTATGGTCTCCAGCGTCATCCAGATGAAGCAGGTGCGTGAACATATCATGCAAGTGGAGCGCCGTTTGCAAAGGCGCGGGATTAAGATCCCATCTTTACCACCTCTCGGTGCGATGATTGAAATTCCAGCCGCGGCCCTCGCTGCAGATGCTTTGGCTAAAGTTTGCGATTTCTTTGCAATCGGTAGCAACGATCTCACACAATATACACTTGCCATCGACCGTGGGGATGAGCATGTGGCAGATCTTTATGAGCCGTTTCATCCGGCTGTGCTCCGCCTTATTCAATTTACGGCTGCAGCGGCATGGCGAGCGAATATCCCTGTTAGCCTGTGCGGTGAAATCGCCGGCGATCGCAGGGCAACAGCCCTGCTGATTGGCCTTGGTTTGCGCGAGCTTTCTATGGTGCCGTTACGCTTACCTGGGGTAAAACAAGAAATCCTCAAACTCAGCATGCAGCAAGCTATTGAATTTGCAGAATCAGTCATGGCTCAAACGGACGAGGCTGAGATTAAAGCTCTTCTGCAAAAAGGGGCATTAGCTGTTGAAGATGCCCATAAAGATAAGCGCAAACGTAGCGTGTAATCACGCTTTGCCATCTGAATAGCGGCCTGCTATAGCCAGCATATCTAACCAAAGGAATACTTATGTCTTCAGCCGCTGCGCAACGTACCTCTTCATCAGCCCAAGATTATAAAGTCAAAGATATGTCTTTGGCAGATTGGGGTCGCAAAGAAATCAATATTGCTGAAACGGAAATGCCAGGTCTTATGGCGATCCGTGAAGAATATGGCACAGCAAAGCCACTGAAGGGCGCCCGTATCATTGGCTGCCTTCATATGACCATTCAAACAGCCGTCTTGATTGAAACTTTGGTTCATCTAGGCGCTTCTGTACGCTGGTCATCCTGCAATATTTATTCAACCCAAGATCATGCCGCTGCTGCGGTTGCCGCTAAAGGCATCCCCGTCTTTGCTTGGAAAGGTATGAGCGAAGAGGAATATTGGTGGTGTATTGATCAGACCATATTTGGACCCGACTGGAAGCCCAATATGCTTTTGGATGACGGCGGCGATCTCACGCTGCGCATTCATGAAAAATATCCTGAGCTCCTCAAAGATATTCGTGGTGTATCAGAAGAAACCACCACAGGCGTGCATCGTCTTTATCAAATGATGGAAAAGGGTCAGCTCAAGATCCCCGCTTTCAACGTCAATGATAGTGTTACCAAATCTAAGTTCGACAACCTTTATGGTTGCCGCGAAAGTCTCGTTGATAGCATTCGCAGAGCAACGGACGTGATGATGGCAGGCAAGGTAGCCTTGGTTTGTGGTTACGGTGATGTTGGCAAAGGATCTGCTGCAAGTCTTCGTAATGCTGGTGCTCGCGTTGTAGTCACAGAAGTTGACCCCATCAATGCATTGCAAGCGGCAATGGAAGGTTTCCAAGTCGTGACCATGGATGATATGGCATCACAAGTTGATATCTTTGTGACGGCGACCGGTAATGAAGGTGTGATCACCGTTGATCACATGCGTAAGATGAAAGATCGTGCCATCGTCTGTAACATTGGTCACTTCGATTCCGAAATCGAGATTGACGGACTTCGCAACCTCAAGTGGGAAGAAGTGAAGCCACAGGTTGATGAAGTGGTATTCCCAGACGGCAAGCGTCTCATCATTTTGGCGAAGGGTCGTTTGGTCAATTTGGGCTGTGCAACAGGTCATCCAAGCTTTGTGATGAGCGCCTCATTTACCAACCAGACACTGGCTCAAATCGAACTTTGGACCAACCACGGTAAATATAAGCCTGAAGTTTATATCCTACCTAAGGCTTTGGATGAAAAAGTCGCGCGGCTACATTTGGCTAAGATCGGTGCTAAACTCACCACCCTGTCCAAAAAGCAGGCCGATTATATTGGCGTTCCTGTTGAAGGACCGTTCAAGCCAGAACGCTACCGTTACTAAACTTCTTTAAATTGAAGCTGCTGGGCGTCAGAAATATGGTTAATTTCTGATTCCCGCAGTTTGTCTAATTTCATTTCCCTTATAAATCCGCATGGCATAATACGCCGCCAATGACTGAAAAACCTCATCAGCCGATGTCCCAGCCGCTTATCGTCAATGCGCCATTCGCGGCCATTGCTGCCGTTGTGATTGCGTTTGTTATCGTGGCTGGTTTTAAGATGGGTATCGAAGCGACGACGCTAGCCATTATTATTTTGGCCGGCATGACAGGCGGCCTCGCCTGGATGACGTTCTCACTCAATAAACAATTTCGCCAGCGCGAGCAAAAAGCGCGCACGGCGCGTTTTGTTGCCGATCGCCTGCAAGCCATGCTGCACACCTCCCCAGGGGGTTATTGTCTTTTCACACCACAAGGTTTGTTGCGCGAGGTCGTGCGTGTCTCATCCATTTTAGGTATCGAGAAAATTGCACATATTGAAGATATCATCGCGGCCATTAAAGAAGCGCCAGATTTTGTTGGCGCCTTCCGGAAATTGCAAATGACCGGCGAAGTTTTTACGGTTCGTGCGCAAACAGTCAAAGAGTCTAAGCCTATTCAAATTAGTGGCCGACGTTTCCGTGTGGGGCGTGAAGGTCCTTTGGTTGATGCCCTCTGGTTTCATGATGACCCTGCAGCCATCAGCAAAACTGAAACATCTGGTAGCACACTTCAAAATTCTCAAGCCATTCTCGACAATATGTCCTTCCCTGTTTGGATGCGGGGTAATGATCTCAATTTACTGATGTGTAACCGCGCTTACGCAAAATCTCTCGATACAGGTGTTGAGGATGTCATCAAAGAGCAGCATGAGCTGGCCTCACAAACCGCACGCGGCGGAAGTGGCCGAAGCCTCGCCTCAAACGCACTCACGATGGGGCAGCCACAAAATGAACGCCGCCATGTGATTGTCTCAGGTAAACGTAAGCTCTTGGATATCACTGAAGTGCCGCTCAAGGGTGAAGATGGCACGACCAATGGGTTACTCGGCTTTGCCATCGACGTTACGCCCGAAGAAGATAAGGAAATTGAATTGCAGCGCCATTTGGCTGCTCAGCATGAGGTGCTTGAGCATCTCGGGAGTGCCATTGCTATTTATGGACCCGATATGCGTCTTGAGTTTTACAACCGCGCCTATCAGCGTTTATGGGAGGCCGAAGAATCTTTCCTTAATAGTAAGCCCCCGATGAGCGAAATTCTGGAGGATATGCGTACCCGCAGACGAGCTCCAGAACAGGCTGATTTTCAGCGTTATAAGAAAGAGCGTTTATCGCTCTTTACATCGCTTTTAGAGCCTCGCGAAGATTTGATGCATCTGCCGGATGGCACGTCTTTGCGCATTCTTGCTGTGCCGCATCCTTTCGGTGGCATCATGTTTGTGCATGAAGATGTGACGGATAAGCTTGCTTTAGAATCCTCATACAACACTCTGATCGCGGTGCAGCGTGAAACTCTCGATAATTTAGCTGAAGGCATCGCTGTCTTTGGATCTGATGGTAAATTGCAGCTCTTTAATCCTGCCTTTGCCCGTATCTGGAAGTTGCCACCAGAGTTTTTGAGCACCAATCCTCACATTGCAGATCTGCTCGAGCATATGAAGCCGCTCTTTAATTTCGGCGCCAATTGGATTGATTTCAAAAATGAAATGGTCGAATACACCCTTGATCGCAGTTCGCGTAAGGGCCGTATTGAACGTGCTGATAATGCCATTATTGAATATATCACCATTCCTCTGCCGGACGGCGCCGTTCTCAACAGTTATTTGGACGTCACAGATTCTGTGCGCGTCGAACAAGCCTTGCGCGCAAGTAACACAGCTCTTGCCACAGCAGATCGTCTGAAATCAGAGTTTGTGGCTAATGTGTCGTACCAATTACGCACACCTCTTAACACCATCATGGGTTTTGCTGAAATTCTTACCAATCAGTATTTTGGAACATTGAATGATCGTCAGGCTGAATATACGCGCACCATTATGGATGCAAGCAAGAAGCTGCTTCTCCTTATCAATGATGTGTTGGATCTAGCGACGATAGAAGCGGGCCGCATGGCGCTTAATCGCCGCGCTGTCAATGTGGCTGATCTTCTCAATACAGCAAAACAAATGACAGCGGAATGGGCGCGTCAGCAATCTTTAGAAATTATGATCGATTGCCCCTCTGACATTGGCGAATTTGAAGTTGATGAGCATCGCATGAAGCAAGCTTTGTTCAATCTCATCAGTAACTCCATCAAATATACGCCAGCCGGTGGCCGTGTGACCTTGATCGGTCGTCGTAAAGAGCAATGGATTGTCCTCACCGTTGCCGATACAGGCGTTGGTATTCCTGAAATTGATCGCGAGCGCGTGTTTGGTAAGTTTGAACGTGCCAATTCCCAAACTCGCCAAAGCGGTGCGGGCTTAGGTCTTAGCCTCGTGAAAAGCTTTACCGAGTTACATGGCGGACGTATCGAGATTGAAAGCGAAGTCAATAAAGGGACGCGCGTTATTTGCTATATCCCTATTAAAGCCGCTGAAAACGCCCAGGCTGCCTGATCTTCTCTTGCTCCGAGCGCGGGGCAGGGGTAAGAAATTTTATGCCTCTCATTTCTCCCGTTCCTCTGCCAACCTTAGAAGCGACCAGCGCCTTAGCGCGACGGCTCGCACCTCAACTGATGCAGGGTGATCTCTTAGCCCTCAAGGGCGATCTAGGAGCCGGAAAAACAACCTTTGCCCGCGCTCTTTTGCAAGAAATGGGTGTTATGGGTGATGTGCCAAGCCCCACATTCACCCTCGTCCAAAGCTATGATCCACCGCCTTTTGCTGTACATCATTTTGATCTCTACCGCCTTAAAACAGCAGATGAGTTAGATGAATTAGGTTGGGATGAAGCCCTTACGGAGGGCGTAAGTGTGGTCGAATGGCCAGAACGAGCCGAAGGTCGTCTTCCAAAAGATTATCTTTTACTGCGTTTTACTATGGATGATAAAAAAAGCCGTCACTGCACTTTAGAGCCTCATGGCCTATGGCTTGAGCGCATGAAAGAAATCCCATGAGCCGCCGCGCTTTAGAGATAGCCGCTTTTTTAGAGCAAAGTGACTGGGCAGAGGCCGATCAATTTCCAATCGAAGCCGATTTTTCGCCACGTCGTTATGCGCGGCTTGATCGCGCGGATGGCAAGCGCGCCATTTTGATGGATGCTGATCCTGATCAACATACGGATTCCTTTGTAGATATCGCCTTACTCTTAAAGAGCATGGATATCTCGGCGCCCGAGATCTACGCAGCCCATGATGAAAACGGTCTTGTCATTATGGAATATCTGGGTAATCGCAATTGTGGCAATGCGCTTGATGCAGGCGGTGATGCAAAAGCACTATATCGCCGTGCCGTTGATCTTCTCATTCACCTCCATCAAACTTTCGATAAAGAAAAAGCGCGCTCCATTGATCTGCCCATTTTCAGTGCTGCCCTCTTTGCATCGCAAGTTGAGACCTACCTTGATTATTATTTTCCTTATGTGAAGGGTCGGGAAGCAACGCGCGAAGAAGGCGAAGAGTTTAGAGCCGCTTGGCGTCAGGTTTTAAAAAGCGTTGATCAATGGCCACAAACACTCATGTTGCGCGACTTTATGCCGGATAATCTGATGGATCTTAAGGACCGCGAGGGCTGGCGTTCCTTGGGTGTCTTAGATTTTCAAGATGGAGGCCTTGGGCCAGCCGCGTATGATCTTGCTTCTCTCTGTGAAGTTGTAAGGCGCGATGGAGGTGACCAATATCTTCATGAGATGATTGAGTATTATTATAATCAAATGAAACCAACCCAATCGCTGGCGGAGTTTAAAAATATCTGCATCCTTTTAAGCCTGCAGCGCCACATGCGTATCTTGGGCGTTATCGTGCGCTTAGCGCAAAAGACAGGTCGACAAGAAAAGCTCGCTTTTATCCCTCGGATCCAAAGCTATGTACAAGATCTGGTTGATCATCCAGCCCTTCTTCCCCTTAAGGTTTGGCTACAACAGACCCAATCGTGACTTAGACTAGCTTTAGAGCTGAAAAAGCGGGGTTGGAAGTTGTGGGATAAGATTTTTTCTTACCAAAATCTCATGCGCCATTATGTCATTGCCGCCATCGCTTTCACTGCCAGCGCGCACTAAATAAGCAGGGCTTGTGAAGTCTCGAATGGTAACTTCTTCAGGATCACCTTTCTCAATAGGTGTTCTGCGCGCAAATGTAATGATAACTTTTGCACCACTACGCTCAGCAGCATCGCGCCATGCATTTTCTACAAAATGTAAATTGCTAGTTCTAAACTTTTCAAACCCTTCAGTAAAAGAAAGTGCCGTTAGGATGGGTGAGGGTGCATTAAAGACATAGCAAATGACCAAAAGATCTGTGGGGATAGTCACTTTTAAGAAATCATCCCCATCATTATACTGCCCCTTTTGGGTGAGTAATTTTCCTGCTTTGGAAGCAATATTAAGCGGCGTCAGTGTAAAGTCTCTGGAAATTTCTATGCCCTGACGCCAGCATAACTCCATTGCATAATGCAACCATTCCACATCATCTTCATGCAAAGAGCAGGCTTGATAGTTTGCACCAACCAAAGTGATATGACGTATATGGGCTTTATCGGCGTCAGCGGTCGCAAAATCTTCGCGTAAGCTGCGAACCTCTTCTGGCTCATGACCTGATCTAAAAACAACACGATCCATAATGGTTTCCAATTAAAAATGAGCCCAATCTGCAAGAAAAAAATGAAATCTTATGAATTCCGCCACATTTTATAG
>JBASWO010000076.1:0-16229 GCA_049276515.1 Alphaproteobacteria bacterium
CATATACGTGCCTTAAAACAACTGGGTATTACACCTTGGCACCGCAGTGGTTTCGCACCCATTGCCCAGCTTTCTATGGCTTTAGAAGGATAATAATTATAGAGGGTTGCGAGCCGGGATATTTTTATCTAAAAATGCCCCCATATTGATAATAAAGGATTTTAAAGGGGTTATATGTCGTCCGATCGCGTTACTATGGGTTATCAAGGCAATCCAGGTTCTTTTTCTCTGCAGGCTCTTGCAGAATTTATGTTGGATAGCAACCCTTATAGGGCTGTGCCCTATCCAACATTTGCAGCCGCTATAGAGGCTTTTGATCGACGCGCTGTCGATGAAGTTTTTTTACCTGTTGAAAACAACAACAGTGGTCGTGTTGATGGCATGCACACCCTACTACCTCACATTAATGGGTGGATTGCCGGCGAGCATTTTCTTCATGTGCAACAATGCCTTCTTGTTATTCCAGGCGCGACGCTCAGCAGTGTACAAGAAGTATGGAGTCAGAAGCCTGCCATTGATCAATGTATCGGCAATATCAACGCTCATAAATGGCGCGTTACCTTTACCGATGATACAGCCTTAGCTGCCAAAAAGGTTGAAGCCTCTGGACGTTCAGATGTGGCTGCGATTGCATCACCCGTAGCAGGCCAGATTCACGGTCTTATCAATCTTGGCAATTATGCTGATAATCCAGAAAATCACACACGCTTTGTTCGGATCGTTCATCCCTCGAGGCAGAATGCATTTCTTCCAGATGAAAAAGATGATTGCACAACTATGGTTGTCGTTAGCAGCAGTCTTGCAGATAATCCAGTTTCTCTTTTTGGAGCATTAGCTGAACAACAACTCATGCCAACGCGTATGGAAAGAATGATTGATGGCGCGTTTATGCCAAGAGAACTCATTATGGATTTGCCTGGGCATCTTAAATCAGTTCCGATCCGCGCTTGCTTACAAAGCTGGAAAAGCAATGGTATTCGGTTTCAAGTTAAAGGTTGTTTTAAAGCCCAACCTCATCCTGTTTAGAGCCCTCATTATCCGTGACTCTTTTGCACCAGTTTCTGAGCCTAAATAGGTAACAAGCTGATTGAACTGATACTTCTTTAAAAAATTTACTTGTCATTAAGGCAGGTGTGGATAACTGTCGCCCTATGGCCAAAACGACTAAAAAAGCCTCGACGATTACCTTGCCGCTGGACCGTATTTTGATCGGTGACAGTATCCGCATTTTGTCGGAACTACCCAGCCATTCCGTCGATGCAATCTTTGCTGACCCTCCTTACAATTTGCAGCTTGGCGGCGATTTGCATCGCCCCGATAATTCTCTTGTCGATGCTGTCGATGATGATTGGGACAAATTTGCTGACTTTGCCACTTACGACAAATTCACATACGACTGGCTAAAAGAAGCGAAGCGCGTTTTGAAACCTGACGGCTGTCTTTGGGTCATTGGTAGTTATCATAATATTTTCCGCGTCGGGGCCATTCTCCAAAATCTTGGCTACTGGATCTTGAACGACATTATTTGGTGCAAAACCAACCCGATGCCCAATTTCCGGGGCAAGCGCTTCACTAATGCACATGAGACCATGATCTGGGCCTCCCCTTCCAAAGAGGCCAAGCCTTGCTTCAATTATGAAGCTATGAAGAATATGAATGATGAAAAGCAGATGCGTAGTGATTGGATCCTACCCATATGTAGCGGCAAAGAAAGATTGCGTGCAGATGGTGGCGATAAAGTTCATCCCACCCAGAAACCAGAATCTCTACTTTATCGCGTGATCATGTCGTCCACAAAACCAGGCGATGTCATCCTCGATCCTTTCTTTGGTTCAGGAACAACAGGTGCTGTGGCAAAGCGCCTTGGACGTCATTTTATCGGTATTGAACGAGATAAAACATATGCAAAACATGCTGAAAAACGCATAGCCGGCATTGACATTGCTCCGCCTTCAGAATTTCTGATTATTCCATCGAAGCGTGAAGAACCACGCATTCCTTTTGGCATTGTCTTGGAGCGCGGTCTCTTGCGTCCGGGCGATAAATTATTTGATGAGAGAAAGAGACATGTGGCACGCGTTAGAGCTGATGCGACCCTGGTCGCTTCCATTCGTACAGGCGATGAAGTGAATGGCTCTATTCATAAAGTTGGCGCCTTAGTGCAAGGCTTACCTGCCTGTAATGGCTGGACCTTCTGGTGCTTTGATGCTGGTGGCAAGATTGAGCCTATTGATCTATTGCGCCAGCGTATTCGTGCCGAAGCCACCAATAGGCAAAACTAAGGCTGATACGTATAAATCAGCTTTGTCATTTCTTTATCCGAGAAGAAATCCATAGAATCAAGATGCACATCTAAACGGATTTGATGACCGTTACGCATTGTACCCTGGACATAGGAATCTGCATCTTTTGATTTGAGTGCTTTTGTAAGCGGGTCAATATAAACGATGCGCAGATTAAACCGCGTATACACTATGAGATCAGTGTTTTTGCCTTCGCGCATCTGCTTGACCATGACTTCAGCATCTTTTTCATTTAAGGGCAGCCCCTCAAAAGTGACAGGCGTATCCAGAATGGCACGGAAATAATCAGGGATGTCCCTAATATTCGCATCACCACACACGTTGCGGTAAGCTTGGAACAGAAGTAGAGAATTAACATTTCGAACCGTTGTCTTATCTGTCAGACGATACAGTTTTTCTTTAAAATCATACTTGCCTAATTGCAGCTCGGCTTCGTAGCGATAATTTGTGGGATAGGTAGCTACGTTGGCACGAATTGAATCCCGCATGACCCCACGCACTTTGTTCCACTGAAAGTCATCTCTATACATTGCCTTATAGAGCGCACATTCCGTAATGATTGCGAACTGATCAAGCAGACGATCATCATTGACATTGATGGCACCAAAGCGAATGAGCGTGCGCACAAGATTTGGCCATGTCGGTTCAGCATAATCACTAGCTTGGGCCGGTGATGCTAAAAGCAAGGCTAGAAGTAAAATGAATACTTTTTTCATTGGCCAACTCAGAATCGTTGAAGCAGCATTATATATACGAAAGGGCGTGACGTATAATTTTACGCATTACGCTGGGTAACGCTTCCTTATCAAGGCGATGGAGTGCGACCCACTTGCCTTTGACAGGCTTTGTAGTGGCTGCGATAGCTACGGAAATATTCAATTCAAAATGTGTAAATACATGTTGCACATGCCCTGGCAAAACTTTCCAGCGCGCTTTTACGGGAGCATCTTTTTGAGTTTTTGCCGATATCAGCTCTTCTCGCCACTCACTACTCGGCACTTCCATCATACCGCCCAAGAGTCCAGTCTTAGGCCGCTGACGTAAAAGAATTTCATTTTTTCTATTAACAACAATAAACGCTAAAGTCTGACGAATGGGTCTCGCCTTTGCTTTTTCACGACGCGGCAGCTTTTCCTGAATGCCTAAAGCCCGTGCCTGACAGGATTTATTCCAAGGGCAAAGATCGCATTTTGGATTGCGTGGCGTGCAAATCGTGGCACCCAAATCCATTAACGCTTGGGCGTAATCTCCGTAACGCGCTTTTGGTAAAAGACCTGCAGCTAAATCACGTAACTTTAATTTGGCTTGAGGCAACGGTGTTCGTACGGCAAAGATACGCGCCATGACACGTTCAACATTACCATCAACCACATTTGTACGTTGGTTAAAAGCAATCGCCCCTACAGCCGCAGCTGTGTAAGGCCCAAACCCTGGTAGTAGCAACAGACTTTCATATGTTTCTGGAAATCTGCCGTTCCAATTGGCACAAATATGTTTTGCACATTCATGTAAAGAATGAGCACGGCGATAATAACCAAGGCCAGCCCACATTTGCAGAACCTGATTAAGGGGTGCTTTTGCGAGATGGTGTATTGTTGGCCATCTTTTTAGAAACTTCTGATAATAGGGCCCTACAGCAGCAACAGTTGTTTGTTGCAACATGATTTCAGATAACCAAACAGGGTAAGGATCGGGTATAACCCCAGGTAAAGCTCGCCAAGGCAAAATGCGCCGATATTGATCATACCAGCGCAAAAGCATAGCAGCTTGCGGCATATTTAAGGTTTTTACGCCTTTGACTTTTGATTTTTGCAAGGACACACTTCGTTTCATGTTCATACCTCGCAGCATATCTTCAGCGATTGAGAAAATCGCACGTCAGACCATTGGCAAAGACTGGTCGCTTTATGCCGCCTTGCTTGATCACTGGCAAGAAATTGTCGGCCCCGACTATTCACGCGTGACAACGCCTGTCAAAGTTACCTTCCCGCATCAACCCCATGAAGCTCAGCGCAAAAGCGGCACTTTATACATTCGTCTCCCTAAGGGCCTGGCTATGGAATTTACCTTTAAAACAGAACAGATCCGCCAGCGCGTGAACAGTTATTTTGGTTATGAAGCGATCAGCAAAATTATGCTTGAGGGCATTTATGCCCAACCACCCAAAATGACATCCATTCCAACCCCAAATCCGAAGGCTTTAGCGGACATCAGCGAAGCCGCAAAAACCATAGAAGATGAAGAGTTACGCCACGCTCTTGAGACTTTTGGTCAAGCCGTTTTACAGCACAGCGAAGCTAAACAACTTGGCTAAGTGATGGATCGAGAAAAGCAGCACAACACCAATTATAAAAATAGCCATTCCGATCTTAAATCCCTCGGCAATACCTGACTTCAAACCATAAAAAGCAAACAATAAAAGACATAGTGAGATCAGCAAAATGCCCGCAGCCGGGTATTCTGGAAATATGTAATGAAAAGCTTGGGCAACGAAATTAACGATGCCGATCAGCTCTAACTCTATGAAATCGCCTATACCCAAATTTACCCCCAAGAATCTTAACCATACTGATCTTAACAGCCTTAGAGGTAAAGGAAGCAACTTGAGTTAGACCTGTAAATTCACATATACTTCTAACACATTGATTCGTGCGAAAAACGGGCACAAATGACACGCTTTTTACTATCATTACTTCTTGGGGCCATGCTTGTTTTTGGCGCTTACGCTACGCATGCGGCTGTGGTTGGTTTGCCCAATGCTGAAAAAGTAGAAGCGCCGGCCAAGAAGACTGAAGTGGCAGTTATCCCTGATCGGATCATGGGCAAAGTCGATGCACCTATCACGGTCGAAGAATATGTATCACTCACCTGCAGCCATTGCGCAGATTTCTACAACAAGGTTCTGCCTGAGCTCGAAAAGAAGTATCTGGAAACCGGAAAGGTTCGTTTCATTTTGCGAGACTATCCCTTGGATGGCGTAGCGCTCAAAGCATCGCAGCTGGCACGTTGTATGCCGCCTGAACAATTTTATCCTTTCGTAAAGGTGCTCTATAAGAATTTAGAAGGCTGGGCCCTCAGCAAGGAACCTGAGAAAGCTTTGATGCAATATGCCATGTTGGGTGGATTAAGTTCTGAGAAAGCTACAGCCTGCCTTGAAGATAAGGCTCTGCAAGAAGCTCTTATCAATCAGCGCATGGCAGCCATGAATAGCCCCGGCATTCAATCAACCCCTACCTTTGTCATTAATGGTAGTGAAATTATCAAAGGTACGCAGCCTGTCGAAACCTATACAAAACTTTTCGATAAGCTTTTGGCTGAAAAACATTAATTAAACCAATAGAGGTACACGTGCAGTTTAACCGTTTACGCCTTCAGGGCTTTAAATCATTCGTTGAGCCAACTGATCTCGACATCCCATCGGGCATGACGGGTATTGTGGGACCTAACGGTTGCGGCAAATCCAATCTTGTTGAAGCCATACGCTGGGTGATGGGTGAAAACTCTCCTAAGCGGATGCGCGGCTCAGAAATGGACGATGTTATCTTTGCGGGTACAGCTACACGCCCGTCCCGCAATATTGCTGAAGTTATGCTTGAGCTTGATAACAGCAACCGCAGCGCTACAGCTGAATTCAATAATGAAGATAAAGTTCAGGTCACGCGTCAAATTGAACGCGGCAATGGATCAGATTACCGCATCAATGGCAAACCCGTCCGTCAACGCGATGTACAACTCTTGTTTGCCGATCAAGCAACCGGTGCACATTCAACAAACCTGGTTGGCCAAGGACAAATTGACGCCCTCATCCGCGCTAAACCTCAAGACCGCCGTCAAATCCTGGAAGAAGCTGCTGGCACTTCAGGCTTACAAGCACGTCGTCATGAAGCTGAGTTAAAATTAAAAGGCGCTGAACAAAATCTAACGCGCGTTGATGACGTCCTAAAAGCGTATGATACGCAGTTGCGCAATTTGAAGCAGCAGGTTCGTCAAGCATCACGCTATCGCAATCTTGCTGATCACATCCGCCGCACGGAAGCCGCTCTTTTGCATCTCCGTTGGACGGAAGCTGAACAAAACGCTGAAACTATGAAGCAGGCTCTGCAAGCCGCCGAACAGCGCGTCAATGAATTACTTGCCGTTGTTACACAAAGCACAACCAAGCGCACAGAAATCGCAGCTGACCTTCCAGGTCTTCGCCAAACTGAAGCTGCTGCGGCTGCCATTGTTCAAAAACTTACACTTCAGCGTGAGCAAATCGAACATGAAGTTAAACGCATAGCTGATGAAGTCGAAGCTCATGAGCAACGCCTCCAACAAGCTCACACCGATCAAAAGCGCGAGCAAGAGCGCAGAGCGGATGGCGAAGCGGCGATTACAAAACTCCAAGATGAGCAAAAGCAATTGGTCGTGACCAGCACTGAGATTGCTGCGCAAATGCCAGAAGCAACAGAAACGCTGGCTAAAATCACTCATGACGTTGAAGCGCTCGACGTTGCTCTCAGTCAATTGATGCAATCGGTTGCCACCGCTGAAGCGCGCCGCCAATCCTTGCAACAAGAAATCGAGACGCTCACAACCCGCCAAACTCATTTAAATGAGCGCCGCGAACAGTTAGCTACACAACGCGCATCTTTAGTCAGTGATGTAGCGCAGCGCCCTGATTTAGGATTTGCAGCCGCCTTAGTTGACGCCTCCGAAAAAGAGCTAACAAAACGCCAACAACAAGCTGAAGCAGCTGAGCAAAATTATCGTCAAGCTGAGCAGACGCAAGCGCAAACACGTGATCAAGCTCAGGATGCACAAGTCAAAGTAACAAAGCTCAAAGCAGAAGCAGAAGCCATCAACGCTCTCTTCTTACATCATGACGATCAGTCCGAGCCTATTATTGATCTCGTCACTGTAACACCTGGTCTTGAAAGTGCTCTGGCCGTTGCCTTAGGCGAAGCTTTGACGGCTGCTTTAGATACCAACGCCGCGATGCATTGGCGCTCACTTCCTGCTTACACAGAAGTTCCTGCGCTACCGCAAGAAGCATCACCGATTAGCCAGCATATCGAAGCGCCTGCAGCCTTGGCGCGCAGCCTCTCCCAAATAGGATTGGTTGAAAATGCAGCAGCTGGTGAAGCAGTAGCCGAGAAACTCCAGCCGGGTCAGATTATTGTTAGCCGCGATGGTTGGGCATGGCGCTGGGATGGCTTTACAGTTACCCCCCAAGCTAAAACAGCAACAGCTGTTCGCCTTCAACAACGTAATCGTCTTGCCACAATTCAACAGGATATCACCATTGCCGAATCTGAAGCTTACAAGGCAACCAATGCCGCTAATGATGCTGCTCAAAATTGCAGCCAAGCTCAGACGGATGACAAACAAGCACGCGATGCCTTGCAAGCAGCCTTTGCGGCACTCAATGATGCGCGTAATACTTATGCCAAGCAGGAAAAGGAATCCACAGCCATCACGGCTAAGCTTGCAGCGCTTGATGACAACCTCAAGCAAATCGAAAGTGATATTGAGCAATTAAGTGCCCGCGCCTCAGCGATTGAAAATGAGAGGCGCGCCCTGCCCGATGTTGAAGCCCAACGCGCTGAAATGACAGAGATGCGCACGCGCCTCGCTGAGCAACGCAGCCTTCAAGGCCGCCATCAAAGCGAAAGTGATCGTTTAACACGCGAGCAAAATCTTTGCGCTTCACGCCAAGAAGCCGTCGTCCAAGAAATTGAAGCTTGGCAGGCACGCCTTGGCAATGCTTCGCAGCAAATTGCTGATCTTGCTGAACGCATCACATCGATTGAAGCACAGCTCGAGCAATTACGTGGCCGTCCCGCTGCACTCGAGGCATCACACGCTCAATTGCTAACAGAACTCTCAACAGCAGAAGCGCACCGCAAAGACGCGGCTGACCGCCTCATTGAGACTGAGCAAAAATTGAGCGTTGTAGAGCATCAATTGAAGCAAGACGAAACGACGCTTGGTAATGCCAAAGAAGAACGCGTTCGTGGCGAAGGTGCCGTACAGGCTGCGAGTGAGCAGTTTAATACTTTGCGCGAACGCATGATGGAGAAACTGAATTGCTTACCTGAAGAACTTATGGGTATTGCAGCTTTTGGCGAAGATGAAGGCATACCCAATGTGTATGAACTTGATCAGGCACTAAACCGTTATCTTCGTGAACGCGAAAATATGGGTCCTGTCAATCTACGCGCTGAAACGGAAGCTGAGGTCACGCAAGCTGAAATCGACAAGCTCCAAAAAGAAAAAGATGATTTGGTCGCTGCAATTGCCAAATTGCGCCAAGGCATCAGCCAATTGAACAAGGAAGCTCGTGAACGTCTTCAAAACGCCTTCACTTCTGTCAATGAGCGCTTCCAAACTCTCTTCCAACGTCTCTTTGGTGGTGGCAAAGCTCATCTAGAATTGATCGATAATGAAGATCCGATGGATTCCGGACTTGAGATCTTTGCGAGCCCGCCTGGCAAAAGAATGCAGATCCTTTCCTTGCTTTCAGGTGGTGAGCGTACACTCACGGCTCTTGCTCTGCTCTTTGCTGTGTTCCAGACCAACCCATCGCCAATCTGCGTTCTCGACGAAGCGGAAGCTGCGCTTGATGAAAGCAACATTGGTCGCTTCTGCGCACTTGTTGAAGACATCGCGCGCGAAACGGGCACACGCTTCCTTGTCATCACCCATCAACGCCTTACGATGGCAAAGATGGACCGCCTCTATGGTGTGACGATGAGTGAAAAAGGTGTCTCGCAGCTTGTCTCGGTTGATTTGGCGGGCGCTGTTGCGATCCGCGATGGCGATATACCGGCCAGCAATGCTGAGAGTGCCCTCGAAGCCGTAAAAGCTGCTTAAACCATTGATTTTGTAGCTATTTTAGATGCGCTCTTTAAGCGATCTTTTGCGCTTGGCCGAAGCAAAGTGAGGCTTGGATACCAAGGGCATTCTGCGCCATCAGCGAACCAATACCAAGTAAGACCAAAATCTGACATCAGCACGGCTGCAGGAATACCTAATGCACCTGCAATATGGGATGTGGTGTTACAAATCGTCACAACACTATCGCAGGCTGCTACTTGTGCTGCAAAAATATCCATATCGATAAATTGATCGACCTCATCATCATGGAAAGTGGTGAGATGAGGAAAAGCCTTCTTAGCCTCACGCCAAGCATCGGCGGTCTCGCCATATTGCAGATCAATAATCAGCACATCATCCAAAGGCAAAGAGCCCAATATTTCTGGTAAAGTGATACTGCGGCGCGTACCCCAGGTATGTGACATCGAAAACCATGAAACACCAATGATGTGTTTCTTGCCAAAAGCTTCATAGCGCTTGCGGAGGCGCGCTTTTTGCTCATCGTCAGCTTTCAGATAAGAGAGACGCTTTGGAAAATCATTGATTGTGGGACGTAGATAGCTTGTGAGCCAGAGCCAAGGTGCTTGAAAATCAAAATTAGGTCCTGGCAAAGGAGGTTCTTGCCTCATATGAACTGTAACAGTGGGAAAAGAACGTTCCATAAGAGGTTTAAGCCGGTCCATCACTTCCATTGTGATAATGGCGCCGCGCTCAATGAGATCAGGCACCATGCTTGCGAATAGAACCTCATCGCCGATACCATGATCGCCCCAAAGCAGTATTTTTTTGCCCTTCAAGTCCCTTCCATCCCAAAAAGGTACATGCGCCCAAGGTAAAGAAGCACGTTTATCGATGGTGGGCTGCCAATGAGCTTTACTACCTCTGAAATCAGCCCAACCTTCACTGAATTTTTTGTCTGTGAGATAACAAATGCTGCGGTTGTAACGCAGCATAAGATTATCGGGCGCCGCTTCGAGGGCGCGACGATAATATCCATAGGCAGCATTACGATCATTGAGATGCTGAACAACAGCCGCCAAATTATTAAGCGTCGCCACATTGTTGGGATCTAATTCGAGCACGCGACTATAGGCCTTCTGCGCCAGATCCCAGTTTTTATCTTTAGAAGCAGCCATACCTTGCTGGTGAAGCGTAAGTGCTAATTCTTTACGCGCCACTTCATGCTTGGGATCAAGCAGTAATGACTTTTCATAGGAGGCGATAGCTTCATCTGTCATGCCCATTTGCCTTAAAACGCCGGCAAGATTGCTATGATAGGCCGCTACAGTGGGATGAAGTTGAATAGCCTTCTGGATATGGCTGTGGGCTGCTGGCAGATCACCGCGTTTCCAAGCGACAACACCAAGAAGATGGAGGGCATTCGGCTCATTGGGCTCAATTGCCAGAACTTCTTTATAGATTTGCTCGGCTTGATTGAGATCGCCCTGCTGATGCAGGCTCATAGCGCGCTGTAAGCTTGCGCGGATATCGTGCTGTGCTTTGACCACCTAATTGGCTTAGAACGCTTCGGCTGGAAAATCCATAATTGATTTTGAGCCCGACAAGATCGAGAGATTAAGCGCATTCACTTGTGGCATGACCTTATTGAAGTAAAAGCGCGCTGTCTTGATCTTGGCGTCATAAAAGCCTTTGCGATCACCGGCATTAGGTAGCTTCGCGGCTGCGACCTTGGCCATTTTGAGCCACATAAAACCTACGGCTACCAAAGCAAAGAGACGTAAGTAATCGGTTGCTGCGGCCCCTGCTTCATCAGGATTACCAAAGCCTCTCGTTGCAACCGTCAAGGTTGAGACTTGAAGTTTGCCAAAGGCGCTCATGAAATAGGGCAGCATTTCTGCCAAATCCTTATTGTCCTTTTCGGCATTGAGGAAATCAGCGACGGGATGGAAGAAACGGCGCATGAGACGGCCGTAATCATCCGGCATTTTACGACCTACCAAATCCAGCGCTTGAATACCGTTGGTGCCTTCATAGATTTGGGTGATACGAGCATCACGCACAAACTGTTCCATACCATGTTCACGAATATAGCCATGACCACCAAAGATCTGCACACCAAGATTGGCAACATCAAAGCCAGTATCGGTCAAAAGCGCCTTGATGATGGGGATCATAAGAGCCACAAAATCCCCTGCTTCTTCGCGCACATGCTCATCCGGATGTTTTAATTCAACATCCAACTCACGTCCGACCCAAAAAGCCAAAGCACGACAGCCTTCGGTGAGTGCGCGCATGGTGAGAAGATTTTTACGCACATCAGGATGAACAATGATGGGATCAGCTGGTTTTTCAGGGAACTTAGCGCCTGTTAGAGCCCTACCCTGCAAACGCTCACGCGCATAGAGAACGGCGTTTTGATAAGCAACTTCGGCAAGACCCAAGCCCTGCAAACCAACGGCTAAGCGCGCTTCGTTCATCATGGTGAACATCGCACTCATACCTTTATTGGCTTTACCAACCAGCCAGCCTTTGGCGTCATCAAAATTGATGACGCATGTGGCTGAAGCTTTGATGCCCATTTTATGCTCGATGCTACCGCAAGCGACTTTATTGCGCTCACCAAGCGATCCATCAGCATTGACGAGGAATTTCGGTACAACAAAAAGACTGATGCCTTTAATGCCAGGAGGCGCATCGGGAAGTTTGGCTAGAACCAAATGGATGATGTTGTCAGCAAGATCATGCTCACCTGCTGAGATAAAGATTTTGGTGCCCGTTAGTCTATAGCTACCATCACTTTGTGGTGTTGCTTTCGTGCGCACGAGGCCCAAATCCGTTCCGCATTGCGGCTCGGTCAAACACATCGTGCCTGTCCAGCTACCATCAACTAGTTTTGGCAGATAAATCTTCTGCAATTTTTCTTCAGCATGTTTTTCGATGGCGTTGTAGCAGCCATGTGAGAGGCCAGGATACATACCAAACGACAAATTGGCAGAACACACCATCTCATCGATCACAAAATTCAAAAGCAGCGGTAAGCCCTGTCCACCAAAGGCTGGATTGCACGATAAACCAGTCCAGCCACTTTCACGGAATGTTTGATAGGCTTCCTTAAAGCCCTTTGGCGTTGTCACATTGCCATTATCAAAGCGGCAGCCTTCATGATCACCGGATTGATTGAGGGGAAAGAGAACTTCTTCGCACATCTGGGCTGCAGCATCCAAAATGGTATCGACAGCTTCTGGTGTTGCCTCAGAATAGCCAGGCAACTTAGAAAGACCGCCAGCATCAATCACTTCATTGAGAAGGAAGCGGATATCTTCAAGTGGGGCTTTATAGATGGGCATAGGTGGTTCCCTAATTCCGTAATGGTTTGCCGGTATTCAGCATATGTGTGATGCGCGCGATGGTCTGATCAGTATGCACGAGCTTCATAAACTCACGATGTTCGAGTGCTAAGATCTGATCTTCTGTTGTAAGTGCTGTGAGATCATGCTCGCCGCCGCAAAGAACCGATGCTAAAGCTTTCGAGACTGTGACGTCATGTGGCAGAGCCTTACCAAGCAGTTTGAAGCTTTCAACGGCTAAATTGAGAGCGGCACGTCCTGTTGGACCTGGCAAATTCAGCTCCCACGGTTTAGGCGGCGTATAATCTTTGGCTAAATCCAAAACTTTTTGTTTAGCGTCATAAAGGAGGCGATCGCGGTTCATGGTGATGCCATCTGTTGGACGCAGATACATCAGATCCTGCGCATCGAACGCAGATTTCGCGACTTTAGCGACACTGACTGTCTCGAACACATGACTGATTGGTGGAATAGGTCCGCCAAAACGTTTCTTGGCTGTAAAGGCACGACCCAGCATTTGAGCACAACCACCCCAACCTGGGATAAGGCCAACGCCTACTTCCACAAGACCGATATAGGTCTCGGCATGAGCTTGAACGGCTGAGCAATGTAAGGTGATTTCACAACCACCACCGAGCGCCATGCCTGAGGGTGCCGCAACAGATGGGAATGGTGCAAAGCGTAAGCCCTTGTAAGCTTCTTGGCCTTGCTTGACCAGATTTTCGATCGCTGGCCACATCGCAATATTGATGGCGAAGAGAGCGAGACCTAAATTAGCACCAACGGAGAAATTTTCAGATTCGTTATAAACAACAAGGCCTTTCCATTGCCCCTTGCTTTCAGTGATTGTCGCAACAGATTTCTGCACCATACCCAGTGTGTCAGGATCAATCGCATTCATCTTGCTCGTGAATTCGAGGCAGAGAACGCCATCACCGATATCCCAAAGACTTGCCGAGCCATTTTTAGCGACCGGTTTCGAAGCGCGTTTGATATCCGATAAGAGCAAAACACCTTGTGAGCGCTGCACGAGTTTATACTCGCCAGCTGTCGTCATATATTCAAGCTTGCCGTTTTCAACGCGGTAGAATGGGCGACCCGCTGCTTTTTGCAGTATATCAGGAACGGGCTTACCTTCTGCCTTGAGGCGCTCGGCAAACCAGCCGGTTCCTAATTTATCAATCAGCTCGAAGGGACCTGATTTCCAGTTAAAGCCCAATTGCATACCGGTATCGACAGCAACGATATCATCAGCGATTTGCGGAACGAGTGAGGCTGCATAGGTTAGGGCTTGCGAGAGAACTGTCCATGTGAAGCGCCCAATCTTATCTTGGTTTTCGCAGAGAGCTCGCAAGTTTTTACCCGCCGCTTCGACAGCAGGGAGTTTTACTTTAGTAGAAGGATGATAATTGCCAGTTTTAAGATCGATGCTTTCTTTGACCTTACCCGTCTCATTCTTTGTCAGGCGATAGAAGCCGCCCTTACCTTTACGGCCAGTATAGCCATCAGCGATCATTTTATTGATCAAAGGAATTTCGCGATTGACGATGCGGTAGGTATCGTCGGGCGGCAATGTTGCCATAAAGCTCTTGGCAATCAGCGGCATCAAATCGATACCAATCATATCTAAGAGACCAAAGACACCCGTCTTTGGCATACCAACGGGCTTACTGAAGATGGCATCAGCCTCTTCAACCGTAATACCCATTTCAATGGCTGTATTCACAGCTGTCTGTAAAAAGAAAACGCCAAGACGGTTGGCAATAAAGCCGGGTGTGTCCTTACAAGCGACAACGCCTTTGCCAAGATTGCGATCTGCAAAGTCACGAATAATTTCAGCAGCGTCAGGGCGCGTCTTAGGACCAGTGACGAGTTCAAACAACCGCATATAGCGCGGTGGATTGAAGAAGTGGGTAATCAGAAAATCTTTTGCGAATGTATCGGACTGATCACCTGTCAGGACATTGAGCGGTATCGTCGATGTGTTTGATGAAACAATGGAGCCAGGTTTACGGACCGCATCGAGTTTTTTATAGAGATCACTCTTGATTTGTGGATTTTCAAGAACGGCTTCAATAATCCAATCGACATCTTTGAGTTTACCTAGATCATCTTCTAAATTGCCCGGCGTAATGAGCTTAGCATTACGTGCATGCATAAAAGGCGCCGGCTCCATTTTCATCAATTTTTCGATGGCGCTCTTGGCTAAAAAATCGCGATCGGCATTATCCTTGAGGACAATATCTAAAAGCACGACAGGAACACCTGCATTGGCAACATGAGCTGCGATTTGGGCGCCCATGACGCCCGAGCCTATAACAGCGACGGATCTAATTGATGACATTAGCCTATTGCCTCCAGAATAGTCGCGATGCCCTGTCCACCACCGATACATTGTGTGGCCAAAGCATATTTCTTACCTTCGCGCTTCAATAACTGCGCAGCCTTACCGGTGATGCGCGCACCTGTTGCACCAAGCGGATGGCCAAGCGCGATCGCGCCGCCATCTAAATTGACCTTGGTAATATCAATGCCGAGATCATGGATGCAGGCCAAGGATTGGCTTGCAAAAGCTTCATTAAGCTCAAAGATATCGATGTCTTTGATCGTAAGACCAGCACGCTTCAGAGCTTTTTGTGAAGCAACAACAGGGCCAATACCCATCATGCTTGGGGCACACCCACCAACCGCGATTGATTTAATGCGCGCTAAGATCGGCAAATTATTAGCCTTCGCATACTCTTCACTGCAAACCAAGGTAGCTGACGCGCCATCTGTAAGGGGCGATGATGTACCTGCTGTGACAGAGCCTTTTTCGATAAAGGCTGGTTTTAATTCTGATAATTTCTCGGCGGTTGTGCCTGCACGAATGCAGCCATCTTTATCGACAACGCCAGCTGGTGTTGTGATCGGCACAATTTCATCTTTGAGCTTGCCAAGATTTTGAGCAGTTGCTGCTTTTTGATGTGATAGCACAGCGAAGGTTTCTTGCTCGCGACGCGTGATACCATATTTGTTCGCGACATTTTCGGCCGTCATACCCATCGAGATATAGGCTTGCTCCGCAGCTTCTGCGAGCACGGGATTGGGCATAGGATTAAAGCCTGACATAGGAATGCGTGTCATGGACTCAACACCGGCGCAGATAAAAACTTCGCCCGCACCCATTTGAATGGCGCCAGCTGCATCATGGATGCTTTGCATGGATGAGCCGCAGAAACGATTGATGGTCACACCGCCAACAGAGATGGGTAATTTAGCAAGCAGCACGATCAAGCGTGCGACATTGAGGCCCTGCTCACCTTCTGGGAAAGCGCAGCCTAATTTGAGATCTTCGATATCATCTGCATTGACGCGGGTACGTTCGACAAGTCCACGAACAACTGCTGCTGCGATATCATCGGGGCGTACCTTGGCGAGCTCGCCTTTATTAGCGAAAGCGAAAGGGGAACGCGCGTACCCAGCGATGACGACTGATTTCATGACATTCTCCAAACGCAGGACAGCTTTGTGGAAATGCAAAAAGAATAAGGTGGGACACTTCGAAGTCCCTTTAAGATATTCGGTTATCAGGAATAAACAAAGGGTTAAAAATCCCTATTTTCCTTATGTTTAGAATGCAAAGCAGTAATTGTGATTGAACTTATATTTTGTACTTCTGAAGCTCAATTTCGAGCTGTCCTGACAGCCAGAGCCAAAGCATGTGGAAATCACCGCGTAACGACCATAAAGGGTCGCTGACGGTAGCCGGCTTATTCTT
>JBASWO010000077.1:0-15372 GCA_049276515.1 Alphaproteobacteria bacterium
CTATCAGGCCCCGCTGTTATCAGCGTGGGTGGCGCGGCTTAGCGGTATGAAACGCCAAGCACAAATAGGGGATAAGATTTTCTCTTATTCCCTGATTTGTCTTACCGTGATTTCTATTTTATTTAGCTTTCTTTTTCGCTGAAGCAGCGCTTGTCGTCAGCTTGATCTTTGGCTCGTTTGAAGCAGTTTCTGCAGCTTCTTCCTTCTTGCTTGAAAGACCTGCAAAGCGCTTGTTGAATTTCGCCAACTGACCGCCGCGATCAACTAAACGATGCGTGCCGGTCCATGCTGGATGTGTTTTAGGATCAATATCCAAATGCAGTTTGTCGCCAGCCTTACCGTAAGTGCTGCGCGTTACAAATTGCGAACCATCTGTCATGATGACAGTGATTTCATGATAATCGGGGTGGCCTGCATTCTCTTTCATGTCTTTTCCTTCTTAAAAACCGGCCTTCTTGTAAGGAAACCAGTCTCTAATTGCAAGCTTCCTTTTTGCTTTTGGCTGGCTTAGATTGACTTAAGTAATTGATTTTATTGTGCCCGAGGCCATGCATGAAGAAACTCACCCAATTGTTATTGCTGATATTGGTGTTTTTGATGGGGCTTTTGGCGGCTTATATGGCTCCGCCTGTTTTTGAGGCTGCTGAGACAGGTCCTGTAAATGACATCAAAATTACTGTTGTGAATGACACGTACGAAAGCGTTATTCAAAAACAATCCATCCGTTGTGGCTATGCTGTCTGGGCGCCTTTTTTTATGAAGGATGCCAATACAGGTGCTTTCTCGGGCGTTTTTTACGACTATATGGAAGCTTTGGGACAGGCCTTGAAACTTAAAATTGATTGGGCTGAAGAAATAAGCTGGGCCGATTTTCCGGCAGCTTTAAAATCTGGTCGTATTGATGTGATGTGCTCAGGATTGTGGCCGAATGCTGATCGCGCACGCGAGATTGATTTTATCAATCCTATTTTCTACTCACCAATTTATGCCTATGTACGCGCTGACGACACTCGCTTTGATGGCAACATTGATTTAATCAACGATCCTTCTGTTACCATTGCAGTTATTGATGGGGCTACAGGAACTGTCATTGCAATGAATGATTTTCCTCAAGCCAAAACTTTGCCATTACCTGAAGTTGGCGGCCTCATTGAGATCATCAATACGGTCGTTGCTCATAAGGCTGATGTTTTTATCATCGATTCCGCGTTTGCAGGGAAATATGCGGCGGCTAATCCTGGAAAAATAAAGCGTGTAGGCCCGCCTTTGCGTGTTTTCGGAGATACGATAGCAATAGCGCAGGCTCAGGGTCGTTTTTTGCGGATGGTCAATACCATTTCCAGCGAATTGCTTTTAAGTGGCAAGGTCGAAAAGATTTTGAAAAAATATGAAGAGGTGCCAGGATCATTCCTGCGGGTTGCACCAAGCTATGTCAGTCCTCTAGAGGCTAACTCGCAGCAGCGATAACCGATAAGAATTGACCTAAGCGCTCGGTTTTGGGGTTCCGTAAAATATCCGGTCCGCCATGCTCGGCGACTTCACCATTGGCCATAAAAACAACTTCATCTGCCGCATGGCGCGCAAAGCCTAGCAAGTGGGTGATAATGAAGATGCCGATATTCTTACCATGTAGACCCTTAAGGTAGGTCAGAATTTTTGCGATCTGCTCCACATCAAGAGCGGATGTAATTTCATCCAATAACAAATAGCGTGGATCGAGCATAAGGGCGCGTGCGAGTGCAACCCGTTGGCGTTGCCCTAGAGAAGCTTCGTTTGGATAATTATTGATAAAGTCTTTCATATCAAAAGCCTCAATCAAGGCTTCGAGCTCTGGTTGTATATTACTGTCTTTACGCCGTTTAACAGGCAGCAAAATATTTTCTTTGAGTGTTAGATGAGGCCAGAGAAACAATTGCTGAAAGACCGTTGTCAGCTTTGGCCATGGCGGATTAAAAGATTTGTCCTGTGACCAGGGATAACTAAAAATCTGATCATCAACTTGAATTTCACCGCTTTGTGCGTGCTCAAGCAAAGCTAAGCAGCGGAGGAGCGTGGTTTTACCAGTACCGCTAGGTCCAATAAGAACTGTAATGCCGCCTGGCATAACCTTGAGACTGACGTTTTTGAGAATTGGCTTTGAGCCATAACTAAAGGAGAGATTGCGGGCTTCTAACATTAGCGCTCCGAGAAATCGCGCGTATAGCGGCGTTTAAGATAGGCTGCCGAAAGATTGATGGGCAGACATACCAGTAAAAAGAAGAAGGCAAGTGCTGTATAAATTTCAACGGGGCGATAGATCGTGCTGTTGATGCGTTGAGAGACGCGGAAGATTTCTTCAACAGAAATGAGGCTGGCAAACAGGGTCGCATGCAGCATACCGACCTGTAGAACCATTAATGTGGGGAGTAATTGACGAAACAAAATAGGTAGTTGAATTTGAGTTACGATCTCTTGGCGTTGCATACCGCAAACGCGGCCGGCAATAATATATTGGGACGGAAAATCTGAAACGGCCTGCCGCACCACTTCGCCCACAGCAAAAATATTGACTAAGGCTAGTGTGAGGGAGGCTGTATAAAAAGGATCAATCACGAGATTAAAAACAGCCTGCGCTGGGTAGTGTAGCCAAAACAAAACCACCAATGTGGGGATAGCTGAAAAGGCAAATGACATGGCATGAATAAAGCGTCCCCAGCTATGAGGATGTTGGGCGCCAAAAACACCTAGTAAAGTTCCAATCACAATGCCTGCCGTCCATATGATGGCGCAGAGCTGCAATGTCACTAAAAGGCCCTGTAAGAAGGCGACGTGGTAATTGATCAGGATATCAAAAACTGACATGAAGGTTCTTACAGTAATGGTTCTATGGTCATCCTAGTGATGTGCCTGTGATTTGTAAAAGGATGTAAAACCAATAGTTTAAGGGGCAAAGTTCTTGCTCTTACTAGGCGCTTTTATTTGACTTTTGCCTTTGATTCCTGCACAAAGGCGTCGTCCCGGCCAATTCGGCAAGGATACGCCCTGAGCTATAGGGCGTAAAGCCAGTCCTCGCGTTGCGAGCACTGGCTCGTTTGCGTTTGGAGTTTTGAATACGTGTTTGACAGTTTGAGTAGCAAACTTACCGGCATCTTTGACCGGCTTACAGGACGTGGTGCCTTAACCGAGGCTGACGTCAATGAGGCTATGCGTGAAGTTCGGATTGCTCTTCTAGAAGCTGATGTTGCGCTTTCTGTTGTCAAAGATTTCATCGCCAAGGTTAAAGAGGCTGCGATAGGCCAAGATGTTATGCGTTCGGTGACACCTGGTCAGCAGGTCATCAAAATCGTTCATGACAATCTTAAAGATTTACTCGGTCAGCAGGCTGAGCCACTTAATCTCAATGTGGCACCGCCAGCCATCATTATGATGTTGGGCTTACAAGGATCAGGCAAAACGACAAGTTCAGCTAAATTGGCTAAGCGTTTAACTGATGTTGAACGTAAAAAAGTTTTAATGGCTTCTTTGGATGTCCAGCGACCCGCGGCTCAAGAGCAGCTCGCTGTCTTGGGTAGTCAAATCGGTGTTGTAACTTTGCCCATAATTGCTGGGCAAAAGCCGCTGGATATCGCCAAGCGCGCTCTGGATGTGGCCCGCAAAGAAGTTTTTGACGTTGTTATTCTCGATACAGCTGGGCGTTTGGCTATCGATGAAGAATTGATGGCTGAAGCAGCCGCAATATCTGATGTAGTTTCACCGCACGAGAAGCTTTTGGTTGTTGATGCGATGACGGGCCAAGATGCCGTGAATACAGCCCAGCAGTTTGAGCAAAAAATTGGTGTATCAGGCATTGTTCTTACACGTATCGATGGTGATGCACGTGGTGGTGCTGCGCTATCGATGCGCTCAGTTACGGGTAAGCCTATTAAATTTCTGGGTGTCGGTGAAAAAACCGATGCTCTTGAAGTTTATCATCCTGATCGTCTGGCAAATCGTATCTTGGGTATGGGTGATGTCGTATCGCTCGTTGAAAAGGCAGCTGCAACTATTGATCAAGACGATGCCCAGGCTATGGCCGAGAAATTTATCTCAGGCGGCAAATTTGACTTCAATGATTTAGCCAAGCAACTCCAGCAAATGCAAAAAATGGGTGGCCTTGGTGGTTTAATGACGATGTTGCCTGGCATAGGAAAAATGAAAGATGCCATGAAAGGCGCTAAAATTGATGATGGAGCTATTAAGCGCCAGGAAGCCATTATTAAATCAATGACACTAGCGGAACGCAAAAATGTCGACCTCTTAGGGGCATCGCGTAAGCGCCGTATTGCGGCGGGCTCTGGCGTTGAAGTTTCGGACGTGAACCGTCTCATTAAACAATTTCTAGAAATGCAGAAAATGATGAAGCAGATGCAGAAACTCGGCAAGAGCGGCTTTATGCGATCGATGATGCCTAAATTAATGGGCGGCGATATGAGCGGCTTAGCTGGGAAAGAATGAAAGTTTGAAGTGCTTACCGATTAAATAACTAACCACGATCAACTAAAGGAGAGAAGAAATGTTAAGTATGCGTATGACACGTCACGGTACCAAGAAGCGTCCTTTCTATCACATCGTTGTAGCGGATAGCCGCTCACCACGTGATGGTCGTTTTATTGAAAAGATTGGTACCTACAATCCTATGCTGAAGTCTGATAATCCAGACCGTGTTAAGCTTGTTGCTGAACGCGTTACGCATTGGATCAAGAACGGCGCCCAACCAAGCGATCGCGTTGCGCGCTTTTTGGCGGCAGCAAATTTGGGTCCTAAAGTCACATGGAAAGAAACACCAAAGAAGTCAGCGCCACGTGCTAAGACGCAAGAGCGTATGAAGATGGAAGCTGCAGCAGCTGAAGAAGCTGCAAAAGCATCAGCAGCGCCAGCTGAGGCGCCTGCCGCTGAAGCCGCTCCAGCCGAAGACGCGCCTGCCGCTGAAACACCGTCTGCTTAAATAGATGGATAAAGACCGTAAAATCTGCGTGGGCATGATTGCAGGTGCGCACGGCGTGCGCGGCCTCATTCGCCTTCGCAGTTTTATGGCAGACCCAGAAGCTATTGGTGATCATGTTTTAACTGACGACACAGGAAAGCAAACTTTTAAGATCACTTTGAAAACAGCGGCTAAAGATTTTTATATCGCTGAGCTAAAGGGAGTGAAGAATAAGGAGGAGGCGGATGCTCTGCGAGGTACAAAATTATATGTACTGCGCTCCGCACTGCCTCAAGAAGACAAGGGTGAATTTTATGAGGCGGACTTGCTTGGTCTCAGTGTTGAGGACAAGCAAGGCAAGGTTTATGGGGTAGTTCAAGCTGTCCATAATTATGGAGGTGGGCCCTTTTTAGAAATTGGTCCAACGAAGAAAAATAGCTTCATGCTGCCTTTTACGGATGCGTGTGTACCAAAAGTTGATGTGATGGCTGAGCGTTTGGTTATAAACCTACCGGAAGGCTGGTTAGATGCCCCAAAACCGAAGGCTGAAAAACCCAGTAAGCAAAAGGTGGGGGTATGAGTAAGCCCTGGCAGGCCCAGATTTTGACCCTATTTCCGGAGGCATTTCCGGGGATTTTGGGCACTAGTTTGCCAGGAAAAGCCCTAAAAGATGGCATTTGGGCGCTGGAAACACTGGACATTCGGTCTTTTGCCAGCGATAAGCATGCCTCCGTTGACGACACCCCTTACGGGGGTGGCGCAGGGATGGTTATGCGGCCCGATGTGATCGATGCCGCTATCAAGGGCGCGGAGGCCAAGTTTGGCAAACCGGCCCGCAAAATATACCTATCACCGCGTGGCCAGGTCTTAGACCAGGCACTGGTGAAAGAGTTGGTTAAAACCTCCTCAGTCTTGCTGCTTTGCGGCCGGTACGAAGGGGTCGATCAACGCGTTATCGATGCGCAGGGTCTTGAGGAAGTAAGTCTCGGTGACTTTGTATTAGCAGGTGGTGAAGTCGCCGCGATGACGTTACTAGAAGCATGTGTGCGGTTGCTGCCAGGTGTTTTAGGTAATGCAGCCACCACACACGAAGAGAGTTTCGAAGAGGGGTTACTTGAATATCCGCACTATACGCGACCAGCCAATTGGCAAGGTGTCGCGGTTCCAGAGGTGCTGGTGTCAGGTCACCACGAAAAAGTAAAAGCCTGGCGGCAGGCAAAAGCGATTGAGATTACGCAGATGCGCCGTCCAGATTTGTATCAACAGTATCAAGCAAGAAAGACGAAGGAGTAGTAAGATGAATTTGTTACAGAAAATTGAACAGCAACAGATGGAAAAGCTCAAAGCCAACAGCAAGCTTGCTGATTTCGGCATTGGCGACACTGTCATTGTGAACGTCAAGGTTATTGAAGGTTCACGTGAGCGTGTTCAGGCTTACGAAGGCGTTTGCATCGCGATCAAGAATGCGGGTGTTAATTCATCTTTCACCGTTCGTAAGATCAGCTACGGCGAAGGCGTTGAGCGTGTATTTCCGCTTTATAGCCCACGTATTGAATCAGTTGAACGTGTTCGCCAAGGCGCCGTTCGTCGCTCGAAGCTTTACTATCTGCGTGGCCTACGTGGCAAAGCTGCTCGTATTACTGAACGTACGGATTACGAAGCTGCAGCCCCTGTTGCAGAAAAAGTAGCTGCAAATGCTCCAGCTCAGTCTGAAGCAAAAAGCGCATAAAATTGAGTATTCACAGATTTAAAAACCCCGCTTCGGCGGGGTTTTTTTATTAGTGCGGTGCACGCAGAAAGAGGAATGCACTCATAATGGTGCCAATGGCTACAACAGCCCAGCAGAGATAGCGTTCATTGACCTTATGGATCATTTGTACGCCAACAAGTCCGCCTGCTGTTGAGGAGACGGCTACAATTGCAGCCTTAAGCCAATGAATGTCAGCCGTGAGGAGAAAAACGCCAACGGCAGAGGTATTCATAACAGCGGCTAGAATATTTTTTGTCGTTGCTGCTTGGCGAATATTCATGCCCGCATAGGTGAGTGCAGCAAGCATCAAAAGTCCGATGCCACCACCAAAATACCCACCATATACGCTGATGACGAATTGTGTAATGGCAGCACCAGCTCTGCCTAAGCGATCAGGTTTAGGGATATGCGTTTCTACAAGACTTGGTTTTTTACGTAGGCTGCCCCAAGCGAACAATCCGGTCGCAAAAAGCAAAAGCCAAGGCACCAATTGGGCAAAAGAACGCGGTGACGTCATAATCAGCATCAACGCGCCAATAATACCGCCAACAAGACTAATAATGAGCAGGGCGTTAAATGATAAATGTGCAGTTCCAGTCGCTGTTTTGCGTCCCGTAAAGCCCGTGCTCACTTGCATGGGATACATAGCAATTGTGGAGGTGATATTAGCAGCGCGCGGATCAAGGCCCATAAACATCAGGGCTGGGAAAGTCAGGAAAGCGCCGCCCCCGGCGATTGAGCTGATAATTCCTGCAGCGAAGGCAATAGGTACCAAAAGGAGATAAGAGAAAAGCATTACGGCGCGTGACTGACTTTGTGATGATGAATGTGTTTTATTTGTAAAAGCGATTTGCTAACGAATGAATAACGCAAAGGCTTTTGCAGTGCGTCATCAGAGAGATATTTTGTGGTCTAATTAAGGCGCAACTGAAGGGTTGCTGCTGTTACGTCTGGTTGTTTTAGTAAAGATTCGCCAACTAAAAAGCAATTAACCCCAACTTTTTGCATGCGTCCTAAATCTTCACCACTCCCCATGCCACTCTCACTAACAACCAGGCGATCCGGTGGGACCAGAACCATCAATTCTTCTGTGGTGCGTAAATTGACTTTGAGCGTCTTGAGGTTGCGATTATTAATGCCTAGCAAACCCCCTGGAAGCTTTAAGGCGCGATCCAGTTCAACGCGATCATGGGTTTCTATGAGAACATCCATGCCATAATCTTTGGCGGCATTGTAAAGATCTAAAGCCTTACGATCCGGTACAGCCGCCATAATAATCAAAATACAATCGGCGCCTATGGCACGGGCTTCTGCCACTTGCCAGACATCAATCATGAAATCTTTACGTAAAACAGGAAGGATGCAAGCTGCGCGCGCTTCTATCAAATCTTCATTCTTGCCTTGAAAATAAGGGCCATCTGTAAGAACGGAAAGGCAAGCCGCGCCCCCTGCTGCATAGGCTTTTGCGAGTTGGGCGGGAGAAAACTCAGGACGAATAACGCCAGCAGAAGGTGATGCCTTTTTAATTTCTGTAATTAGGCCAATATCATTAGCTTTAATTTTTGCCCGTAGAGCTATTTCAAAAGGTCGTGGGGCTTCCGCTTTCTTCGCGGCACGATCCATTTCATCAAAAGGATGCAAGCTCTTTTGCTGTTCAATATGAACCTGTTTATCAGCAATAATTTTAGCAAGAATATCGTTCATGCTGCATGAGAGGTAGTTAATCGAATCAGGGATTCCAGTGTATGGAGTGCGGCGCCGTTATCAATTGCTGTTTCGGCCAATGTCATACCTTGCCGTAAATCTGTGGCTTTTCCGCCAACTATGAGAGCGGCACTCGCATTAAAAACAACGATATCGCGATAAGCACCCTTTTGGCCGCTTAATAATTTTCTCATTTCGGCAGCATTATGGATGGCATCACCGCCTTTGAGTTGTTCAATTTTAGCGCGCGGTAACCCCACTTGCTCAGGCTCAAGCGTAAAATGTTGGATCATATTGGATCGTAGTTCGACCACATCCGTCGCATCAGTTGTTGTGATTTCATCCATACCGTCATGGCCATGGGTTAACCATGCAGCTTCGCTCTTTAAAGATTTAAGGGTTTCAGCCATAGGGCCCAACCATTCTAAATCATAAACACCGATTAAATGTCTTTTGACATTTGCCGGATTGGTCAGGGGACCAAGTAAATTAAAAATAGTTCGGGTTGCCAGTTTTTTGCGAACCTCAGCTACATGCTTCATCGCTGGGTGATGGCGGGGTGCAAACAAAAAGCAAATTTTTGCTTCATGAAGACAGGTTTCAAGTACAGGTAAGGGTGGCTCAAGATTAATACCTAGAGCCGAGAGTACGTCTGATGATCCAGACTTGCTCGAAGCTGCGCGATTGCCATGTTTTGCAACGGGAACGCCACAGCCAGCGACAACCAGGGCTACGGTCGTTGAGATATTAAGGGTGCCGTGCGCATCGCCACCCGTTCCAACAATATCGATGGTGTTGGGAGGAGCCTCTATTGTTACGGCTTTGCTGCGCATCGAGCTAACAGCGCCTTGTAACTCATTAGCCGTCTCGCCTTTCTCTTTAAGTCCTAAAAGAAAATCACCTATCTGCTCTGTGGGTATTTTACCTTCAAATATATGATCAAAGGCATCACGTGCTTCGACAATGGATAGGCTTTCTCCATCAGCGATTTTTTTAAGGATTTTAGTAAAGGGCATGAATTACGCGTTTGCTAAGAAATTTTTGAGCATGGCATGGCCATGTTCTGTGGCGATGCTTTCGGGGTGAAATTGAACGCCATGGATGGGAAGGGATGCATGGCGCAAGCCCATGACAATCTCATCATCTGTTTCAGCTGTAATGATTAGATCCTTTGGCATACTACTGCGCTCAACGGTCAGGGAGTGATAACGCGTTGCCTGAAAAGGGGTTGGCAGGCCTGCAAAAACGCTCTTACCTGTATGCTGAATGGGACTGATCTTACCATGCATCGGAAGATCTGTGCGTATCACTTTCCCGCCAAAGGCCATGCCAATAGCCTGATGTCCTAGACAGACGCCCAATAAAGGGGTTTTCGTCTCAGCCGCTGCTTTGACGAGATCGAGACAAATACCAGCTTCTTTCGGGGTGCAGGGGCCGGGTGATAAAACAATATGGGATGGCTTTAAGCCCATAGCTTCTTTGGCTGTCAAAGCATCATTACGACGAACATCCACTTCAGCCCCTAATTCGCCTAAATAATGCGCGAGGTTGTAAGTAAAACTGTCATAGTTGTCGATAAGTAGTAGCATCCACCGAATATATACGGCTTTTGCGGCGCAGACATAAAAAAAGATGCGCCCTTTTGGGGCGCATCTTTAATTCTTTTAAATCAAAGCTATTTAGCCAGCGTTAAGTTGGTTCTTTGCAGCTGCTGTAACGCGTGCTGCTGAAGTGCTGCGACGAAGAGCAGCGCCTGTCAGACCAAAGCCAGCAATCATAAGAGCCCAACCTGAAGGTTCTGGAACGCCTGGACCAGCAACATTTTGAATGCTGAAATTATCACCATGCGCATTACCGTTATTTGCAAAACCTGCGAAGCTTAATAAGCCTCCGCCAGTTGCTGTAAAGTCTTTCGAATAGGTGCCGTATACATTGGGGCCAACATTGCTAGCGCTAAGTAGAAGAGTGCCATCATAGTAAACATTAAAGCCAGATGTTGGGCTTGGATCGTTGCCGGGGCCTGGGTTGAATGCGAATGAAAATGTGTAATTACCAGGTGTCAAATTGACAAACTGTGAGATAGATTTGAATCCTGGATCCGATGAGGTAGCGCATGTCGCGTCAAAGCATGTGCTGCTTGCTGCGTTATTGCCGCTAGCTGCATTAGCTGGATTTGTGTCTATGTTATATCCATTGAAAGTCCAGCCAGTTGTAGGCGCGGCATTTTCAAAGCCGCCATTTGTAATAAACTCAGCTGCTTTAGCTGAAGTAGCGCCAAGAGCTAGAACGCCGGCGGCTGCAAATTTCGCAATATGAGACATTGTTTGATCCTGTTATGTATTGGATGAAAGATGGCAATGAGATAAAGCCTATTTTCTTAGCTGTCCAGTGGGCGATATGGTTAATTTACTTGCTAATGACATTAAACATTAAATTCTTAACGGATACAGGCAGTAAAGCGATGTTTCCTTGCAACAGGCTTAAAGAATGAAAAAATCGACTAAGAAAGCCTGGGTTCGCTGGGCCCAAATCCTTTTCTGGATCGTAATGTTTGCAGGGGCTGTTTTAGTAACACTTGTACCGCCACCTCGGCATAAACCACCAGAAGTTGCAACGGTGAGGGTTGAGCAGCCTAGCTATAATGACAACGTTGCCCCCGAAACCCCGCCTCATGCACCCTCTCATCTGCCAGCGCCTTCTTTGCCGCACATCAAAAATGGTGAAACGCTGATTGCTATTGTGATTGATGATATGGGGCTTGATATCCGCGATAGTCGCCGCGCGATTAATTTGCCTCCCTATATAACGCTTTCTTTTTTGCCTTACGCAACTCGCTTAAAAGAACAAACACGTGAAGCCCGTGATAATGGGCATGAGCTTATGTTGCACATGCCTATGGAGCCAGTTGGTCGTGCGGATCCTGGTCCTGGTGCTTTGCTGACCGAATTACCCATCGATGAAATACGTGAACGGTTTCAGATCGCACTTGCTAGTTTTGTGGGCTTTGATGGTGTGAATAATAATATGGGCAGTAAGTTTACAGCAAGTCAGAAAGATATGGAGCCTGTTATGGAGGAGCTAAAAGAACGTGATTTGTTCTTTTTAGACTCCCGTACCAGCTCAAAATCCATTGGTGATGCGCTGGCGCGTGAAAAGGGCGTGCCCAGCATCGCGCGTGATGTCTTTTTGGATGATGATATGTCACCTAAGGCCGTACGTGCTCAATTGGCTCAGCTTGAACGTGTTGCGAAACGCAAGGGGTATGCTGTTGCGATAGGTCATCCACATCCAGCAACATTAGATGCACTTGAAACATGGTTGCCAGATGCTGAGGCGCGCGGCTTTAAATTTGTAAGGCTTGGTCAATTGCTGGGTAATAAATCTAATCTTGCTGACTGAGTGTTTCCTCTGCAGCCCTCATCATGCCGCGCGCTTTAGCTACACATTCACGGTATTCTGACTGGGGATCACTGTCATAAACAATGCCGGCGCCTGCTTGTACATGCATAACGCCATCCTTAATAACGGCTGTACGAATAGCAATTGCCGTGTCCAGTGTGCCGTTTGATCCTAGATAGCCAATGCATCCTGCATAAACGCCACGGCGATCAGGCTCTAGCTCAGCAATAATTTCCATGGCGCGTACT
The DNA here is from genome assembly GCA_049276515.1 of Alphaproteobacteria bacterium. Taxonomy (GTDB): domain Bacteria; phylum Pseudomonadota; class Alphaproteobacteria; order UBA9219; family UBA9219; genus JAATFY01. The sequence continues at coordinate 12,044 of JBASWO010000077.1, forward strand.
TTGGGTGCACCACTCACCGTGCCGGCTGGAAAACCACCCATCAAGGCATCGAGAGAGCTGTGTTTAGGGTCTAGCTCACCCTCAACATTTGAGACGATATGCATAACATGTTTGTAGTACTCGATTGTATTACGCGACGTCACTTTGACACTGCCAACTTTAGCAACCCTACCAACATCATTACGTCCTAAATCGAGAAGCATTAGATGTTCGGCGAGCTCTTTGGGATCGGTAAGTAACTCTGCCGCTAATTCGCTGTCAGATTTATTGCCAATACCGCGCGGTCGCGTGCCAGCAATAGGACGGATGGTTACCTTATTGTCGCGGACGCGAACGAGAATTTCTGGACTTGAACCCACCACTGAAAAATTCTTGAGATCAAAGAAATATAGGAAAGGCGAGGGATCAAGTCTACGAATAGTCCTATAAAGACTGAGGGGTGGAAGCTTAAAAGGAAGTGAAAAACGTTGCGACAAAACAACCTGAAAAATATCGCCAGCTTTAATATATTCTTTGGCGCGTTGAACCATGCTCACGAAATCACTCTCACTCATATTAGCAGTGGGCTCTGGCATTGGGGTTGCTGATTTTTGAATGACTTCTTCTGATGAGGGTTTCTTGAGATCACACATAGCACGATCAAGTCGCTCTTTAGCGCCCTGATAGGCAGCTTCAGCGGTTTGATCTTTTTGGAACCAAACAGGCGTGACAAGAGTGAATTTATTTTCGACTTGATCAAAAATGGCTAAGAGCGTGGGACGAATTAAAATAGATTCGGGAACATCTGTGCCTGGATTTTTGAAGTTCGGTATGCGCTCCATATGACGCACCATGTCATACCCCAAATAGCCAAACATACCGGCAGCCATAGGTTGGGGTTGATGCGGATCATCTATTGCGCATTCAGCTAAGAGAGCGCGAAGATTATCGATGGGGCGCCCCGCCACAGCAGTAAATATATCGCTTTTGAGCGCATCTCGATTGATATCGATCTTGCCATCCTGACAACGCCAGATCAGATCCGGCTCACGGCCCATAATTGAATATCGACCACGAACGGCACCACCTTCCATGGATTCTAATAAGAAACAGTAAGGTTTTTTCTGCCCAAGCTTGAGCATAGCTGATACGGGCGTTTCCATATCACTAACAACTGTTGTCGAAACCGTCTGATTTTTTCCGGCACGCCAGTTGCGGGCAAAGGCATGAATATCTGGCGTAATCTCCATTTAAAATTCAGTGCCCTGGCGACGAACCGCTTCTAAGACATCGCGATTGATCGTAACGGGGAAAAGAATTTCTAGATATTTTAGATATTCTTCCGTCAATTCATTCGGCAAATCTTTCTTCAACTCTTCGCCAATTTTTAGTTTATTGTCATCATTCTTGGTTGGATCGATATCTTTTAAGCTATCAAGACGCACAATGAGCTGTTGCGTCTGAAGAGGTACAATGGCGACTTCGCCTTTTTTCAGCTTAAAGATTTGGGGAAGCGCTGTAGGGGGGAGAGCTGGATCACTATCGCCTAGCATGGAAATTGGTTTTGAGGTCCGTACTTCAATGCCATTTTGTCCCGCAAAGGATGTAGGTGATTTACCCTCGCGAATAGCTTGGGCTACTTTCTCAGCTAAGGTGACAGCTTGTTTTGCTTGTTGCTGTACCTTCCAAGCCTCAATCACCTCGTTTTTCACTTGATCATAGGGTTTGAGCGCGCTCGGTGTCGCATCATCCGTACGAATAACGAGATAATTACCATTTTTATCGTCAATGATGGGGCTTACTTCGCCTGGGTTTTGAGTGAAACCAATTTTGAGTACATCTTCTTTATTGGGTAGTTCGCTTGGGTCTTTGCCTTCAACTGTTTTACCTTGGGCTGTAATGGGCTGAATTTTGATAAGGCGAAGCCTTAATTCGTCAGCGATATCTTCAAGTGCATGACCTGCTGCAAGCTTATCGTCTAATAAGTTCACAGTCCGTGTAACGTTTTCAATTGCATGATCACGCTGCATAGTTGTGCGTAACTTATCCTTGATATCTTTAAATTCAGGACGGCCTTCGGGTGTAATTTTTTTAAGCTGAACGACGTGCCAGCCTAAGCCACTTTTAATCGGATTAGACACATCATTTGGCTTCATGTTGAAAACAGTATCAACCAATTCAGCAAGTAATGTTTTCTTTTGTGTCTGATCAAGCGGGATAACATTGTAACCCATATTGATGGCAGCCGTTGTCAGATTGCCGTTTTTCTGAGCTGCTGCTGTTAATTCTTTAGCTTTGTTTTCGTCCTGAATAACAACTTGAAGAATATCACGCCGCTCAGGCTGGGTAATCTGTGCAATTTTTGCATCATATTCTTTGCGCACATCATCATCGCTAATAACGACGTCTTTTAAAATGTCATCAGCTGATAAGCGCGCCAAAGTAAGAGTGCGATACTCTGGTGCCGTGAAGGGTTGTGGATTTTGTTTGTAGAAGTCTTGCAATTCAGCGTCTGTTGGTGTGGGGATGCCTGTCATACTTGCATTCTTGACTGTTACCAACTCGACAATGCGTTGTTGTCCGCGTGCTTTATAGACAGCATTCAGAGCTACATCTGTAGGTTTACTGACATTCGCAAAAATTTCTATGATTTGTCGGCGCGCTAGATCTTCGCGGCCCTGTTGGATGAACATTGCCTCTGAGAGCCGAGCTTGGTCGAGCAACTGGCGGAACATAGCCTTGTTGAATTGACCGCTTTTATCGCGGAACTGAGGTTGAGCTGCCACTTGATCCATAACCGTCTTGCCGCTGACTTCGACATTTAATTTTTTCAAAGCCTGATCAACTTCAGCGCGATTAATAAGACCCTCTAATGATTTATCGAGAACACCCATCTGCTTGGCCTGTTGAGCGGTCAAATCAGGTCCAACAGTTTGACGGGCACGTCCCAATTCTACTTCAAAGACTTGATTGAGGGTTTTGACGTTAATGGAAATATTGCCGGCTTTGGCAACAGTACGTTCCAAAGGATTACCGCGGAAAATATCTCCGATTCCCCATAAGGCGAAGGTGCCAACAAGAATCAACATGAAGCCCTTGAAAATACTGGTTTGGGCTAAATGACGCATTGATTGGAGCATTTTAGACAGGCCTTCCTATTCTTAACCTTTATGAACCGAACTGGCATGATAAGAGAGCAGTCTTACCTCGGCAACTCACTTAGATCAATCAAGGGGCACAATATGGCCAGACGCCGCCGTTTGATAGTCGGAAACTGGAAAATGTACGGACGTTTGACGTCCGGATTGGTTCTGGCGCGCGATTTGGCTGAAAAAGCCCAAGCGAACAAG
>JBASWO010000078.1:0-26810 GCA_049276515.1 Alphaproteobacteria bacterium
GCGGTTAACTCTACATCGGACTTATTTTCAATCCAGTCAATGACGGCTCGTAAATGTTGTTCCAGATAATTACCTGGATTGACTGAAAGTGTTGAATCGTCAACAGGGGCGCCATCAGAGATCACCATAAGAATACGGCGCTGTTCAGGGCGTGCAAGAAGGCGTGCATGTGCCCAGAGTAAAGCCTCACCATCGATATTTTCTTTCAGCAAACCTTCACGCAACATAAGACCTAGATTTTTACGTGCATGGCGCCACGGTTCATCAGCCGCTTTATAAATAATATGCCGCAGATCATTGAGACGGCCTGGCAAAGCCATTTTTCCTGTCTTGACCCATTCATCACGGCTAAGGCCACCCTTCCAGGCGCGGGTGGTGAAGCCCAAAATTTCCGTTTTGACTCCGCAACGTTCTAACGTTCGCGCCAAAATATCGGCACTTATGGCTGCTAAGGTAATGGGTCTTCCACGCATTGAGCCCGAATTATCCAAGAGAAGCGTCACAACTGTATCGCGGAACTCCATCGGCTTTTCGCGTTTATAAGAGAGAGAATGTGAGGGGCTTGTGATGATGCGTGTAAGGCGCGATGTATCAAGCATGCCCTCTTCTAAATCAAATTCCCAATTTCGTGTTTGCTGTGCCATCAAGCGACGCTGCAAACGATTGGCTAGACGGACGATCAGAGATTGCACATGGCGTACCTGCTGATCGAGCATCAGCCGTAAGCGCGCCAACTCTTCGCCATCACACAAATCTTGGGCTTCAACAATTTCATCAAACTTCGATGTGAAGAGGCGGTAGGTGGTGCGGGGACCATGTTCTGTATCCCAATCATCATCGCGCCAATTTTGGCCATGTTGAGGTGTTTCACCCTCATTTTCACCAGCAACTGTTTTACTGTCTTGAGCTAAATCTTCAGAAACATCTTCCAAAGAAGATTGACCGCCACCGGCTTCGGGCTCGCCTTGCTCGCTCTCAGCTTCAGAGGCTGCTTTTTGCTCTTCGTTCTGATCGATACCAGATGAGCTTTCAGGCTCTTCCGTCTCGCCATTTTCGGGTTGGTTTTCACCCGGTGCACCCATATCCATTTCTTTTAGGATACGGTGCATTTCCTCAGCATAGGCTTTTTGATCATGCAAAAGCTCCGGCAAGCGGCCAAGCTTCTTGCCGATTTTATCTTCAATCCATGGCCGCCAAATTTCAGCGGCGCGTTGGGCTGATTTCGGAAGAGGTTTGCCGCTAAAAGTTTCATGAGCCATAAGCCGCAAAACATCGCCAAGCGGTATTTCTGCTTTATTTCCAGCTCTTTCGAAGCCCTGCAATTTGCAGCGTTCATCAATAAGGGTGGTTAAATTATGCGCCACACCTTTCATGTGCTGCGCCCCTAAACCTTCGCAGCGTGCCTGCTCCATGGCATCAAAAACGGTACGTGCCACAATGTTGTTTGGTACCATTTTGGAATGAATCTTAGGATCGTGATAGCGCAAACGGAGTGCGACGGCATCCGCTGCACCCCGAATAAAATTCACTTCAGCTTTAGGCAGACCCGCACTCGGTTGCGGTACACGCACGCGCGATCCCGCCACGCCTGTGGGCTCAGTTGTAAAAGCGACTTCTAACTCAGCCTTATGACCTATGGCCTTAATGGCCATTGCCGTGGCACGTTTAAAAATCTCGACAGGTGTATCGAGTGACATTGTTTAGTGCGCCAGAGTTCCATCAAGCTGCAATTCTTCATTCATGCAGCGCTGATAAAATTCAGCCAAAGCGGGACGCTCGGCTTCATCACATTTATTGAGGAAACTGAGGCGGAAAGCTGTGCCCAGATCACCAAAAATTTCAGCGTTCTCAGCCCAGGTGATCACGGTTCGTGGTGACATAACTGTTGAGATGTCACCTTGCATAAAACTCTGCCTTGTAAGATTGGCAAGTGCCACCATGGCCTTAACCTGCTCGCGCTTCTTGCCATTGGCAAAGCCTGGTACCTTTGCTGTGATAATCGCGGCTTCTTCCTCTTCTGGTAGATAATTGAGGGTCGCCACAATATTCCAGCGGTCCATCTGGCCCTGATTGATCTGTTGTGTACCGTGATAAAGACCTGAAGTGTCGCCAAGGCCAATCGTATTAGATGTAGCAAAAAGACGGAACGCTTTATGGGGATGAATAACGCGGTTCTGATCGAGCAAAGTGAGTTTGCCTTCAACTTCAAGCACACGCTGAATAACAAACATAACATCAGGACGGCCCGCATCATATTCATCGAACACGAGCGCACAGGCATGTTGCAAAGCCCAAGGCAGTAAGCCTTCTCTATATTCGGTCACTTGCTTTCCATCTTTCAGGACGATCGCATCTTTGCCGATCAGATCGATACGGCTGATATGACTATCAAGATTGACGCGAATGCAGGGCCAATTAAGGCGTGCTGCAACCTGCTCAATATGGGTTGATTTACCGGTACCGTGATAGCCTTGAACGAGAACACGCCTGTTATGAGCAAAGCCCGCCAAAATCGCGAGCGTCGTGTCATGATCAAAGCGATAGGCTTCATCAATATCAGGAACATGCTCGCCAGCTGCTGAAAAAGCAGGAACTTGCAAATCACTATCAAGACCGAAGGTTTGGCGCACGGATACTTTGATATCTGGCATGCCTTTTTCGTCGGGGATGGTTTGCGTTACTTTCGCGGTCATGATTGGTCCTTTATGAATTCCGTTAATGCGAAAAAGTGTACGTCTTTTGAAGCGCTTTTCGCAAGCGTCAAACCAGACAAAATATGAGGCATTTAAAGCTTTTTAGGCGCTGGTTGTAAGCGCGCTAATAATGTCGATCTCGGTGCCTTGGGAGAGACTATTCAGATAAGAGGCTGACGCCGCAAAAGGACTATAGCCACCTGAAATGCTGCCCGACAAAATCGCACTTTGATAGGTCTGAGGTGACGCTGTTGTACGGTAGACCGATGAATAGCTTGTGCCCGAATAGATTTTAAAGTTGTAAGTCAAATCCTGACTTTTCACAGCACCCTGGCCGTAGATGGCCTTGATGACGTAGGTGCCTGTTTTAGATTCTAGCCCTGCGCTTGATGTGAGCTTATCAAATGCGTCTCGTTGCGCCGAAGTACCTTGATTATCAGCAAGCACACGGCCGCCAGAGCTATCCAAAAGCTGTAGACGCAAGCTAGTGGTGTCGGCTTTGTTGGTCAAATTGCTAACGCCTAATTTCAGATTATTGCCGGCTTGCAAAACGAAGGAATAAAATTCTGTATTGTCGACGCCCGTTAATCTACTGGTGACATCGAGACTGGTTTTGTTTTGCATGATCCAGCCAATGCCCACAGCCGACTGCGCTGTTTCACCGATGGTATGAAAAGCCTGCCGGCCAAAAACTTTAGCATCATCTGTTGGTTTAACTGAAGCCGATGCCGAATTGTCAGCAACGGATGGCGCTACATTGGTTTTATAGGTAACGGCATAGGTCGTGCCAGAATAAAGCTGGAAGTTATATTTGATATCGGGTTTAGCCCCCGTTTGATTAGCGTAAGAGACTTTAACCACGTAATCGCCAGATGTGCCGGTGAAGCCTGTACCTGATGTCAGCTGGGTATAGTTATTTTGCTGGAACAACGTTCCGCGATTATCCGCAATCAAGTGCCCTGTGCTGTCATAAAGTTGAATGCGCAGCGCCGAATTTTTTCCATTCGCATCAAAATTAAGTTTGAGATTGCTACTATTGCCTAAAGAGAAGCTATAAAATTCTTCAGGATCGCCTGCCGTCAACGTGCTGTTCACAGCAAGGCTGGTACCTTGTTGTGGCAAAGCTGTCAGCGCAATTTGCGGCGAGCCTTCACCACCAACCGGTGTCACCTCTAATCGGTAATTACCCGAACCTGGTGCAAGACCTGTTGTGATCAATTGATCAAATGCATATTGTTGTGTGGCGTCACCAAGATTATCTGCGATGACATTATCGTTACTATCCAACAATTGAATATGTGTTGTCAGTTTATCGACGACATTGCCGAACGATAATTGCAGATAGGTATTTTCGTAGGGATCGAGAGTGAAGTTATAAACTTGTGTTCCGTCTTCAGAGCCTTGATCGCTGACAGAAAGAATGACGCCTTCTTGTGCGAGATTGCCGATTGCGACAGCACTGCTGAGGGTGTCACCAGCTGTATGCTTGGTGTTGACCGTATAGGTCGTTGCCCCAGTGGCTTGGACAGATGATGTGACGGGCGAAATAGGCATTCTTTGAGCCTTAGCTTTCTTGGTTTCGGTTCTCCTCCCTCACCGCCTCTTATTATATAGAAGCAGGGTTAATTTTTATAGTGTTTTTTCAAGGGCTTAAGGATCTGTTAAGGTTTTTCAAAAAACCAATGGCGCCAAGCCGTTGTGACCTCTTTGCGGCTATACATCAGCGCATACAAAATGGCTGATGTCAGCAACATGAAGGCGGCGGCGAATAAAACATCACTTAAAAAATGTGCGCCCATGATGATGCGACATAATCCAAAAAGCGCACCAAAACCCATGCCGCCCCAGAAAAAGCGCCGCGAGAGATGCCGCTTACGCGATGCTACATAGGCAAAACTTGGCAAAAAGAACCCAAACGACGCATCACCAGAGACAAAAGATCCGTTCCGACGCGCATCATCTTGCAATAAAAGAGGGCCTGAAAATATTTTACTGCCGCCAAACTCGGTGACCTCGCGTGGGCGCGCACGTCCCCAATGATCTTTTAAAATACCATTGGCGATAAGTCCGGGTCCAATCACAAGAGCTAAAAAAAGAAACAGCCAGCCCTTACCATCAATCGCAAAAACTTTTTTGCGTTTGGCATAGGTATAACAAATCAAGGCCAGCAGAATAAAACCCAAGATGCGAGCGCCGTAAAAAGCCAACCACTGCATGGCCAGGCACAACTCATGTTGTCCTAAAGAAAAACCACTCCCCGTTTGATAGAACCAGCCCGAGACAGCGAGATCTGTTTGTGGCCTTAGAAAGAGGGCAACAAGAATGGCCAAAAAGATGGAGAGAAAGAAAAAGATGCGCAAAGCACGTGCCTTTATGAATGACCGGGCGAACATATCAGATATTTATAGGCTCCAAAGCAAAAAGCATCTCACAATGCGGCCGATTCGCTAGGCTTCCACTAATTTTAATGTCAAACATTTGGCTGCCCCACCCGATTTCATAAATTCTGACAAGGCAATGACAATGGGTGTAAATCCCGCACGCTGAAGCTGGTTCTGCAAATCAGTCGAGGCGTGGTTGAAGAAAACGTGTTTATTCACATCAACCGCATTACAGGAAAATTTCAGGGCATCAGCTTCGCTCACGATAATGCGCTTTTGCTCTGGCACTGTCGCAGCAATTGTCTTTTGTGTGGCTTCATCGAAAGCTTGCGGGAAATACATAAGATATCCACCTTCGAGTGGACACATGCAGGTATCTAAGTGATAGAAGCGAGGATCAACAAGATGGGCTGCAATGGCTTTGCGTCCAAAGAATTTTTCGAGAAGTGGCGGCGAATCTTGGCCTGAGCGCAAGCCATAGCCAGCCCAAATAAGCGGCTGACCTCGATCAAACAGCGCATCACCTGCACCTTCAAAAGCAATTTCTTGCGGCCATGGCACAATCTCAAAACCATTGTCTTCAAACCATTTTTTAAAGAATGGTTCTTCGCCTTGCCGTTCTTTTGAGCGAAAACGACTGACGATTGCTTTCTTGCCCAAGACCATGCCGGCATTGGCTGTGAAGACCATGTCAGGCAAACCTTTTTGTGGCGCCACAAAAGTAAGCTCAACATGTTTTTCGAGAGCACTCTTCAGTGTATCCCATTGCGCGTGCACAAGAGCTGCATCGGTTTTACCAAGGCCTTCGACCATCCAAGGATTAATGATGTAATCAACGCCAAAATAATCAGGCGCGCACATAAGGATCTTTTGTTGTGTCATTAGGGTCTTTCGTTAAACAGCTTCGAGCATTGAACTCTGAAGCCCAAAGGATTTTTGTAGATAACGGGGTACCGGCCGGTCAAGAATAATAAGACGTTGGCTGCCGGGTATAGCCATTTTTTTAGCACGCTGCGCCATAAAACTTGTCGTTAGCCGTGAACTCGCCTGACGGAAGGCATTACATTTACGCAGGCCCTTCCCTGCTTTCAGACGCACATCATCAACATAGGCCTCGAGCTCAATATCTCTGCCAACAATATTGGGCCAAGGAAACAGGGCTGGCAGTTTAACTTTAGCCGCACGTGCAATGGCCATGGCGTAAGATTCACAATTGGGGCCACCAATACCTGTAATGCGATAGGGCTTTCCTTCACACCAACGCTGATGTTCAGCCATAGCAGCGGCATATTGCCCTGGTGTGACAGCATAGGTTAGGCGAATTTCCGAGAGCTCATTATCTTCCGTACGAATTTGGCCAGGTACACTTTTCCATATTTCGCCATTGCGAATTCTTCCCAAACCTTTCTGCAAAGCAAGGCGGGTCGTATCAATCACTTCATGCGCATAAGTTTCGAGTAAATGCTGTTTTTTATCCTCGGGCGTTTTATCTGTGATGATGGGGTGTTTCGAGGCATGCGCATAAGCAGCGGCGCCATCCAAAGGATCAACAAATGTTACAATCGCGTGAGAAAAATCGCGCACTTCATACTGAGGATGCTCGAGCAATCTTTGACTGGCGCGCGGTGAAATACCAAAAGAGATTAGATGTCGATGATCCCACTCTGGGTTATAGCGATCCAGGACCATGGGATGTAAAAGATCGGACCCTGCTTCAAGCTCATAAGCTTCGGCAATACTGATAATGGGAACCATTCTTCCGCCTTAGTATACGAATCAGTTCAATGCCTAGATTCTAACAAAGCGGGTTAGCTAATCCTTAATCGAAATCTTTCGCCAATTCTTGTTTCACCGACTGTTGCATCACAGCCATATGTGCATATTGCGGGTGCGAGATAGCTACAATGACTTCAGTCTTTAAATCCTTAAAAGCGGCAATTTGTTGGGCTGTAAAAGGGAAATGTACGAATTGCACAGAGGATGCCTTGCCTTCTTCCGAGGTGTAATCGAGATCTTCTTCGGCACGACCTTTGATGATTTCACCACCCAAGCGTAATTCCATGGTCTTTTCGACGCCGCCCAAGCCCCCTAAAATTTGAGCTCTACGGATCGGGTCATCAATCTCAAACATGACGGTTGCGGTAAGCTCCTTCCCATTAGGAACCAGAGGGTTATAAGCACGCAGTTCATCTTCAAGCTGCTCAGCACCTCCTTTTTCAATGCGTAGCATTTCTTGGACCTGCAACCACATCGTATCAAAATTTTCAAAATAGAATGTGGTGTAGGGTCCAAGGGCGACGCGGCGATTCTGTTTGATAGCGATAATCGCTTTACGTTTTTCATCGCGGATACGCGCATAATCCTGCATTGGCAAAATATCTGCTGCAGTTATCTGATGTTTCATTGTGCCTCCCGTGTAATGCCAAAACTCATGGCAAAGATTTCAACTGGGTTGTAGGGACGTGTTTTAATATCTCCGTTGATCTTCTCAACCCCTTGGACGATGTGAGCTGCTGCCAAGGGACATTCGGATGCGATAAATCCTGTTTGATTATTTTCGGCAGCCTCATTCATAACGTCTGTCGCTTTCCGCGCTACGGGTTTACCAACCTTCAAAGCCGCTTCAAAATTGTCTTTTTGAATACCCCACGAGCCGCCATGTCCTGAGCAGCGTTCAAGAACTGTAATAGCTTCTGATTGCGGCAGTAGTTTGAGCATTTCGGCAGCTTTTGCTCCCATATTTTGGGCACGCGCATGACAAGCAAGATGAAGTGCCACAGGTCCTGGCAAAGGCTTCATATCACCTGCCAAACCATGACGCTTGGCGATATCAACGATAAATTCAGTGAGATCAAATGTAGCCTGCGCTAGTTTTTTGACCCCGGCATGAGATGAATCCGTCTCCGGGACAAGAAGTGGCCATTCTAATTTCAGCATGAGGGCACAGCTCGGAATAAGGGCTATAACGTCATAGCCCTTATCAATCCATCCCTGCAGCTCACCTGATACTTTACGCGCATTCTCAACAACCTGTGCAATCTCACCATGTTCAAGCTGCGGCATGCCACAGCAACCCGGGTATACAACTTCAGTTTCAATGCCATTATGCGCCAGAAGACGACGCGCGATCATCCCAAGATCAGGATCATTATAATTCATCGAACACGTTGCATAGAGCACAGCCTTACGCTGCCCATAGGCAGGTGCGGACTTATTCACTTCTGGAATTGCATTTTTTGCACGATGAACGAAAGTCTCTGATGCGTAAGCTGGCAAGGCTGCGTTGTGGTGAATACCGGCAACAACCTCTAAAACACCACGCGTTATTTTATTATGATGATTGGTAGCCCAATTCGCAATGGGAGCTACGAATTTAGCCAACTCACCATTGCGATCCGTTTTAATAATTTCTTTTTCAACAAAAGAGGTCTCACCTTTTTTGGCTTCAATGGCGCGGTAGCGCAACATGAGATGTGGGAAGTCGAGATTAAATTCATGAGGCGGCACATAAGGGCACTTCGTCATAAAACACATATCGCAGAGTGTGCATGCGTCAACGACAGGCTTAAAATCTTCAGATTTTACATCATGTAATTCACCTGACGGTGAGGCATCAATCAAATCAAATAAGCGTGGGAAGCTGTCACATAAATTAAAACAGCGTCGGCAACCGTGGCAAATGTCAAAAACACGGCGCATTTCAGCGTCGAGTTTTTGCTCATCATAAAAATCGGGGTTCTGCCAATCCACCATATGACGGGTGGGGGCCTGTAAACTGCCTTCGCGCATTTTATGCTCCAGATAAAACAACGGCCGCTTTTGCGGCCGTTGGTTCGATCAGATGATTACTTCAATTCATCCAGTGCTTTTTGGAAGCGACCGGCATGTGATTTTTCTGCTTTTGCCAAAGTCTCAAACCATTCAGCGATTTCATCGAAGCCTTCTTCGCGTGCAGTACGTGCCATGCCGGGATACATGTCTGTATATTCATGTGTTTCACCAGCGATGGAAGCAGCAAGATTATCTGATGTTTTACCGATAGGCTTACCTGTTGCAGGATCACCTGACTCTTCAAGATATTCGAGATGGCCGTGTGCGTGACCGGTTTCACCTTCTGCCGTGGAGCGGAAAACAGCCGCAGTGTCGTTGTAGCCTTCAACGTCAGCCTTTTGAGCGAAATAAAGGTAGCGGCGGTTCGCTTGGCTTTCGCCAGAAAATGCGTCTTTTAAATTTTGTTCGGTTTTACTGCCTTTTAGCTTTGCCATGACGGCCTCCTTACATGCGGATGGATCGTGCTCTGAATGTCGAGATCTATTTTAGAATTATTCTAAAAACTGTCAAGGGTCTTAAAAAATAGCCTTTAAGCTGAGGGCTTAAGCCGGATCACAACATCGACATGATCGATACTATGGCCAGATGGTGCTTTGGGAAGCTTGGCTATTTTGATGTCTGTTGCTGGAATATCGTGCAATTCGCCGCTGGATTCATCGAAGAAATGATAGTGATCACCGATATTTGTATCAAAATAAACACGGTTTGAATCGATCACAACTTCATGCAAAAGCCCGGCCTTAGTGAATTGATGAAGCGTATTATAAACCGTGGCTAAGGAAACATATGTCTTGTTCTTGCGAATAGCGGCATGGATTTGTTCTGCCGTCATATGCTTATCGCAACCATCAAAAAGCAGCGTTGCCAAAGCCGTCCGTTGCCTAGTCGGCCGAATGCCTACAGCTTGCAAAAGTTCCTTTGGATGATCATGCTGCTTTTTAACTTTCATGGGCTGATTATGACTTATAATGCCAATGAAAGCAAAGAGGATGCTGGTCTGATGCGAATTTGGGGCAAAGTTATTGGGGGCGCTTTAGGCCTAGCAGCTGGTGGCCCTATTGGTGCCATTGCTGGCTTTATAATCGGGCATGTCCATGATTTGCATGGCGAAAGCGGCAACGGTAATCCCTGGGCCAATCTCGCCGGATATTATAATGATTTTACCGGCAATATGCAGCAAAGCACCTTTACGATGGGCGTTATTGTGCTGGGCGCAAAGATGGCCAAAGTGGATGGTCGGGTCACACGCGTTGAAATCGAAACCTTTAAACGTGTGTTTCAAGTATCTCCTTCTCAAGAAGCACATGTGGGTCGTCTTTTTGATCGTGCCCGCGAAAATATTCACGGCTTTGAGCCTTATGCTTTTCAATTAGCACAAACATTTCCAGCTCCTGTGCTTGAAGAAATTTTAGGCGGTCTTTTTATGATTGCTGCTGCCGACAGTGCTGGTTTGAGTGCCGCAGAAATCAAATTTCTTAAGCGTGTCGCTGGTATTTTCAATTTCAATGAAATTGAATTTGCTCGTATCGCCGCACGGGCAGGCGTTCACATAGAGACACCCAACAAACCTCGCAGCCAATATGACGAATCCTATGATATTTTAGGCGTCAGTGTTACAGCAACGGATGAAGAGCTGAAATTGGCTTATCGTGCACTCATCCGCGAACATCACCCCGATAAACTCGTATCACAAGGCATGCCCCCTGAATTTATTGAGACGGCGAATGAAAAAATGAAGCGTATCAATGTTGCCTACGACACTATTTGCAAGATGCGTGGCATCAAGTAAGACAGGATCCTATGAATATCATTCGCTACAGTTCACCCAATTTCGATGAGCGCAATCCAGCTATACCTCTGAGCTATATCCTTTTGCATTATACCGGCATGCCTACAGGTGACGAGGCCTTACAGCGTCTTTGTGATCCTAAAGCTAAGGTTAGCGCTCACTATCTGATTGAAGAAGATGGTCGTATTTTCAAACTTGTAGATGAAGCCAAACGCGCTTGGCATGCGGGCCAAGGATTTTGGAAAGGTATTACAGATATCAATAGTGCCTCAATCGGTATTGAGTTGGTCAATCCAGGGCATCAAAACGGCTACCGAAAATTTCCCCCAGCTCAAATTGATGCGCTGAAAAATCTGCTCGGGGATATTATTAAGCGCCACAATCTCTCAGCTAAAACGGCAGTCCTTGGCCATGCTGACATTGCCCCTAGCCGCAAAGAAGACCCAGGCGAACTGTTCCCTTGGCAAGAGCTTGCTCAGATAGGAATTGGTCTGTGGCCCGAGACCATTTCTATGGATTATGAACATGCGGATGATGATGAGGTACAAAACCTACTGCGCGCCATCGGCTATGATTGCCCCACGACAGGTGCTTATGATCGTCCTACGCGTGCGGCTTTGCTTGCCTTTCAGCGCCATTATGACCAGGCCAATTTGACAGGAACACCTGAGAAAGAAACTGTAGGTCGCTTACGCGCTCTAAGCCGCATGCTCTCGTAAGAGTGGACGTCTGTAGGGTTTTCCAGGAAAGCGGGGTAAGCGCGGCGCTAACTGCCCCACTTCAAAAGCAGCAGCAACAAATGAATTGTTTCTAACAGCCTGCACTAGTTTTCGTGGCGGCAAAATAATACCTGATTGATGGATAGCCTTGATGGCGTCAGCAATTGGCGTTGCCGCTGCTACAAGTGGTTTATAAGCCTCAGCTTTGTATGCGGGACAAATAGCTGCAACCTCATTTAATTCCACCCAACGATAATCTTTATATTCAGGTGGCTCGCCATTGAGACGAGATTCAAGATTGATTTTACTGCCTGGTCTCATGAGAAAGGCATGAAAACCCAATATCAGTCCATGATAAATTTCTGGATGTTTATTGCCTGGAACGGGATAAAAAGGTTGAGCTGAGATAGCGGCGATCGTGAACACATCGTTTCTTCCGACCCCAAATTCTTCACCCAATTCCCGACGTGAACCTGTGAGGGCTCTTTCTTTCGATTCTTTGCCACCTTGCGAGAAATGCCATCCTTCGTTAACGCGATCACGAATAGGATATCCCATAAGAACTTCGCCAACCTCGTTAAATACGAGTGAGCCAACCGTTATACGAATATGCTTTCCATCAAGAGTATGGGACTGAGTCATTAACCACCAAGAATCATTTTACTAATATGACTGTATTTGAATGAGTGTGGTCTACCCAATGACCTACTTCACAGCAAACTGAAATTATACTTTCAGAGGTGGTAGTTTTTCACCGCGCTGCAGCGCATCAGCTAGAGGCTTGAAACCGATGACAATTTTTTCATAAACGGGACGCTTAAAATCAACGATAAGATTGGGCGTTTCGTGCAAAGGAGCCCAGCGCCAGGCAATAAATTCGGGGTTTTCTGGCTCATGCGCACCTGATAAGTCGATATCGCTATCTTGTCCTAAAAAGCGCAAAGCAAACCAGTCTTGCTCTTGGCCACGATATTTTCCGCGGAAAACACCGCCGCGATATTGCAACCAATCAGGAAATTCATAGGTCAGTTTTTCGGGTAGCATGGCGATGATCTCAGCATTGTCTGTGCCGATTTCTTCTTTCAACTCACGTAAAGCGGCGACACGCAGATCTTCGTCTTTTTGAATACCACCCTGTGGCATTTGCCAAGCACCTCTGCGATCACGGCGTTCAGCAACCAACACCAAGCCTTGTGCATTAAAGAGGCACAAACCAACACCACGGCGATACGGAAGCTGTAACGGATCAACGCTCATAACAAATCCACACAATACCTTACTGAACCATAGCCGATAAAGGCGCCAAGGCAATACCGCGTTGGGGTAGATCTTTGAGCCATACCTGCAAACGGTCAACAGAAACGGGGAGAGCAGATATAATACCGACCGCATGCCCTGTTAAACGCGCCGTTTTTTCCAATTGCGCCAAAGAGGCATCAATGGCTTCCGGTGATGGATTTTGATCTATGCGTAAAGTGCTCGCAACCGCCGGAACATGCTGATTGCGTGCCATATCCATAATGGCGCTGTGAGGTGCGATACGTGCATCAAAAATCATGAGGCCGCGTTTACGCAGCACATCAAGAACAGGCGCCAATTTGTCGGGATCTGTTGTAAAGCGGGAGCCGCTTAACGTCATAATCCCGACATAGCCTGAGGCTTGGCGTAGAGAGTTATAAAGGCGCGCCAGATTATCCGTATTGGGCACGTTGGTGAGCAACACATTGGGGCCCGGATCGCTGCGCGGATAGTCAAATGGCTCCATAGGAATCATCATGAGGGTTTCATGACCATCTTGGCGGGCCCGTGAGTTCCAAGCACCAATCACAGGACTTTGAGCATCAAAAGCAAGTGTTACATTCGCTGGCAAACGGTTGATCGCAGCATCTGTCGTCACGCGCGACAATCCTAAATCAACGACGACAATCGCAATGCGCGGGCGGCGATCAGATGTGTTGAACGGACGCGCGTAAATTTGCCAAGGCTGCCGACCATCTTCTCCGATACGCGGCAGACTTCCTTCACGTGTGTCTTCTGAAAGACCTGTATCCGGTGCTTTGACCATTTTGATGTTGCGATCATCCTGATCATTGAGAGCTTCGCCGCTAAAATCGGCGGGGCCAAGTGCATGTTCAGCCGTATCCGGAAGTTGAATGCCGTTTGATGTATCGCCGCTTTCCGAACTTATTTCAGGCTGCAGTTTTTTAACATCTTCAAGAACCGCAACAGGTACAAACCATGGCGCAATAATCACGACCAAAAACCCAATAACCGCAGCTATTTTATGCTTACGCGGATAACGGGCCAGCCGGGTTTCTTGCCATGGCGGCACCGTGGCTTTGCCCTGCTCCACTTTAGGTTCTTCAGCCGGGGCTGACACTTACTTGGCTCCGGCCTTGTTTTCGAACAAATGAATGCCGCGGATCATATCCAAGGCACGCGCCAATTGATAATCGAATGGCGGCTCATCTTTTTTACCATCCTTCTTATCTTTGCCGTCTGCTTGATCTGAGTTGGCATTATCATCATCGACAGTGACGACCGTGGTTGTGACTTGAGTTTTAGTCTTACTGTCTGTGTTTTGAAGAGCACCACGTAGATCAGCTTCATGGATACTTGGACCTGATGCTAGTTTTTCTAGCTTCGCAGGTTGAACAACGATATCGGGCTCAATACCCAAAGCCTGAATCGAACGACCTGAGGGCGTATAGTAACGTGCCGTCGTCAAGCGCATAGCTCCACCACCAGCAACAGGAATAATGGTTTGCACCGAGCCCTTACCAAAGCTCTTGGTACCAACCAAAATAGCACGCTTATGATCTTGCAAAGCGCCAGCAACAATTTCTGAAGCTGAAGCTGAGCCACCATTGATCAAAATAGCGATCGGCTTACCGTGCGCCTTATCACCGCCTTTGGCAGTGAAGCTTTGATCTTCTTCTTTGTGGCGGCTACGCGTTGAAACAACCTCTTTACCGGCTCCCAGGAACGCACTGGAAACAGAAATGGCTTGATCCAATAAACCCCCGGGATTATTGCGCAAATCAAGCACATAACCTTCAAGCTTAGCGCCGATTTTATCTTCAGCTTCTTTCAGGGCTTTATCGAGACCAATCTGTGTCTGCTCGTTAAAGGCGGTGAGACGAATATAGGCAATATTGCCCTTCGGCTCCCACCGTACTGACTGCACATGAATAACCGCGCGCGTTAGTGTGACATCAAAGGGCTGACTGTTGAGGCTGCCTCTACGAATAGTTAGTGTAATCTTTGTTCCTGGCGTGCCCCGCATTTTATCAACGGCTTCAGCCAGCGTGAGTTCTGTTACGGGCTTTGTATCAATATGCGTGATGAGGTCGCCTGCTTGAATGCCAGCCTTAGCTGCCGGTGTATCGTCAATAGGTGAGATAACTTTGACGATATTGTTTTCCATCGTCACCTCAATGCCAAGACCACCAAACTCACCTTTGGTTTGGGTCTGCATATCTTGGAAATTTTTCTTATTGAGATACCCTGAGTGCGGATCGAGAGAACTCAGCATGCCATTGAGCGAAGCTTCGATGAGCTTGTCATCCGTTACAGGATCAACATAGTCAGCACGCACTCTCTCAAGAACATCCGAGAAAAGAGTGAGTTGTTTAAATGTATCGGCTGAGTCTGTTTCCAGAACCTTGGCTGGCGCTTCCTTAGGCGGTGTTTTTGCCCAAATCGGTGCGGTCGCCAGTACGGCAACGGCGGAGAACACAGCAATTAGACGATAAATCGGTTTCATCGATGATCCTATGGAGACGGCAGGATAAAGTTTCAGTAGGTAAGGACGGGCTCAGGCCCCAGATTATACAATCTTAACGGCTTTTTGATAGCGCAATTCCATCTGTGGGGTCGACAGCTTCGTTATCATGCCGCCATTCAAAATAAAGCTCAGGCTTGCCGCCTGTTTTAACGGGCAAAACCCCCAAGGGTTCACCCGTTTCCACCTCTTGGCCCATATCAGCATCAATTCGGCCAAAGCCCGCTAAAAAGCTGTGATAGCCACTGTCATGCTGCAAAATCAAAATCTTGCCATAGCCCCGGAAGGGTCCTGCAAAAACGACCTTGCCATCCTTGGGTGCAACAACGGGACTGCCCGATAGAGCTGTAAAAGTTAGGCCCTGGCTAATAACACCATCCGCATCTTTGGCTCCATAGCCTTGCTTGATATTTCCAGCAACGGGTGGCTTCAAGCTTGAGCGTAAATTGGGTTGCCGGGGTTGCACCCGTTTTTTGGGTGTCACTTTGTCTAAGAGCTGGTGAAGATCTTTGGCTTCATTGGTCAAAGACGCCAATTGTTTGGCAATAGCTTCTTTTTGTTCTTCAGTTTTTTGTAACAGTCCCTGTCGTGTCTTGATGAGCTGATCCAATTCTTTTTGCTGATTTTGTAAATTAGCACGCGCGGCAATGACCAAACGTTTTTGTTCGGCCATTTGATCCTGAAGATCATTGAGACTTGTTAGATCCCGAGCAATGGCCTCTGTCTGCTCACGCAATTTTGGTAAAATGGAACGCAGTAAAATGGCGCGATGCACGTGATCACTACTGAGATCATTTTGAAGAAATTCACTTTCAGGTGGTTGGCGACTAAGCTCGATCATCGCATCTGTCATACGATTGAGTTTTTCTTTTTCTTCTTTAAGAGCACCGCTTTTGCTATCGATATCGCGCGTGAGCTCATCAAGACGATCTTCGAGGATCTCTTGTTCTTTTTCCTTGTCCTGCATAGCAGCAGCAGCGCCAATTAATTTCTGGCGCAAATCTTTGAGACTTTCACTGGTCTCACGCGCTTTTTCATCAAGCGCTTCAGCTTTTTGTTTGTGTTGATCGAGTTGTTGTTCAACCTTATTCAATTCGTCGCGCGGCGCCGCCATTAAAGGCTGCGAGGCGAGCACAAAGGCACATAAAATAGAGAGAAACCGTAGAATCATGGCGCGATTATCGGCGCCATAGGCTTATTGGACAAGCAATGTTTGGCCATCCATGACAGCGGGTTTTTGCATCCCCATAAGCTCGAGCAAAGTTGGCGCCACATCGGCCAGTTTGCCATTACGCAATCCCTTGACGGTTTTTGGTGCTCCCACCAAAAGGACGGGCACTTTTTCTAAAGTATGTGCCGTGTGTGGACCACGCGTTGTATAATCATACATATGCTCACAATTGCCGTGATCAGCAGTAAGCAAAACGATGCCGCCTTGTTTTTCAACGGCGGTAAATAAGCGTCCCAAACATTCATCAATCACTTCGACAGCTTTCACGGCTGCTTCTAAAATACCGGTATGACCAACCATGTCGGGGTTAGCATAATTCAAAACGATAAAATCAAATTTACTGCTTTCGATCGCTTCAACGACTTTATCCGTGACACCACGTGCCGACATTTCAGGTTGCAGATCATATGTCGCAACTTTAGGCGATGGCACGACAATGCGTTCCTCACCATTATAAGGCTCTTCTCGGCCGCCATTAAAAAAGAAAGTGACATGAGGATATTTTTCAGTTTCAGCGATACGCAACTGACGCAAACCAGCGGCCGCAATAATCTCACCCATGCCTTTTTCGATGACTTTAGGTGGGAATAAAGCTGACATCAGCGGATTGAGCTGATCGGAATATTCCACCATGCCTGCAGCCGCAGCAAATTTGATTGCCTTCTTACGAACAAAACCCTTGAAAGTATCATCGAGTAAAATGGTGAGAATTTCACGCGCGCGATCGGCACGGAAATTAGCAAATAGAATACCATCACCATCTTTCATGCCCTGATAACCGTTTAAGGCTACCGGCATAACAAATTCATCATGGACATTTTCATCATAGCTGGCACGAATGGCAGCAACAGGGTCAGTCGCCTGAGCACCATGGCCCTGGGTCAGCAAATCATAGGCTTTTTCTGCACGTTCCCAGCGTTTATCACGATCCATCGCGTAATAACGGCCGCACAATGTTGCCAACTTCACGCCATCGATTTTCTTGAGATCAGCTGCAAATTTTTCAATTTGCTGCGCTGATGATTGGGGTGGAACATCGCGACCATCAAGAAAAGCGTGAACAGCCACAGGAACACCTGCCTTGGCAACTTCACGTGCGAGCGCAACCATATGATCTTGATGCGCGTGCACCCCGCCTGGTGATGCAAGCCCCATCACATGACATGTCCCGTTACTTGCTCTCAACTGTTTAATCAATTTTTGCAGCGCTGGATTTTTTACCAACTCATTCCCAGCGATAGCCTTATCGATCATTGGCAGATCCTGAAAGATCACACGACCTGCACCAAGATGCATATGGCCAACTTCAGAATTACCGATCTGGCCTTTGGGCAAGCCGACATGTTCTTCAGAGGCTTCTAAAACCGCATGCGGATATGTGCTCCAGGCCCGGCGAAAATTTGGTGCCTTAGCTTGGCTGATCGCATTGTCAGCAGCATCCTCGCGGCAACCCCAGCCATCAAGCACACACAATACAACGGGACGCGGTCTTACCATCACTTATCCTTGGCTTTCAAAAGAGCGGCTATTTTATCCATGGCTGCGGCAAGCTCTACATCTTTTAAAGTTATGCCGCCAGTATCATGGGTAGTGAGTACAACTTTGACCTTATTATAAGTATTGGACCATTCGGGATGATGATCCAGCTTTTCTATGGCAGAATGACAGCGTTTCATAAAGCTAAACGCCACATCAAAATCCTTAAAAAGGAAAGTTTTGCTGATTTTGCGTGCTCCCACTTTCCAGCCAGCCTTAGCTGTTTTTGCTATTTTCTGTTGAAGAGCGCTCATTTAATCCCTGTGATAAGGATGGCCGGCATTAATTTGCTGGGCTCTGTAAAGTTGCTCCAAAAGCATGACACGCACCAGACGATGGGGCCATGTCAATTTGCCAAAACCCAGCGTAAAATGAGCGCGCTGTTTGATAGCATCCGTCACACCATCAGCCCCGCCTATAATATAGGTGACATT
This sequence comes from Alphaproteobacteria bacterium, assembly GCA_049276515.1. GTDB lineage: Bacteria > Pseudomonadota > Alphaproteobacteria > UBA9219 > UBA9219 > JAATFY01. The sequence continues at coordinate 18,399 of JBASWO010000078.1, forward strand.
ATCGCCCTGCTCTTGCCAGGACTTTACTTTGGCTGCGAATTCACGGCTTGAGAGATCTTTACCGCGCTCATCAAGAACAACGACAAAGGTTTTTGTAGGAAGCGCCTTGAGAAGGAGCTCCGCTTCAGCTTTTTGAGCGGCGACGCCATCTAAAGATTTTGAGGCCGCCATATCCTTAACACTCACAGAGCCTTTGAGGCGTTTCAGATATTCATCACACCATTCGGCTTCAGTGCCGCGCATTTTACCAATGGCGAGTACCAGACTTTTCATGAAACGGGATTATTTCTCCCAGATGCTTTCAAGATTGTAATAACGCCGCACTTCAGGACGGAACAAATGCACAATCACATCGCCCGCATCAATCAGAACCCAATTGCCTTCTGATGCACCTTCGACACGCACGCGCTCAACGCCTAATTTCTCAAACTCATCTTCGAGATAGTGTCCAATCGCAGCCAACTGACGTGAGGCGCGGCCCGATGCGATGATAATATAATCAGCGACACTACTTTTGCCGACGAGATCAACCGTGAAAACTTCTTCTGCTTGGCGTTGATCGAGAACTTTGAGAGCTGCATCGCGTAATTTCTCGGGCAAGCCCGCTGGGCGTTTGCTGGCCTCAGGACGGCGCGTTAGTTTGCGTGTGACTACCTTTTGTGGCGCCTTTTTTGGCGCAGGCCTTTTAATGGCTTTCTTGGCCACAACTCTTTTAGGCGATGTTTTCTTATTGGTTTTTTTTCCGGCTTTTTTGTTGTGTGTTTTTTGCGCCGTCTTCTTCTTTGTCTTTCCCACGTTGAGCCTTCCTCTTAGTTTTTTGTTTTACGAATTTCAGTTGCAGAGATTTTATTCTTAGGATTATCCAAAAGCATCCAAGCTGGCGCATCAAACTTAGCGATGTTTTTTGCTTGGCTGATTGGCAAGCCATAGCGTTTAAAACGCTGCGTTACCTTACCAAACCCATGGCCTATAGCATAGGCGGGACGGCGAAAAACAGCAACTGGCACAAGACTGAAGATTTGTGGCCATTTTTTCCAACGCGTCATCTGTTGCAGATTATCAGCGCCCATCAGCCAAAGAAAACGTGTGGCTGGAAAATGTTTCTGGAGGGCTTCGAGCGTATCGATCGTATAACGCGTGCCCAATTGATCTTCGATATCCGTCACAACAATTTTACGATGATCAGCAAAAGCACTGGCTTGTTTCATGCGCTCTTTCAGAGGCGCCATACCTTTTGTTGATTTGAGGGGATTTTGTGGACTGACCATCCACCACACTTGATCGATACCAAGACGCTTCAAAGCATAGATGCTCATAGCGCGATGTCCGTCATGCGCAGGATTAAAAGAACCGCCAAGAAGACCAATTTTCATACCGGCAAAAGCGCGGCCAGAACGCGGATGAGGACGAATCATGATGTACCAATCCTAACTTTAAGAGAGAGTTTTCCACAGCATCTCGATTTATTTTTGCACATGCGAAAAGATTTTGCCCTGAAAAATCAATGATGGTCTTTGTCACTTATGTTGCACTGCACCAATTATCTCATGAAAACAATAAGTTAGTAGTGACTCAGCCTATTTTCTGATAAATCCGCGTCACCAATATTATGGAGACATAAATGACTATGACATTAGAAGCCAAGGGCGGCGCCGGTACACAAGAAGAAGTGGTTATCGGTGACCTCACTGCAAAAGCTCAAGTAATTACCTTTGGTTCAACAACACCCCCAGGTCGCCCTTCAGCATTGGTGAAGTGGAAAATGAGACCTCAACTTGCTCCAACTATGGCTGCCTAATCATGACTATTCAAACATTAGGCGATATGAGTATTGCGGATCGCATAGCAAATCTGCTTGCTGATACATCGCAACCTGCTGCCTTTCTCAATTCTTGGCGCGTGCTTTCTCCCGCTGATCAAGTGAAGAGAATGGAGGCACTGCTCGGCACGACAGCGGAAGAGCTTACTGCAAGAATAGCAAAAAAGTCTGATGCTACCGTTGGTTTATCTGCAGCACCTATGCCTGAACCTAAAGTACCTGTTGGCCCTGATTGGTCACAAATGACCTTGCGTCAACGCGTAGATAACATGCTCGCGGACAACAATTTGGGTGGCGATCGTCAAATGTGGCTAGCACTTACGCCCGATCAACAAATTGCAAGAATGGCTGCCAATCTAGCATTAGCAAGCGGTAAAACTTCTCCTGCACCTGTCTTGGTCGCGGGCTAATTTACGTCATCACACTTCAAGACTGTAGGAATAACTATGAACCAGTATATTGAGACACCTCACGGCCCTCTTCACGTTAATGTGGTTACTGATCGCACAAATGATGCGTGTGTGTTTTTTATTCCTGGCTTCCATGCAACCTTTAATTTTCCAACACATAGAGCAGTTGAACAATGGGCGGCTGATCAAGGTGTCAATTTTGTATCTCTAGAATACACTGCCCACGACCTTATTGGCCGAGGCGATCACCACACTGTTCGCCAATATGGTTTTGATAGATATCTCGATGATGCTCGTTTTGTTTTTGAGCAATTTTGTGATCCAAGCGTAGTAGGTCCTACAACGCTCGTAGGTCACAGCATCGGTGGTTGGAACGCACTTATTCTGAATGAAGAAATGAGCGAGCGGGATCCTGGCGTTATTGCAGGCGTCGTTAGCATTGTACCAACCTTGAGCCTCACAGGCCCTAATGGCTATATGACGCAACTCATTAATAAAAATCCTGACAAATTTGCAGAACAAGGCTTTGTCGCCAGCCCTCTCGGTGCACCTACTGAGATGATTTATACAAAAGCCATTCTAACAAGCTCTGATGCTCTTGATCTCAATGGTCGCTATGCTGATGATGCACGCACGACTTGGGTACCACACCCTCCTAAAGAAAACTGGCGTGGCGCACCTATTGTAATTGTTGATGGCGATAATGATCACGCCTCACCTAAAGTAGATTTTGAAACTTATTTGAGCCGCCTACCAACTGGTGCAGGACGTATTGATACTCTACTCGAAGTTCCCAACCGACGTTATGTCCAAGGTAGCACCGATCGCGCGGAAAGATTTCCGACAATCAAAGCTGATCATGGTCTCTGCAAAGACCATCACCTTGAGAGAATTTTGGCACATGCAGAAACCTTTGTTCGCCAATCTCAAGCAGAAGCACCTGGCTTAATGGCACGTAGATCTGCTCTTTTAGAAGCACGCGCTTAAAGAAAAGCCCAAAACCTATAGTTTCAGCACTACTTTATTTCTAAAGCGGTGATCTGCTATACCTGCGCGCATGACGCGCTTAATATCTATCATGGCTGGCGATAAAAATGATGATGCCGGCACCATCACGCCCCACACCAATATTACGGTGAAACCTAAACCTGCGACCAAAAAACCTTCTATGTATAAGGTTTTTTTGTTGAACGATGATTACACGCCGATGGAATTTGTGGTGCAGGTCCTTGAGACTTTTTTCAATAAGTCACGGGAAGAGGCGACACGCATCATGTTGCATGTTCATAAAAAGGGCGCAGGACTTTGCGGTGTTTACACGCATGAAGTAGCCGAGACCAAAGTTAATCAGGTGATGACAGCCGCTAAACAGGCGCAGCACCCTCTTCAATGCACCATGGAAAAAGAATAATGGCTAAAACATCTTATAAAAATTTGACGCAGTTGGGTCGCAAAGTTGCGCTACCTACATCACCCGATAAAGCAAAATTAGAAAAAGTTGAAAAACCTTTTCTACAGCACGATTATCTCGTGCGTTTTACTTGTCCTGAATTTACCAACCTCTGCCCACTAACAGGTCAGCCCGATTTCGCTCATATCGTGATTGATTACGTACCAGGCAAACATCTCGTTGAGAGCAAGTCGCTCAAACTTTATCTACAGTCCTTTCGCAATCATGGCGACTTCCATGAAGCCTGCACTGTGGGCATTGGTCAGAGATTGATTGAGACGATTAAGCCCAAATGGCTCCGCATCTCAGGTTATTGGTATCCAAGGGGTGGTATGCCAATTGATGTTTTCTTTCAAAAAGGACGGCTGCCAGCTGATATTTACGTCCCAGAAACAGGCGTTGCGCCCTACAAAGGACGCGGTTAAGCTTAGGAAACACGCGTAATTCAAGGGGTTTTACCCCTTGTTTAGGATTGAATAGTTACTATCTCTAATAGTACGGCTGACCCATCCAGGGACAGTTTTAAAGGAGGGTTTTAAGTGCTCTCACGCAATCTTGAACGGACTTTACATCACGCGCTGGCTTTGGCGAATGAACGCCGCCACGAATACTCGACTTTGGAACATTTGCTCCTGGCTTTGACAGAAGACCAGGATGCTGTCGCTGTTATGCGCGCCTGCAATGTTAATTTAGATAAATTGCGCGCTGAACTCGTCACATATCTTGATGAAGAGCTGACCGGACTTTCTGTCCATAGCGGCGATGATGCGAAACCAACGGCTGGCTTCCAGCGCGTCTTACAACGCGCTGTTATTCATGTTCAATCGTCAGGCCGCGAAGAAGTGACGGGCGCCAATGTGCTTGTCTCTCTTTTCTCTGAGCGTGAAAGCCATGCCGTTTATTATCTGCAAGGCCACGATATGACGCGCTTTGATGCCGTCAATTATATCTCACACGGTATTACAAAAGCGAAATCAGGCGCTGGTGCTGGAGCACCTGCAGGCACTGAAGAAGATGTGGCTGAACGCTCAGCTAAAAAAGGTCAAGAAGCGCTTGATGCATATTGCGTCAATCTGAATGCAAAAGCCAAAGAAGGAAAAATCGATCCTTTGATTGGTCGTAGCGCTGAGGTTGACCGCACCATTCAAATTCTATGCCGTCGTCAGAAAAATAATCCTCTTTATGTTGGCGAATCTGGCGTTGGTAAAACAGCTATAGCTGAAGGCCTTGCACGCCGCATCATCAAGGGTGAAGTACCAGAAGTCCTCAATAATGCGATCATTTATGCGCTAGATATGGGCCTTCTATTGGCGGGTACTCGTTACCGTGGTGATTTTGAAGAACGGCTTAAAAATGTTTTAGCTGAGCTGAAAACCATTCCAGGCTCTGTCCTCTTTATCGATGAAATTCACACGGTGATTGGTGCTGGCGCTACATCAGGCGGTTCGATGGATGCATCAAACCTTTTGAAGCCCGCCCTGGCCAATGGCTCCTTACGTTGCATCGGCTCTACTACTTATAAAGAATATCGCAATTATTTTGAGAAAGATCGTGCGCTTGTACGTCGTTTCCAAAAGATTGATGTGCATGAACCATCGCAAGAAGATGCGGTCAAAATTTTGACGGGCCTTAAGCCCTATTACGAAGAGCACCATAAGGTGAAATACACCGAAGAGGCCATACGAGCTGCTGTTGAGCTTTCAGCACGTTATATTGGTGATCGGAAATTACCAGATAAAGCGATTGATGTGTTGGATGAAGCTGGCGCATCACAAATGTTGGTTTCGCCCGATAAGCGCAAAGCCACAATTGAAATTGGCGATATTGAAGATATCGTCGCAAAAATTGCACGCATCCCAGCTAAGTCCGTCAATCATGATGATAGAGAGACATTGCGTAATTTAGAGCGCGACTTGAAGGCTATGGTTTATGGTCAAAGCACAGCCATTCAGGCCCTTGTCGCCGCGATTAAACTGGCGCGCGCCGGCTTGCGTGAGCCTGAAAAACCTATTGGCAGCTACCTTTTCTCAGGCCCCACTGGCGTCGGTAAAACCGAAGTCGCGCGCCAATTGGCGATGAGCATGGGTATTGAATTAAAGCGCTTTGATATGTCCGAATATATGGAACGTCATAGCATCTCGCGTTTGATTGGCGCTCCTCCTGGTTATGTTGGTTTTGATCAGGGCGGTCTCTTGACGGATGCGGTTGATCAAAATCCGCACTGCGTCTTGCTGCTCGATGAAATCGAAAAGGCACATTTCGATCTCTACAACATTCTTTTGCAGGTGATGGATCACGGCAAGCTGACCGACCATAACGGTAAGATTGTAGATTTCCGTAATGTCATTTTGATCATGACCACCAATGCTGGTGCTGCTGATCTCACAAAGGCTGTGATCGGTTTCGTTCGTGATAAACGTGAAGGCGAAGATACAGACGCTATCAATCGTCTCTTCACACCAGAATTCCGCAATCGTTTGGATGCAATTATTCCGTTCAATTCATTGACGCCGGAAGTGATTGACCGCGTTGTCGATAAGTTTGTCCTCCAGCTGGAAGGCCAATTGGCCGACCGCGGTGTGACGATTGAATTGTCAGCTGATGCGAAAGCTTGGCTCGGCAAGAAGGGTTATGATCCTTCGTATGGTGCACGTCCTTTGGGCCGCACCATTCAAGAACAGCTTAAGAAACCGCTCGCTGAAGAATTACTGTTCGGTGATCTTCAAAAAGGCGGCACGGTCATCGTTGGTTTCGATGCCGCGACTGAGAAGCTGACTTTTAAGTACCAAGCAGCGCCTCCTATCGCACCGAAGGGTGACGAAAAGAAGGAAGACGAGTTCGTCCGCTAAGCGGATTTAGCTAACTCGCGACTGCACAATAACTACCATTTTTATTGGGTTTTTTGACATTGGCTCTGCACAAGCCCCTGTTAAATAAGGGTTTTATCGTTGTTTAACGTCTGTTTGCTAATATAAACCTTAGATTTATTGGAGAATTTTATGACTAACAGTTCTTCACATTTCCCCTTCAACCGCAGCAGCGGCCATAAGAAAGATGCGCCCGTAGTAGGGGATTTACCCGTCGCTGTTGATGACGAAGATCGTCATATTTTCAACCGTCCGCAACGCGCTTTACTGCATCAAAACACAACGCAGCGCCCAAAAGGCCGTGCACGCAAGGCGTTCCGTATCTAATAACCTTATTGCCAAGATAACGTAGCTTGCTATCGTCACCCATCACAAATTATGGGTGACTAATTATGGTAGCTAATATTCATACACTGAGAGAAAGAATTATTGGTGCGGCACAGGCTGAAGACTTCACGATCATTGAAGCTGTTCCCCTCCGCGTCGAGTTAGCAAGAGTTGTACGTGAACTTGTAGCGACAAACCCTACATCAGCTATTCCCGAATATCGTGAGCTCGTGAGACCCTTATGGGCGGCAGGCCAAGCCTGGGTAACCGAGCCATCGTCACTTGTCCTTGCTACAGCTCTCTTAAAAAGTGAAAATGGTGGTTCGTTTAGAGCAGCCGCTAAAAAACTATCAGACGATAATGACCGGGCTCAATTGCTTGCTGCACTCCTGGCTCGACGCGCTACCCGATCCAGACCCCAACCACAAGGTGCTGCATAAATATGTCATCGATTGATCAACACCTCAAAACACTTGGCATTACGCTACCGGCACCCTCCACACCTGTCGCAGCTTACGTGCCTTATACCATCAGCGGCAATCTGGTTTTTATCTCAGGACAATTACCTCTTGAAGATGGCAAGGTCAAAATCACCGGTAAGCTTGGTGAGAATGTGGATATGGCAACAGGCAAAGATGCGGCGCGCCTGTGCGGTCTCAATATTTTAGCCCAAGTCAAAAGTGCAGCTGGTGGTGATCTGAGTAAAGTTGCTCGCTGCATTAAATTAGGCGGCTTCATTGCATCAACCTCTGATTTTTTTGAACAACCACAAGTGATGAATGGCGCATCTGAGCTTATGGAACAGGTCTTAGGGGAGGCTGGCAAACATGCACGTTTTGCTGTTGGCGTTCCCTGCTTACCGCGTAATGCTGCTGTCGAAGTTGATGCGATTTTTGAACTTAAGAAATAGTGTGCTTTTGAGCACCTAAGCCATCAACGCCAAGCTCAATCACATCACCTTTTTTCAGATAGAGTGGTGGATTACGGCCACGCCCCACACCATCTGGTGTTCCCGTGGCAATCACATCACCAGGCTGCAAGGTCATAAACTCACTGATGTAGCTAACCAATTGATCAACTGAGAACAACATATCAGCTGTTGTCCCGTTTTGCATCATCTCACCATTGACCTTGGTCCAGAGACGCAAATTTTGTGGGTCAGGAATTTCATCGCGCGTCACAAGCCATGGACCAAGCGGGCAAAATGTATCGGCGCTCTTACCTTTAGTATGTTGCTGGCCGCCGCGCTCTAATTGAAAGGCGCGTTCTGAAACATCATCGACAACACAATAGCCCGCTATATAACTACGCGCTTCATCTTGGGTGATATTCTTGGCTGTATTGCCAATGATAACGCCGAGCTCAACTTCCCAATCTAATTTTTCAGAACCAGGCGGCAGTTCAATAGCATCATAGGCGCCAGAAATAGATGAGGTTGCTTTTAAAAACAGCGTGGGCTCAGTCGGTTGCTTTGATCCCGTCTCAACACCATGCATCTTATAATTGATCGCAACGCCAATGACTTTACCGACATTACCT